>NZ_BAABIB010000030.1:0-1839 GCF_039542405.1 Amycolatopsis dongchuanensis
GGGCCTTGGCGACCTCCCCGGCCCGGCCGGGCTTGGTGCCCATCACCGCGAGCACGTCGGCCAGCAGGTCCCGCTCCTCCTCGGCCGGGGCGCTGCCGCTGATGCGGGCCTGTTCGCGCAGTTGCAGGGCGCGCTGGGTGACGCGGTGGGCGTCGCGCTGGTCGACGTAGAAGCTGCGCAGCAGGCCGGGCTTGGCGGTGAACCCGCGCTGCATGCAGGTGCCGATGTCCCCCGGGCCTTCGTCGGTCTTCGGGGTCAGGCCGACGGCGGAGATTCCGGCCTTGTAGCTGCCGGTGCCCAGCACGGCGTCGTTGCCGTTCTGGTCGCCGATGGCGAAGCACGCCTTGTTGCTGGCAATGCTGATGATCTTGCGCGGGAGCGCGTCCTTGGACGGCTCGGGGGTGAGGAACATCAGGGTGATGGCGTACTTGCGGGCGGTGGACATGAGCTTGGAGGCCACCTCGATCGCGTTCTTGCCGTGCTTGCCCAGGAACAGGTTCTGGCACTCGTCGATGACCACCACGCGGGGCCTCAGCCGGTCGTCTTTCTCGGCCAGCTCACGAGTGACGGCGCGGGCGTCGTGCTCGCGCAGCGCCTCACCCCGCACCGTGAGGTCTTCGTAGAGCTCGTGCAGCAGGGCCATGCAGGCTTCCACCGTCTCTTCCCCCGCGCCGGTGCGCAGGGACCGCAGCCGCGGTTTCATCGGCTCGAAGTCGGCGTTCTCGGCCATCACGATCACGTCGATCTCGACCAGCGGGTCCAGCATCGCGCCCAGCGCCAGGGTGATCGCGAGCGTGGACTTGCCGGAGCCCATCATCCCGCCGAACACGTAGTTGGCCTCCGACAACCGGCCCCGCACCACGTCGCCCTTGATGGTGACCCCGGCCGGCACCCCGGTGAAGTAGTCGGTCTGGGCGTTGTCCAGGTCTTCCAGCAGCGGCCACGGGTCGACCGGACCGGACAGCGCGCCGGGCTTGGCCACCCACAGGTCCAGCACGGACGCCTGCGGTTCGGTCGGCCACACCTCGATCGGGAAGCGCACCAGGTTGTGGGCCAGGGTGTTCTTGCGCTTGACGATCTCCTCCACCGGGCACGCGGGCGGGAGGGCGAGCTGGGCGCGCCAGCCCTTGCCGTCGATGGTGGGCGGCATCAGGAACTTGATCCGCCACCCCTCCTTCATCGCCCGGGTGAAGCCGGGGATGTTGAGGTTGCGCAGCGCGTTGAGGATGGTGTTCTCGTCCGGCAGGCCGTCCATCTGGTCGCCCTCGGGCTCCGGGTCGGCCAGCCAGCCGGGCACCTCGCCGTGCTGCTTGCCCACCCGGTACAGGTAGACCAGCCCGGCGGCGGTGCCCCCGGCCAGCAGGAACACGCCGTAGCTGGTCAGGAACCACACCGAGAACGCGATCGCGTCCAGCACCGCGCCGATCGGCCCGATCACGTCGGCGATGTTGCCCGAGTTGATCGCGAGGATGATCCCGAGCACCAGCAGCAGCCCGGCCAGCCCGACCAGCCCGATCGCCCCGGCCTTGATGAGCTGACCAGGGGCTTTGATCCAGTCCATCACGCGGTCGTGGCGGCGCTGCTTCTCCGCCACGTCGGCCTCCTGCCAGTACCGCAACGCTTCCTGGTCACCGGCCGCCTCAGCGGCGCGCATCTGCCGCTCGTAGCGGGAGGGGCCGTGGGTGTCGCGCCACCGCTTGATCACCACCCCAGCCCCGGCCAGCGGATAGCCGACCGCGTGCCGGAAGGTGGTCTTGGTGCGGTCACTGGTCACCACCGTCCGCGTCACGCGGTAGGCGGTGGCCAGGTCGCGGCGGTAGCCCTTGTAGCGCTCGATGG
>NZ_BAABIB010000031.1:0-1839 GCF_039542405.1 Amycolatopsis dongchuanensis
GGGCCTTGGCGACCTCCCCGGCCCGGCCGGGCTTGGTGCCCATCACCGCGAGCACGTCCGCCAGCAGGTCCCGCTCCTCCTCGGCCGGGGCGCTGCCGCTGATGCGGGCCTGTTCGCGCAGTTGCAGCGCGCGCTGGGTGACGCGGTGGGCGTCGCGCTGGTCGACGTAGAAGCTGCGCAGCAGACCGGGCTTGGCAGTGAACCCGCGCTGCATGCAGGTGCCGATGTCCCCCGGGCCCTCATCGGTCTTCGGAGTCAGGCCGACCGCGGAGATTCCGGCCTTGTAGCTGCCGGTGCCCAGCACGGCGTCGTTGCCGTTCTGGTCACCGATGGCGAAGCACGCCTTGTTGCTGGCAATGCTGATGATCTTGCGCGGGAGCGCATCCTTGGACGGCTCGGGGGTGAGGAACATCAGGGTGATGGCGTACTTGCGGGCGGTGGACATGAGCTTGGAGGCCACCTCGATCGCGTTCTTGCCGTGCTTGCCCAGGAACAGGTTCTGGCACTCGTCGATGATCACGATCCGGGGCCGCAGCCGGTCGTCCTTCTCGGCCAGCGTGCGGTTCACGGCGCGTTCGTCGTGCTCGCGCAGCGCCTCACCCCGCACCGTGAGGTCTTCGTAGAGCTCGTGCAGCAGGGCCATGCAGGCTTCCACCGTCTCTTCCCCCGCACCGGTGCGCAGCGACCGCAGCCGCGGTTTCATCGGCTCGAAGTCGGCGTTCTCGGCCATCACGATCACGTCGATGTCGACCAGCGGGTCCAGCATCGCGCCCAGCGCCAGGGTGATCGCGAGCGTGGACTTGCCGGAGCCCATCATCCCGCCGAACACGTAGTTGGCCTCCGACAACCGGCCCCGCACCACGTCGCCCTTGATGGTGACCCCGGCCGGCACGCCGGTGAAGTAGTCGGTCTGGGCGTTGTCCAGGTCTTCCAGCAGCGGCCACGGGTCGACCGGGCCGGACAGCGCGCCGGGCTTGGCCACCCACAGGTCCAGCACGGACGGCTGCGGTTCGGTCGGCCACACCTCGATCGGGAAGCGCACCAGGTTGTGGGCCAGGGTGTTCTTGCGCTTGACGATCTCCTCGACCGGGCACGCGGGCGGGAGGGCGAGCTGGGCGCGCCAGCCCTTGCCGTCGATGGTGGGCGGCATCAGGAACTTGATCCGCCACCCCTCCTTCATCGCCCGGGTGAAGCCGGGGATGTTGAGGTTGCGCAGCGCATTGAGGATGGTGTTCTCGTCCGGCAGGCCGTCCATCTGGTCGCCCTCGGGCTCCGGGTCGGCCAGCCAGCCGGGCACCTCGCCGTGCTGCTTGCCCACCCGGTAGAGGTAGACCAGCCCGGCGGCGGTGCCCCCGGCCAGCAGGAACACGCCGTAGCTGGTCAGGAACCACACCGAGAACGCGATCGCGTCCAGCACCGCGCCGATCGGGCCGATGACGTCGGCGATGTTGCCCGAGTTGATCGCGAGGATGATCCCGAGCACCAGCAGCAGCGCCGCCACCCCGACCAGCCCGATCGCCCCGGCCTTGATGAGCTGACCAGGGGCTTTGATCCAGTCCATCACGCGGTCGTGGCGGCGCTGCTTCTCCGCCACGTCGGCCTCCTGCCAGTACCGCAACGCTTCCTGGTCACCGGCCGCCTCAGCGGCGCGCATCTGCCGCTCGTAGCGGGATGGGCCGTGGGTGTCGCGCCACCGCTTGATCACCACCCCAGCCCCGGCCAGCGGATAGCCGACCGCGTGCCGGAAGGTGGTCTTGGTGCGGTCACTGGTCACCACCGTGCGCGTCACGCGGTAGGCGGTGGCCAGGTCGCGGCGGTAGCCCTTGTAGCGCTCGATGG
>NZ_BAABIB010000032.1:0-38392 GCF_039542405.1 Amycolatopsis dongchuanensis
CGCGCCGCGCACCGCCGCCGCCCCGGGCGCCCGAGCCGGGCACTCCCGCCGCCCCCGGGCCCGAGCCGGGCACCGCCGCCGCCCCCGGGCGCCCGAGCCGGGCACCAACCCGCCGCAGGCGATGTGCCCCACCCGCGCCTCGCCACCCCCGCCCGTGTGGGGGAGGGCACCAGGGCCTAGCAGCGGGGGCGGGGATCGGTGCGTCCCCATAGCCGAACCGGGTTCGCGAGGTCGCACTATGGTGAGGCTGTTCGGCGTGATCGCGTGATCAAGGCTCAGTGGAGAGTTGCCTGAAATGAGTTCGACCGGTGTTTCGTCCCGTCCCGGCGTGGCCTCCGGGCGGGAGACCCTTCAACGGCGACCGGCCAGCCCCGAGCAGATCCGGGACGAGCTGATCGAAGCTGCCGCCCAGCAGGCACCCGACATCGCCGACCTCATCCGCCTCTACTACCGCCACCTGCCCGCCGAGGAGGTCCTCGGCGACGACCCCGTCGACCTCGTCGGCGCCGTCCGGTCGCACTGCCAGTTCGCCGAACAGCGCGTCCCCGGGAGACCGGGCGTCCGGCTGTTCAACCCCACCACCGCCGAAGACGGCTGGACCCGCGACGCGACCGTCGTGCAGATCGTCACCGACGACATGCCCTACCTGGTCGACTCGATCACCGCCAAGCTCGCCCGCGACGGGCTGCAGGTCCAGCGGCTGGTCCACCCCATCGTCGTCGTCAGCAGGGACATCACCGGCAAGCTCCTCGAAATCCACCCCACCGCCGACGCCGCCCAGCCCCCCGAGGGCGCCGCCGCGGAATCGTGGATGTACGTCGAGGTCGACCGCATCACCGACCCCACCCGGGCGCGGGAACTGGACACCCGCCTGACCTCCGTCCTCGCCGACGTGCGCGAGGTCGTCGAGGACACCGAGAAGATGGTGCAGGCCGCGAACGACGTCGCCCGGGAACTCGACGACAACCCGCCGCCGCTGCCCGCCGACGAGATCGCCGAGAGCGCCGCGCTGCTGCGCTGGCTCGCCCGCGGTCACTTCACCTTCCTCGGCTACCGCCGCTTCGAGGTCACCGAAGGCGAACCCGGCGACGACGAACCCGCCTTGCGCGCCTCCCTCGCCTCCGGACTCGGCGTGCTGCGGCAGGACAACCTCGCCGCCCGTAGCCTCACCGCCGGCCCTGACACGGCGGGCAACGCCCTCAAGCCCGAGCTCCTCGTCCTCACCCAGGCCAGCGCCCCCTCCACGGTGCACCGGCCCGTCTACCCCTACTACGTCGGCGTGAAGACGTTCGACGAGCGCGGCCAGGTCACCGGCGAACACCGCTTCCTCGGCATGTTCACCACCAGCGCCCTGCACGAGGATGTCCTCGACATCCCCGTCGTCGCGCGCAAGGTCCGCGACGTCATCCACCGCGCCGGCTACCCGATGGAGTCCTTCTCCGGCCAGCGCATGCTGGAGGTCCTGCAGAACTGGCCGCGGGCCGACCTGTTCTCCGCCGACCGGGACTCGCTGTACTCCACGGCGATCGGCGCGATCACGCTGTCCGACCGGCGGCGGCTGCGGCTGTTCCTGCGGCGCGACCCCTACGGCCGCTTCTACTCGTGCCTCGTCTTCCTCCCGCGCGACCGCTACACGACCCGTTCGCGCCTGGCGATGCAGGAAGTCCTGCTCGCCGAACTCGAAGGCACCCACCTCGAGTACGGCACGCGCGTCGGCGAGACCGCGCTCGCCCAGGTGCACTTCATCGTCCACACCGACCCCAGCCGCCAGCTGGAACCGGACACGCTGCGCATCCAGGAACGCCTCAACGCGGCCGTGCGCAGCTGGGACGACCTGATGGTCGACGCGATCCTCGCCGAGCGGCGTGAGGGCGGCCGGGCCACGACCGTCGGCGAGGAGTCCGCCACCGAGCTGGGCCAGCGTTACGCGGGCGTGTTCCCCGAGGCCTACAAGGAGGACTTCAGCGCCGTCGACGCGCTGGCCGACCTCCGCAGGCTGGAGTCGCTGCGCGACGAGCAGGACCTGGCGATGTCGTTCTACGTGCCGGCGGACGCCGAGCCGGGGGAGCGGCGCTTCAAGCTGTACCTGCTGGGCGAGGGCGTCACGCTCTCGGCCGTGCTGCCCGTGCTGCAGCGCATGGGTGTCGAGGTCGTGGACGAGCGGCCGTACGAGCTGCGCCGCGAGGACGGCACCCGCTCGTGGATCTACGACTTCGGCCTGCGCATCCGGCAGCAGGCGCTCGACGACCTCACCGAGCAGGACGAGCAGGACCTGCGGGTCCGCTTCCAGGACGCGTTCGCCGCCGCCTGGCGCGGTGACTGCGAGATCGACGGCTACAACTCGCTGGTCCTGCGCGCGGGGCTGACCTGGCGGCAGGCGTCCGTGCTGCGGGCCTACGCGCGCTACCTCCGCCAGGCCCGCACGCCGTACTCGCAGGAGTACATCGAGGACGCCGTGCTGGCGCACACGGACATCGCCACCAAGCTGCTCGAACTGTTCGAGCACCGCTTCGACCTGGCGACCGACCCGGAGTCCGACGCGCAGTCCCAGACCCTCGTCGACGAGATCACCTCGATGATCGACGGGGTGACGAGCCTCGACCAGGACCGCATCCTGCGGCGCCTGCTCGCGGTCATCTGCGCGACCCTGCGCACCAACTACAGGGTGACCGACGACGACGGGAACCCGCGCCCGTTCCTGGCGATCAAGCTCGACCCGCAGAGCGTGCCGGACCTGCCCGAGCCGCGCCCGCGGTTCGAGATCTTCGTGTACTCGCCGCGCGTCGAGGGTGTGCACCTGCGGTTCGGCGCCGTCGCCCGCGGTGGGCTGCGCTGGTCGGACCGGCGTGAGGACTTCCGCACGGAGATCCTGGGCCTGGTCAAGGCGCAGGCCGTGAAGAACGCGGTCATCGTGCCGGTCGGCGCGAAGGGCGGGTTCGTCGTCAAGCGCCCGCCGGCGCCGACGGGCGACCCCGGCGTGGACCGCGACGCGCAGCTGACCGAGGGCATCGCCTGCTACCGCATGTTCATCTCGGGCCTGCTGGACCTGACCGACAACCGCGTCGAGGGCCGGACGGTGCCCGCGAAGGACGTGGTGCGCTACGACGCCGACGACACGTACCTGGTGGTCGCGGCGGACAAGGGCACCGCGACGTTCTCCGACATCGCCAACGAGGTGTCGGCGAGCTACGGCTTCTGGCTCGGTGACGCCTTCGCCTCCGGTGGTTCCGTGGGCTACGACCACAAGGCCATGGGCATCACCGCGCGCGGCGCGTGGGAGAGCGTCAAGCGGCACTTCCGCGAGCTGGGCGTGGACACGCAGCGGCAGGACTTCACGGTCGTCGGCATCGGTGACATGGCGGGCGACGTGTTCGGCAACGGGATGCTGCTCTCGGAGCACATCCGGCTGGTGGCCGCCTTCAACCACCTGCACATCTTCCTGGACCCCGACCCGGACGCGAAGACGTCGTTCGCCGAGCGCAAGCGGTTGTTCGCGCTGCCGCGCTCGTCGTGGGAGGACTACGACCGTTCCCTGATCAGCGAGGGCGGCGGGATCTACTCGCGCAGCGCCAAGACGATCGCGATCACGCCGCAGGTGCGCCGCGCGCTCGGTCTCGCCGAGGACGTCACGCACCTGTCCCCGGCGGAGCTGATCAAGGCGATCCTGCTCGCCCCGGTGGACCTGCTGTGGAACGGCGGTATCGGCACCTACGTCAAGGCCGAGGACGAGACGCACGCCGACGCGGGCGACAAGGCCAACGACGCCGTCCGCGTCAACGGCAAGGACCTGCGGGTGAAGGTCGTCGGCGAGGGCGGCAACCTCGGGCTGACCCAGCGCGGCCGCATCGAGTTCGCCCGCACGGGCGGCAAGATCAACACCGACGCGCTGGACAACTCGGCCGGCGTGGACTGCTCGGACCACGAGGTCAACATCAAGATCTTCCTCGACCACCTGGTCGCGGCGGGGCAGCTGGACCGCGAGCAGCGCAACAGCCTGCTGCACGAGATGACCGACGAGGTCGCCGAGCTCGTGCTGGCCGACAACTACCACCAGAACTCGGTGCTCGGCGTGAGCCGGGCGCACGCTCCGGGCATGGTGAGCGTGCACGAGCGGCAGGTCGCGGCGCTGGAGGCCGCGGGCGCGCTGGACCGGGAGCTGGAGTCGCTGCCGACGAAGGCCCAGTTCCGCGAGCTGGAGAAGGCGGGCCGCGGCCTGACCTCCCCGGAGCTGGCGACGCTGCTCGCGCACGTCAAGCTCGACCTGAAGGACGAGCTGCTGGCCAGCGAGCTGCCCGACGCGGAGGTGTTCGCGCGGCGGCTGCCGGAGTACTTCCCGAAGCCGTTGCGGGAGCGGTTCTCCGACGCCATCGCCGAGCACCCGCTGCGCAGGCAGATCATCAGCACGATGCTCGTCAACGAGGTCGTCGACGGCGCGGGGATCACGTACGCGTTCCGCCTCGCCGAGGAGATGAACGCGACCGCCACCGACGCCGTGCGCGCGTACACGGTGGTCACGCGCGTCTACGAGTTGGACTCCCTGTGGAGCGCGATCCACGCGCTCGACAACGTCGTGGACACCCGCATCACCGACGCGATGATGCTGGAGTCGCGGCGGTTGCTCGACCGCGCGGCCCGCTGGTTCCTGGCGAACCGCCCGCAGCCGATCGCGGTCGGCGCGGAGATGAGCCGCTTCGGCGACAACGTCGCGAAGCTCGCGCCGAAGGTCCGCGAGATGCTGGGCGGCCGGGAGGCGGAGACCGTCGCCGAGCGCACCAAGCGGTTCTGCGGCGAGGGCGTGCCGACGGAGCTGGCGGACCGCGTCGCGGTGCTGCTGGACTCCTACGGGCTGCTGGACGTCATCGAGGTCACCGAGCTGGCGGAGCGGGAGGCCAGGGTCGACGCCGAGCGCAGCCCGCTGGAAACCGCGCAGCTGTACTACGCGCTGTCGGCGCACCTCAACGTCGACCAGCTGCTGACCTCGATCAGCGCGCTCGAACGCGGCAACCGCTGGCACGCGCTCGCGCGGCTCTCGCTGCGTGACGACGTGTACTCGTCCCTGCGGGCGATCACGCTGGACGCGTTGCGGCACAGCGACCCCGAGGACTCCACCGAGGAGAAGATCGCCCAGTGGGAGAAGGCGAACGCGTCGCGGCTGTCGCGGGCGCGGGTCGCGCTGGACGAGATCGGCCGTTCGGGCAGGCTGGACCTGGCGACGCTGTCGGTGGCGGCGCGCCAGCTGCGGAGCACGGTGAGGTAGCGGGTGTACGTGGCGATGGTCCGGCCGCGCTGGTCGGACATGGACGTGTTCGGGCACGTGAACCACGCGCGGATGGTGACGCTGCTCGAAGAGGCCCGGGTCCCGCTGTTGTTCGGCGAGGCGGGCGAAGCCGGGCTCGCGGAGTTCGCCAAGGGTATGGTCGTGGTGAAGCTGTCCGTGCACTACAAGGTGCCGATCGTGGTCGCCGGGCAGGAGATCCGCGTCGAGGTTTCCTTGCGGGAGCTGAGGTTCGCCTCGGCCACCCTCGACTACCGGGTCCACAGTGGACCTTCCGAGGCGGATCCCGTCGCGGTCGTCGCGGACACCGTGCTCGCGCCCTACGACGTGGCGACGGGGCGGCCGCGCCGGTTCACGGACGAGGAACGTAAGTTCCTGCGCGACAGGCTGGCGGAGGGGACCGATGACTGACAGCGTCCGGGGCACGGCCACCGAGCTGCGCATCGCGGACAGCGCGGACCGCGAGACGCTCAGCGCGTTCGTCGCCCGCGCGGTCCGGCTGGACGGGCAGTGCGCGGTGCGGCTGCGCAACCGCGGCGAGGAGGTCGTGGAAGCGTGGGTCGCGACGCCGTTCGAGGTGCTCGCGACCCGCGCCGTCTCCGGGCAGAGCACTCCGCGTGACGTGACGGTGTCCGGCAACGAACTGCTCGCCGCGCTCACCGTCGCGCCGGGGGAGCGGATGGACCCCGGCCCGGCGCGGGACCTGCTGTGGCACGCCGAACTGCCCGCCGGCGGGCAGTGGCAGCACGTCGACGACGTGCCGGTGCGCGTGATCGGCGAGCTGACCGACCGCGGCGTCGGGCTCGCGCGGGAGCACGTCGGCCCGCACGGCACGCCGCCCGCGTCGCTGATGGACCAGACGGTGCTCACCGTCAGTGGGGACGGCATCGAGGTCAAGATCCCGATGCGCTGCCTGTTCGCGTTGTCCGGCATGGGTTTTGTCGATTCGTCGATCGAAGAGGACGTGGTGCGGGTGACCGCGACAAGCTCGTGGCTCCGCCTCGACGGCCGTTATGGAGCGGTCTTGCGGCGACGCCAGGCGTTGTTGCCCTTGCTGTTCTGAGAGGAGCCCGGGATGCGGAAGCCGACCAGCCACGAGCGGATGACCGGACAGCACTGGGACGCGTCCTACCAGAGGGACGAACCGGCGCCGTGGGACATCGGCGGCCCGCAGCCCACGGTGGTGCGCCTGGCGGCCGGGGGCGGGTTCACCGGCTCCGTGCTCGACGCCGGTTGTGGCACCGGGGAAAACGCACTGCACCTCGCCTCGCTGGGGCTGCCGGTGCTGGGCTTCGACGTGGCCGGGACGGCGCTGGCGATGGCCCGGCAGAAGGCCGCGGACCGGCGGCTGGCAGCGGAGTTCGTGGAGGCGGACGCGCTCCGGCTCGATCGGCTGGGGCGCCGGTTCGACACCGTGCTCGACTGCGGGTTGTTCCACACCTTCGACAGCGACGAGCGGCGGGAGTACGCGGCGAGCCTGGCGACGGCGACGGCGACGGAGCACGGGGGCACGCTGTACGTGCTGTGCTTCAGCGACGAGGGCACGGACACCGGCCCGCACCCGGTCAGCCGGGAGGACCTCACCGCGGCGTTCGGGGTGGGGTGGACCGTGGCCGCCATCGTGCCGGAACGGGTGCGGACGACCTTCCACGACGAGAACGGCGCACCGGCCTGGCTCGCGACGATCAGGCGGAGCTGAGGACGTGACCGCGGTACTCGGGACCGAGCGGGCGCACCGTGGCCTCGCCGGGGTTCCTTGACCACCGATCAGGGGGCGACGATCAGCAGCTGCCCGGAGCACCCGCGTGGCCTCGTCGACCGCGCGGTACCGCTGCCCGGGCGACGACCCGGCGGCCGACGCGATCAGCCGGTTCTTCGGCCTCAGCTGGCAGCTCCCCCGCCGGTACCCGCTGCTGTTGGACCCCGCCCTGAACCGGAGCCTCCGAGTCGACGGCAGCGACCCGCACCGGCGATGAGCGCCTGGCTCGCCGCCGTGATTCTCGAACTCGGCCGCACCGCGGCCGCCCCAGCTGCCGCAGGCCGCAGCACCGCCGACGAGGCGAAGGTCGTGCTGCGGAAAAGCGCGTTGCGGCTCTGTGAGGCGGGCTAGAGGCTTCGGTCCGTGACGTTCTTGATGACGTTCTCGGGGCCGCCTGCCCAGCCAATGCCGCTGACGCCCGAGTTCACGTCCGAGACCTACGAGTCTTCGTCATGGAGGCGTGCGCCGTTCTCGCCGAAGTGGGATGCCGCCTGCGGATAATCCCACAACAGCCGTTCGTCCCGATCGGGGTCGTCGACTGGGGTGCTGACGGTGTCGAACAACATCGTGGTGCGGGTCGACGGGGTGTAGCGCGGCCAGGACGGCTCGCCGTGGACGAAGCGGACCCACGCGTCGTGCATGGTGGTGGTGATGGGTCGCGCCCGGGCGGTGTCGCGGCCGAGGAACAGCCGGAAGAACGGGTTGTCCAGATCGTCGAAGACCAGGGGTACGTCGAGGCCGTGGCAGGCGCCCATGCCCCGCACCCCGCTCCGCCAGTCCAGCCGGTACATCCACACCTCGCCACCGGCCGCGTGCTGCGCCTCGGCGAAGCGGATCGCCGGCAACCACCAGTCGGCCGCCGTCGTGACGCGCGCGGTCAGCTCGTCCTCGGACAGGTCCGGGAACCGCTCCCGGTAGTGGGCCAGCGCGCCGTCGTACGCGCGCCGGTCGAGCGTGAGCGGGCCGGAGGACTGGCCGAGCGCGCGGAACAGGTCCTCCTCGTCGTGGTTCGTCCCGATCAGCAGCCGCACCTCGGCGGCACTGCCCGCGGCGACGGCGTCCAGCGGCGGCCGCGTCAGCTCCGCGCCGTCCACCACCACCCGGTACGGCACCCGGTTCGACGACCGGCGGACCTGGGCTTCGACGATCCGCTCGGCGGGCAGCTCCCGCAGCTTTCCGGCCGTCTCCGGCGTCAAGTCCAGCTCCGCCAGCAACTCGCCCGCCGTGCGCCGCGCCGCTTCCGGCGTGTCCACCAGCGAGCCGACCCCGGTGCCGCTCTGCACGATCGCCTGCTGGAACAGGCCGCGCGCGGCTGGGGCGGCCAGCAGGGTGCCCACCGTGCGGCCGCCGTTGGACTCGCCGGCGAGCGTCACCCGCTCCGGGTCACCGCCGAACTTCGCGATGTGGTCCCGCACCCAGCGCAGGGCCGCGATCTGGTCCAGCAACGCGAAGTTCCCACCGCCGAACACCTCGGGCAGGTAGAGCAGGCCCAGCGCGCCCAGCCGGTACGCGATCGTCACGACGACCACGCCGTGCTCGGCGAACCTGGTCCCGTCGTAGTCGTGCGGGGAACCGGTGACCCCGCCACCGCCGTGGATCCAGACCAGCACCGGGTGCGGCCCGGGCGCCTCGGGCGCGTACACGTTCAGGTACAGGCAGTCCTCGCTGCCGGTCAGCCCGCGGCCGAGGATGTCGGGCTGCAGCGAAGAGGGGGCCGGGGCGTCCTCGCCGGACCACGGACCGGGCGGCTGGGGCGGCGCGAACCGCAGCTCACCGACCGGCGGGGCCGCGTAGGGGATGCCGCGGAAGACGCGGGCCATCAGTCCCAGCTGTTCAGCATGCTGTGGGCGGCCATCTCCAGGTAGTTCCACAGCTGCTGCTCCAGGTGCGGCGGCAGGTCGGCCTCGTCCACCGCGATCCGCATCGCGCGGAGCCACGCGTCACGCTCCAGCGGGCCGACCTTGAACGGCGCGTGCCGCATCCGCAGCCGGGGGTGACCACGCTGCTCGGAGTAGGTGTGCGGGCCGCCCCAGTACTGCATGAGGAACAGCCGCAGGCGCTCCTCCGCCGGCCCGAGGTCCTCCTCGGGGTAGAGCGGCCGCAGCACCTCGTCGTCCGCCACCTCGGCGTAGAAGCGGGCGACGATCTTGCGGAAGGTCGGCTCGCCGCCGACGGCCTCGTAGAAGGACTGGGGTTCGGACACGACTCCTATTGTGCCGCGTTCGCCGGACCCACGAACCGGCCCATGGGCGGTTCGAAGCCCGCCTCCTCCAGTCCCGCGATCACGCGGGCCCGCAGCGCGCGCTGCACCGACCACTGCTTGCCGGGCCGCACCTTCGCCGTCACGCGGATCGTGATGCCCTCCGGTGTGACGCTCTCCACGCCCAGCACCTCCGGCGGCTCCAGCACGTCCTCCGACAGCGGCTCCTCCGCGACAGCCGCGGTCACGCTCGCCGTCAGCACGTCGACGGCGCGGTCGACGTCCGCGGTGTAGCTCAGCGGCACGTCGACGACCGCGTTCGCGTAGCCCTGGCTGGAGTTGCCGACCCGCAGCACCTCGCCGTTGCGGACGTACCAGACGGTGCCCTTCATGTCCCGCAGCGTCGTGATGCGCAGCCCGACGGACTCGACGGTGCCGCTGGCCGGGCCGATGTCGATCACGTCCCCGACGCCGTACTGGTCCTCCAGCATCATGAACATGCCGGACAGGAAGTCCTTGACCAGGTTCTGCGCCCCGAAGCCCAGCGCGACACCGACGATCCCGGCCGACGCGATGATCGGCCCCAGGTTGATGCCCAGCTCGCCGAGGATCTGGATGAACGCGAGCCCGAACACCACGAACGACGTCAGCGACTTGAGCACCGAGCCGATGGTCTTCGCCCGCTGCCGCCGCCGCTCCAGCACCACGGGACCGAGCAGGTCGGGCGCGCGCTCACGCAGGGGGCGCAGCAGCGCGGGCAGGCGACGGCCGTTGCCGCGCGGGATCTCGGTGACCCGGTCGATGAGCTTGCGCAGCAGGAACCGGATCAGCACCGCGACGGCGAGGATGAGCAGGATCTTGATCGGCTTGGCGATCAGCCAGCCCGCCGACGCCGCCAGCCACTCGTTGTGGGTCAGCTGGAACACCTGGTAACACCAGGTGCCCTTGTCGGTCACGCACTGCGGGGTCTCGGTCAGCAGCGGGTTCACGGGGCCCTTCCTAGCCTGGACCGCCCTCGTTCACGTGAACTTCGGACGGATCTCACAGGACACGTCTTCTAACACGGTCGCATTTCCGGGGTGATCTGTGGTCTGCTATGACCGCACCGGTGGAGGTGGTCGAGTGCCAGACCGACAACCGATCCCCCTCGGCGCCGCCGACCACGATCCCGTGGCGGGACAGGCGCCGGAGGTAGCCCTGCGCGCCTATCCGGGTGGGGTCTCCCACCCGAGTGGGCCGCCCCCGCGGAGCGGAGGCCGGACGGCCCGCCCGCCGGGACAGCGTAGAGGCCGGGATCCCGCGGTCGGCACGGCCCCCGGGTGGGGGCGGCGCAGGGTGCTCCTGCTCAACGCCACCTACGAACCGCTGACGGCGCTGCCGCTGCGGCGGGCCGTGGTGCTGGTGATGTGCGGGAAGGCCGACGTGGTGCACGGAGATCCGGCGGGGCTCACGCTGCACGCGGCCACGACGTCGCTGCCCGTGCCCTCGGTGATCCGCCTGTCCACCTACGTCCGGGTGCCCTACCGCGCCCAGGTGCCGCTCACCCGTGCCGGGCTCATGCACCGGGACCGCTACCGCTGCGCCTACTGCGGTGGCAGGGCCGACACCATCGACCACGTCATCCCGCGCAGCCGGGGTGGCCCCCACAGCTGGCAGAACTGCGTCGCCTGCTGCGCCAAGTGCAACCACCGCAAGGCCGACAAGCTGCTGTCCGAGCTGGGCTGGCACCTGCGGGTGGTGCCGACCGCCCCGCACGGTCCGCACTGGCGGCTGCTCGTGCACAGCGGAGACGCGGATCCGCTGTGGCGGCCCTATCTCGGCGCCGCAGCTTAGCAAGATCCCCCGCCCACACCTTCGCCCCGGTCGTCGTCTCGACGGCCGGGGCGCTGTGGTGCGTGAAGGTGTGGTTCAGGCGGCGGTCACGCGGGTGCCCGCGGTGACGCGCGTGCCACGGGTGACCCGGGTGCCGCGCGTGACGCGGGTGCCGGCGGTCACGCGGGTGCCGCGGGTGACGCGCGTACCCCTCGTGACGCGGGTCCCCGCGGTGACACGGGTACCCCTCGTGACCCGAGTACCCCTGGTCACACGGGTACCGCACGTGACGCGGGTGCCGGCGGTCACCCTCGTGCCCCGCGTGACGCGGGTGCCACGACCGCTCTCGGTGGCGATCAGTGACGGAACGTGGCCGACGTTGGGCTGAGCGGGGGTAAGCGCGAGGTTCATGACATGTCCTCCGGGGACCCAGTGCGTTACATTGCGGGAAGGGGAGCGAGGCGCAAGGCCCGTACAGGTGAAAAAGCTACGAGGATTTGTCCCCGGGAACAACCCGAATTGCGGTGAGTGCGGCCGGCCGTACGGCGAGTTGCCATCATTCGCGCAAGGGTCTTTCGGCCCATTGTGTGAACGGACGGACGGCACACGGCGGACGGCGGCCCCGAAGCGGCGAACGGGCTTGACCCTCCGCACACGAACGGGCTGATGCTCCTCCCGTGGGATGAAGGCGTATCGGCTAAGGTTCTCCCTCGTGAGCATCGTCGAGACAATCCTGGTCTTCGCGCTGATCCCGGCGGCCATCTACGGCGTGGTCGCACTGGTGACGTTGCGGTCGAAGTTCGCCGGGAACCCCCGCTACCGTCCGGGCCAGCCCTGGGAGTACCCGCCGATGTGGTGGAGCGGTAACCCGGAGGGCGTCGGCGCGCATCGGCAGGTGAACTCCGGCGAGGCGTCGGGGACGGCAGTGGGAGGTGCCCGTGGCAGCTGGTGAGCTGGTCCAGCAGACGGAGTCCGGCGAGGCGGAGTTCGGCGTCGGCATTACGTCGACCGGACGCCGGTCGATCGCCCGGATGTACGAACCCGCTAAGCCGTCCGTCCCGTTCAGCGTGCCCCAGCTCGCCCGTCTCGACGAGGCGCTGACGCTGGCGAGCCGGGAGACGGGCATCGACTTCAGCGTGTACCTCGGCGAGCTGGGTGGCGACACCCGCGAGGCCGCCGAGCGGCTGCACGCCTCGATCGGCGCCGCCGCGGCTCACTCGGTGCTCATCGCGGTGTCGCCCGGCGAGCGCGTCGTCGAGGTCGTCACCGGCGCCGAGGCGTTCCCCCGGCTGCCCGACCGCGCCGCCAAGCTCGCGGTGATGAGCATGGTCGCGTCCTTCAAGGAGGGTGACCTGATCGGCGGCCTCGTCTCGGGCCTCCGCATGCTCGCCGACCAGGCGGGGCACGCCCCGGCCTGATCCGCGGAACACGAAGAACGGCCGGCCTCCCGAGCGGGAGGCCGGCCGTTCTCGTATCCGTCAGCTCTCGTCGAACTCGCGCGCGGCCAGTGCGCGCACGATCCCGGCCCGGCCCTCCGACACGAGGCGGCGCAACGCGGCGGGCCGCTCCTGCGCGAGCCACGCGTCCGCGGCGTCCACAGTGGACTGGTCCACGGCCCACGCGGGGAACAGCCCGACGACCGTGGGCTGGGCCCGCTCGCTGGAGCGGCGGCGCCACACGTCATCGATCACGTCGAAGTACTTCGCCACGTACTCGCCGAGCAGGTGCTTCTGCCCCGGGTGGGAGAAACCGCCGATGACGGCGTTGCTCATCGCGTTGGGCAGCTCGTCGTCGTACACCGCGCGCTGCCACGCCTCGGCCTTGCTCTCGGCGGTCGGCCGCATCGCCCGCGCGTACTCCGCGTGCCGCCGCCCCGTCGCGGTGTCGTCGCGCGCCAGCTCCGCGTCGATCTCCGCGTCGCCTGCCTTGCCGTGCGCGACGAGCGCGTTGAGCAGCCGCCAGCGCAGGTCCGCGTCGACGGTCAGGCCCTCCAGCGGGGACGAGCCGTCGAGCCAGCCCGCCAGCACCGCGAGCTTCTCGTCGTCGAGCACCGAACCGGTCAGCGAATTCACGAAGGCCAGCTGGTGGTCCGAACCCGGCTCGGCCGACCGGGCCAGCTCCAGCAGCCGCGTGGTGAACTCGGGCCAGCCCTGCTCGGCGGCCCAGCCCTGCTCGGCGTAGGAGTTCAGCGCGGTCTGCGCCTGCAGCAGCAGCCGCTGCACGACGCCGACCTCGGTCTCGGCGTGGATGCCGTGCGAGACGATCGCCACGAAGTCCCGCGCCTTCAGCTCGGCTTCGCGGGTCATCTCCCACGCGGCCGACCAGCACAGCGTGCGGGGGAGCGGCTCGGTGATGTCGGCGATCCGGTCGACCAGCGTGGTCAGCGAACCCGCGTCGAGGCGCATCGTGCAGTAGGTCAGGTCGTCGTCGTTGACCAGCACGAGCTTGCCCGCGGGCGCGCCCACGAGGTCGGGCACCTCGGTGACCTCACCCTCGACGTCCAGCTCGACCCGCTGGATGCGCACCAGGTTGCCGCTGGAGTCGTCGTCGTAGATCCCGACCGCGATCCGGTGCGTGCGCAGCTCGCCCGCGCCCGGCTTGGCGCCGCTCTGCACCACCGCGAACGACGTGAACCGGCCCTCGCCGTCGGTGTCGAACCGCGGGCGCAGCGAGTTCAGGCCCGTGGTCTCCAGCCACTGCGCGCTCCAGCCGGACAGGTCGCGCCCGGACGCCTGCTCCAGCGCCGCCAGCAGGTCCGCCAGCGTCGCGTTGCCCCACGCGTGCTTGCCGAAGTACACCCGCAGGCCGGCGAGGAAGTTGTCCAGGCCGACGTAGGACACCAGCTGCTTGAGCACGCTCGCGCCCTTGGCGTAGGTGATGCCGTCGAAGTTCACCTCGACGGCCTGCAGGTCCACGATGTCCGCCGCGATCGGGTGCGTCGAGGGCAGCTGGTCCTGGCGGTAGGCCCAGGACTTCTCGATGTTGGCGAAGCTGGTCCACGCGTGCTCGTACTCGGTGGCCTCGGCCTGCGCCAGCACGCTCGCGAACGTCGCGAACGACTCGTTCAGCCACAGGTCGTCCCACCAGCGCATGGTCACGAGGTCGCCGAACCACATGTGCGCCATCTCGTGCAGCAGCGTCTCGGCGCGGCGCTCGTAGGAGTAGCGGGTGACGCGGCTGCGGAACACGTAGTCCTCAAGGAACGTGACCGCGCCCGCGTTCTCCATCGCGCCCGCGTTGAACTCGGGCACGAACAGCTGGTCGTACTTGGAGAACGGGTACGGGGTCGCGAACGCCTTGTGGTAGAAGCCGAAACCCTGCTTGGTCTCGGTGAACAGGCGGTCGGCGTCCATGTGCTCGGCGAGCGAGGCGCGGCAGTAGATGCCGAGCGGGATCGTGCCGTGCTCGTCGGTGTACTGGTCGTGCCACTCGGCGTACGGGCCGGCGACGAGCGCGACGAGGTAGGTGGAGATGCGCTCGGACACGGCGAACACCGTCTTCGTCGCGCCCTCCGCCGTCTTCTCGGTGGACTCGACCTGCGCGTTCGACACGACCTTCCAGTCGCTCGGCGCGATCACGGTGAGGCGGTAGACCGACTTGAGGTCGGGCTGGTCGAAGCAGGCGAACATGCGCTTCGCGTCGGCGGTCTCGAACTGGGTGTAGAGGTAGACCGCGTCGTCGACCGGGTCGACGAACCGGTGCAGGCCCTCACCGGTGTTCATGTAACGGCAGTCGGCGCGCACGACGAGTTCGTTGGTCTCGGCGAGGTCCGGCAGGGCGATGCCGTCGTCCTCCACGTAGCCGGAGACGTCCAGCTCACGGCCGTTGAGCGTGGCCGAGCGGACTCCGGCGGCGACGATGTCCACCCAGGAACTCGCCCCGGCGCGTGCGCTCGCGAAGCGGATCGTGGTGGTCGACTCGAACGTCCGCTCGCCGGGGTGGCCGTTGCCGTCCGTCAGGTCGAGCAGGATGTCGTACGACTCGACGTCCAGCAGTTCCGCGCGCTGCTTTGCTTGGTCGCGGGTCAGGTTAGGGGCGGGCACAGGCACCTCGTAGCACTAGCGATGGTCATTGGGCTGTCTTGCTATCCAATCACGGATGGCCCGGGGAACAAGCGGAACGCGGCGGCTGTTGCCCTGGTTACCGCCAACTGTTGGCACGGCACAAGGAGCTTTCATGTCCGCTGAGCGCACGCGCGTCGACTTCTACTTCGACCCCGTCTGCCCGTTCGCCTGGATCACGTCCCGCTGGATCCTCGAGGTCGAGAAGCAGCGGGACCTCGACCTGCACTTCCGGGTGATGAGCCTGGCCGTGCTGAACTCGGGCCGTGACCTGCCGGAGCAGTACCAGCAGCTGATGGAGAAGGCGTGGGGCCCGGTGCGCGTCGCGACGGCGCTGGCGCAGGCGAAGGACGAGAGCGTGCTGCGCGACTTCTACACGGAGTTCGGCACGCGCTACCACAACCAGGACAACAAGGACATTCCGGCGGTGCTGAAGGAGGCGCTGGCGGCCGTGGGCGCCCCGGCGGAGCTGCTGGCGGCCGCGGAGTCGACGGAGTACGACGAGGCGCTGCGCAAGAGCCACCACGAGGGCATGGACCCGGTCGGCATGGACGTGGGCACCCCGACGATCCACATCGACGGCGTGGCGTTCTTCGGCCCGGTGCTGTCGTCGATCCCCCGCGGCGAGGACGCGCTGAAGGTCTTCGACGGCGCCCGGCTGCTGGCGTCGTACCCGGACTTCTACGAGCTCAAGCGGACCCGCTCGGGCGAGCTGAACTTCGACTGAGCTCGTCGCGCTGCCGCCGCACGAAGGCGGCGTCCACGGGGTCTCCGTGCCCCGGCACGATCGTGCCGGGGCGCAGGGCCAGCAGGCGGTCCAGCGCGTGCGGCCATTCGGCCGCGTGGGAGTCCGGGCCGATCGACGGGGGCGCGCCCTGCTCCACCAGGTCACCGGCGAACAGCACGGCGGCGTCCGGCACGTGCACGGCGACGTCGTGATCGGTGTGCCCGCGGCCGGGGTGGAGGAGCGTGACGCGGCGCCCGCCGAGGTCGAGGGCCACCTCCGTGGCGAGCGTGTCGGTCGGCGGGACGAGCTCGGCCTCCTCGAGGCGCGCGGCCAGTTCCCCGGAGCCCTCCTGGCGGAACTTCGTGGCCCACTCGGCGCGGTCGGCGCCCATCGCCGGGCGGCAGCGCTCGTGCGCCCACACCCGGCACGGCAGGAACGCGCGGGTGCCGAAGTGGTGGTCGAAGTGGGCGTGCGTGAGCACGACGAGCCACGGCAGCGCGGTGATCTCCCGGATGGCGGCGGCGAACTCCGCTCCCTGCACCTCGTCCCCGCTCGTGTCGACGACCAGGCAGCGTTCACGGCCCACGACGAGGCCGAGCGTCTGGTCGAGGTGCTCGTACCGCCGTGCCAGCACCCCGTCGGCCAGTTCGAGCCATCGCGTCATACCCAGAGCATGCCCCGCCCGGACCGGGATGGCAGACTCCAGACGTGCGTGTCTACTTGGGATCCGACCATGCCGGTTTCGAGCTGAAGAACCACCTGGTGAGCTACCTGAAGGGCCAGGGGCACGAGGTCACCGACATCGGCCCGTTCGTCTACGACGCGGCCGACGACTACCCCGCCTTCTGCATCGAGACGGCGCGGCGCGTGGTCGCCGACGAGGGCAGCCTCGGCATCGTCATCGGTGGTTCCGGCAACGGCGAGCAGATCGCGGCCAACAAGGTGCCGGGCGCGCGCGCCGCGCTGGCCTGGAAGCCGGAGATCGCGCAGCTCGCCCGCGAGCACAACCACGCCCAGCTGATCGGCATCGGCGCGCGGATGCACACGGTCGAGGAGGCCACCGCGATCGTCGACACCTTCCTCGCCACCCCGGTTTCGCCCGACGAGCGGCACGCCCGGCGGGTGCAGCAGCTGCTGGACTACGAGCGCACCGGTAACCCGCCCGCGCTGCCCGCCTGATGCCCGAAGGCCACACCCTCCACCGGCTCGCCCGGTTGCACCAGCGCAGGTTCGCGGGTGCGCCGGTGGAGGTGACCAGCCCGCAGGGCAAGTTCGCCGAAGCGTCCCGTGTGGACGGTGCGGTGCTGGTGAAGGCTGAGGCGTACGGGAAACATCTGTTCCACCACTACACATCCGTCGGCGCGGTGCACGTCCACCTCGGGCTGTACGGCACGTTCACCGAGGCGAAACTGCCCGTGCTGGCCCCCGTGGGGCAGGTCCGCATGCGGATGGTCGGCAAGACACATTGGACGGACCTCCGCGGCCCGACGCGGTGTGAACTGCTGACACCCGACCAGGTGGACGCGATCAAGGCGCGCCTGGGGCCGGACCCGCTGCGCCGCGGCGCCAAGCCGGAGCAGGCGTACGAGAAGATCTCCGCCTCGCGCACGTCGATCGCCGCGTTGCTGATGGACCAGTCGGTGCTCGCCGGCGTGGGTAACGTGTACCGCGCCGAACTGCTGTTCCGCCACGGGGTGCCGCCGATGCGGCCCGGCCGCCTGCTCGACCACGAGACGTGGCAGGAGATGTGGGCGGACCTGGTGGCGCTCATGCGGCACGGCGTGCGCGTCGGCCGCATCGACACCGTCGCCGACGAGCACCTGCCGCACGTGACGGGCCGCGCGCCGCGTGAGGACCGGCACGGCGGCGAGGTCTACGTCTACCGCCGCACCGGTCAGCCGTGCCTGGTGTGCGGCACGCCGATCGCGCACCGCGAGCTGGCCGGGCGCAACCTCTACTGGTGCCCGGTGTGCCAGCCGGGGGAGTGACCCGGCTCCCGCGCGGGAGCCGGGCCGGGGGTCAGAAGTCCCCGAAGTCCCCGCCGCCGAAGTCGCCGCCGCCGTCGAAATCGCCGCCGGCGTCACCCGCGTCGCCGCCGTCGGCGCCCGCGTCGGCCATGGCGTCCTCCTGGCCGGCGTCGTAGCCGGACTCCCAGGCCGCCGCGCTGGCGATGCCGCTCATGCCCGAGAACATCGCGCTGAACAGCAGCATCGAGCCGAGTCCCCACGCGCCCGCAACGAGTGCCGGCTTCCACCACGGCTCGCTGTACCAGCCCTGCGGCACCGGCCGCCCCGCGACGCGGCCGCCGGGGTAGTAGTACGGCGTGTTCGAGCCCGGGTCGGGCGAGGCCTCGTACGTCTGGCCCTCGACGTCGACCTTGCGGTGCTCGCTGACCTTGCCCGCGCGCTCGCGCTCGGCCTCCTCAGGCAGCTGGGGGCCGGGGTCCATGCCCATCGCCTTGCGCGCCGCGCGCACGTAGTAGAGGCCTTCGAGCGCGGTCTCCTTGACCAGCCGGGCCTGCTCGGCCGTCTGCGCCTGGTCCAGCTGCGAGCCGGCGGCGTTGTAGCGCTCCGACGCGTCGGCGAGCGCCTGCTTCGAGGCGGTGTCGGTGCCGGTCAGGTTGAGCACCTGCCCGCCGAGCCGCTCGACCAGCCGCCGCGCGTCGGCCTTGGCGTCCTCCAGCTGGCGCTGGCGGTTGCGGCCCTGCGCCTTGGCGAAGTACGCCACCCCGCCCACGATGACGAGGAGGAGCACGATCAGCGTGATCGTGGTGCCCATCGGTAACTCCCACGGTTTCGGAATCCTGAACCGGACAACGCGGACACTAACCGGGAAGTTCCCGGGTGCCCTCCAGCACCCTCACGGAAACCTCCTCTGTGAAGACACCGTCGGGCTGGGCCGCGAGCAGCGCTTCGCGGAGTTCCCGGTCGTAACGGGGAAAATCGGTGAGCCGCTCCAGTGGTGCCGCCGAGTGGAACGACCCGGCGAGTTCGTCGAGCGTCAGCCGATCGGTGTGGTCGAGACGGCGTTCGTGTACGCCGGTGAAGCCCGCTTCGCGCAGCTGTCTGCCGTAGCGCGCGCGTTCCTCGTCGCTGGTGCCGCAGGTGGGAAAGTCCCGAGTGCCGAACCATTTCGCCGCCACTTCGCGGATCGCTTCGCCCCACGCGGTGTCGGCCGTCCACACCGGCACGCCGTTCGAGATCACCGCCACCCGGCCGCCGGGGCGGAGCAGAGTGGTCAGCGCCGTGAACAGCCGCGGCGCGTCCATCCAGTGCAGGGCCTGGGCGATCGTGACGAGGTCGAGGCTGCCGCCGAGCAGCGGGGCGAGCGCGGGTACGTCGGTGTCGGCGCCGACCACCCAGACGGCGTTCGGGGTCTCCGTCGCCCGGGCTTCGGCGAGCATGTCGGGGGAGGGGTCCATGCCGACGACGGTCGTCGCCCTGGCCGCCAGTGAGAGCGTGAGCTGACCGGTCCCGCACCCGAGGTCGAGCACGCGCGGCCCGGGGCGCAGCGCTTCGAGCAGGTCCGCCCGGTAGCCGCGGCGGTAGCGCGCGTAGTAGCGGGCGCCGTCCCCGGCGAATTCCTGGATCACCACGCCAGCGTGGCCCCGTCCCGCGGACGCCGCCACCGCTTCCGCTCTCGACGAAAACTAGAACACGTTATAGTCTCCCGCGTATGAAGTTCAGCCTCTCGGTCGCGATGAACCCCCTCGAACAGTTCACCGAGCTGGCCCGCACGGCCGAGGAGTGCGGCTTCTCCTCCGTCGTCCTGCCCGACTCGCTCTTCTACTCGGAATCGGTGTCGGCGGAGTACCCGTACACCCCCGACGGCAGCCGGTTCTGGACCGCCGACACCCCGTGGGCGGACCCGCTCGTGGCGGCCGCGGCGATGGGCGCGGTCACGAACGAGATCGAGTTCTACACCTCCGTGATGAAGCTCGGCTCGCGCAATCCCGTGCTGCTGGCCCGGCAGGTCGGTTCGGTGGCCGTGCTGACCGGCAACCGGTTCGGCCTCGGGCTCGGCGTGGGCTGGTCACCCGAGGAGTTCGAGTGGTGCGGCGCGCCGTACGCGCAGCGGGGCAAGCGTGTCGACGAGGCGATCGACGTGCTGCGCCTGATCCTCGACGGCGGGATGGTCGAGTACCACGGGAAGTTCTTCAACTTCGACAAGCTGCAGATGAGTCCCGCGCCCAGCCGGCGCGTGCCGTTCTACATCGGCGGTCACACCGAGGTCGCACTGCGCCGGGCCGCGCGGGTCGGGGACGGCTGGTCCAGCGCGATGATGAAGTTCGAGGACCTGCGCACCACCATCGAGCGACTGCGGGAGCTGCGTGCGGAGTACGGGCGCGCGGACGAGCCGTTCGAGATCCAGGCGGTGTGCATCGACCGGTTCGGCGCGGACGGCTACCGCGAGCAGGCCGAGATCGGCGTGACGGACGTCGTGACGCAGCCGTGGGTGTTCGAGGGCATCGGGTTCGGCGACGCGCTGGAGCCGAAGAAGGACGCCATCAAGAAGTTCGCCGACGAGATCATCGCGAAGGTGGGGTCATGAGCATCGACGTCTGCTGGGACACGTCCGCGGAGCAGCCGCCCGCGCGGCGGGCCGCGTGGAACTCCATGAACGCGGTCGTGCGGGGCGCGAAGGACGAGTGGCTCGCGTTGTTCGCGCCGGACGCGGTGATCGAGGACCCGGTCGGACCGTCGATGTTCGACCAGGAGGGCAAGGGCCACCACGGGCACGACGGGATTTCGGCGTTCTGGGACCTCACGATCGCGAAGGTCGAACGGTTCGAGTTCGTCATCCGCGACTCGTTCGCCGCGGGCGACGAGGTCGCGAACTACGGCACGATCACGACGTTCCTGCCCGGCGGTTACCGCGTGGACACCGACGGGGTGTTCGTCTACCGCGTCGGGGCGGACGGCCTGGTGAAGTCCATGCGGGCGTTCTGGGAGACCGAGCGGGCGATGGCGACGGCGCGGCAGGTGGGGTAAACATCGCGCGCACGTGCGTAAGCGCTGTGTTACCCGCGGAGCGTCGGCGTGCCGCGGCGGTGCCGGAGCGCGACCATCCGCGCGCATGGACAGATCGTGCTGGGGCTGGCTGCCGGACATCGACGCGGACGCGACGCACTGGGTGCCGCCGGTGCGGGAGTACCACCCCCGCACCGGGTTCCGGTCCCGGTGCGGGCGGCGGTGCATCCCCTCGGAACGCACACACCAGTGGCGGAAGCTCCCACGTTGTGCGGAGTGCGTGCTCGCCGTCGGCGGTTGAGACGACAGCAAGCGCTTTCACACGGACGCTGCGGCTCGAGGTCGTTCAGCCGGCGTAGGCCTTCTCGACCGCGGCGATGTCGATCTTGTGCATGCCGTACATGGCCTTGGTAGCGCGGGTGGCCTTGGCGGGGTCGGGGTCGTTGATCAGTTCGAGGAGCCGGTCGGGCACGACCTGCCAGGCGACGCCGAACTTGTCGCGGAGCCAGCCGCAGGGGCCTTCCTGGCCGCCGTCGGCGGTGAGGGTGGTCCAGTAGTAGTCGACCTCGTCCTGGTTCTCGCAGGGGATCTGGAACGAGATGGCCTCGTTGAACTTGAACTCGGGGCCGCCGTTGAGGCCCACGAACCGCTGCCCGTTGATCTCGAACTCGACGGTGATGACGGAGCCGGCGGGGCCGGGGCCCGCGTCGTTGTAGTAGCTGGTCGGGCCGAGCTTGAAGTCCTTGAAGACGGTCCCGTAGAACTTCGCGGCGTCCTCGGCCTGGCCGTCGAACCAGAGGCACGTGGTGAGACGCTTGTCGGACATGGCTCCTCCTTCGGGTGTGGATGCGTGGGTAGACCCGAGCGGGAGGGAAAAGTCATCGGTGGGAGCGAGCACGCTACGAGCGCCCGGGATCGGCAAATCGCTGATGAGCTGAATGCCCGGGTGGAGGAGCATAAGCGGGGGTTACGAGTGGAGGACGGCAGGGGGCGGTGAAGGGATGGCCATGGTCGACCGGCGCCAGGACCCAGCACACGACTGGACTCCCGATGAGCTGGAGGCTTGGGCGTATGACCGGCGAGCGCAGGAGCCCTACGAGGACTTCGACCTGATGATCGCCACGATGGGGTTGGGTCCGACGCTCGAGCGCTCGTGTCCGATACCGGCTGCGTTCAACGTGGGTGCTTGCTCGGAGTGCTGTACCTCATGGTCGGCGATGCAGTGCGTAGCCGGTGTCCAGAACGTGCCCGGGACGATCTGGAAGGGCTCTTCAAGCAGGCCGAGCGTCTGTCAGAGCCTTGGGTGAGGACTTGGGCGCGGCGCAGCCGAGCACTGATGGCCGCACCAGAAACCTTCGAGTACGCGGCGTGGTGTGGCGGCGGTTTGGCTCGACAGCCAGTCGACAGCTAATGGCACGAACGACACGAGCGGCGGTTCCCAAGATCGGAACCCGCCGCCCGTTGTGTGCCGCTGACCTGCGGCGTTGCGCTGGAGCGGGCGACGGGAATCGAACCCGCGTAGCCAGTTTGGAAGACTGGGGCTCTACCATTGAGCTACGCCCGCATGCGCCCTGGTGACCCGGGGTGCGCGACCAGTTTAGCGGGTCAGGCTAGAGTGATCGCAGCGCCCCATCGGGGCGGCCGGGATGTGGCGCAGCTTGGTAGCGCATCCGCTTTGGGAGCGGAGGGTCGCAGGTTCAAATCCTGTCATCCCGACAAACAGGCGTTGACCTGCGGTTTTACCCCTTCTTTGGGTCGGCGGATCCGGTCGGGGAGCGCTGGTTCCACCTGTGAACGGCGGCCACTGTCGCGCCTCCCGACGTCGACCCGCAGGCCTGGTTGGACGCGCTTCCAGCGCCGGGGACAAGGCGCTTCGTCGGCAGCTCGCACGGCCTATTGCCCCGGCGCCTGCGCCTGGTGGGCATGATCGAACCGGGCATGGTGGACCCCGAGTTGCCAGGGTGCGGGAGTTCATCGCCGCACATCACGGCTGGCTGACTGTGGTACGGCTGCCGGTCTACGCGCCCGACCTCAACGCTGCCGAGGACGTGTGGGCGAACCCCAAAAAACGGGTCGAGCAACCTCGCCGTCCAGGGCCTGAACGAACTGGCGGCCGTGGTGAAGAACCGGCTCAAACGGATCCAGTACCGACCTGTGCCCATCGACGGATTCCTTGCCCAGAGTGGACTCCTGCTGAAGTCTCGGCCCTCATGAACAGGCCCCGGCCTGTCAACCTCTGGTGTGTCACCACGTCCACTTCATGATCGGGTCGCAACGATATTTCCAGTTTTACCTTGCGACACTTTTTCCGGAAGCACTGGAAATGATTCCTCCAGGGGAAGGCTTTCGAGTATTTCGCGCGACGCTCGCTGTCATCCTGAACGGTGACTGGTTCCCACTGGTGCAGCCAGCTTTCGCCACCGCGGCGGGTTTCGTCGATCCCGGCTCCGGCTTTCCAGGCAGCACCGGGACGAGCAGTCTTGGTCAACGCAAGTTGGCGGACTTGCCAGGTCCTTTTCGCGTGGTCATCCGGGGGTGGCTGATCGGTTCGGGGGTTGCCGAGATGCTGGTATTGATCACGATGGCCCTAGGGCCTGGTGCATCCGGTCGAGATGCTCAGGCGCTGCGCTCGGAGTCGTTCTCCTCGAAGATCCGGTCGATTTGATGATCCAGTAGGGTTACCGCCTCGTCCGGTGTGCGCTGACCGAGCAGCATCGACGCCTGCAGTCCCTCCGCTCCTGCGAGTAGGAAGGCGGCCTCGGCGCGTGCGTTGACGTCCGGTCGTGCCCGGCCGAGTTTCTGGCCCCGCTCGATGAGATCGGTGACGAGGTCTTCGAGTGCTCGTGGGCCGTGGCGGACGGCTGCCGCGAGACTTTCGTCGGCCAGGAAGCGCACGAAGAACGCCACGTGCACCAGGTGGCGACTGCGTCGTTCTGCGTCCAGTGGCAGCATTTCCAGCAGTACCCCACGCACGATCGCGCGCATGTCACCGGTTCCGTCGAGGTGCATCAGGCGCTCGCGGGCTCGCTGCTCGGCATCGGCGTTGAGGATCTCCAGTGCGCCGAGCAGCAGTTGATCCCGCGTGCCGAAGTAGTACTGCAGCAGGCGGGCGGAGACCCCAGCCTCGGCGGCGACCTGCCGCAGGCTGACGTTCTCCAAGCCGCCTCGCGTGGCCAGGCGCCACACCGCTTCCGCGATCTGACGGCGGCGCGCTTCATGGTCCACCTGCCGAGGCATCGCCCCTCCGCGTCCGGTTCTTTGTGGTTCGATCGTACCAAGACGTGTTATGGTTCGATCGAACCACAAAACCAGGAGGGATCGTTGTGAAGTACGTGTGGCTGGTCGCCGGGATGATCCTGCTGGCCTTCGGGGTGCAGGGGGTGATCCGCTTGGTGCTCGATCACGGATGGACCGGTGTCCTCGGCTGGCTACCGGGCGGATTTGCCGGGCAGCTCGCCGGGCACCTCGTCCTCACTGCCGCCGGGCTGGCGCTGGCAGGCTGGTCGCAGCGGCTGCCGGAGCCGGCGAAACGCCAGCGGTAAGGCGGACGATGCTCGTTGAAGTGGGAGTCGCCGTGCCTGCGCCGGTCGGTCGATCTTCGCTGTGGACGGCCACGGCGTTTCGCCGAAGCGGTGTCGAGTACGGGATGCGTTCTGAGGGGGTAACGGTGACAAGGCACTCGGGCCGGCTCCTGCGGGCGATCACTGCGCCTGCCGAACACGGTTGCGTCATCCTGCGCGACCTTGTGAGCAGAGGTGACCACACCAAGTGGGACCCGGGATCATCGCCCTGGCATCAAGATGACAACTCAGTGATCTTTTGCGCTCTTCAGGCCGTGGACGGGCTCGTGAACGTCGAGATCTGGGATGGTCGTCCTCGCGACGTGCAGCCGCACGTCCTGTTCGCGGGGGCGCTTGAGGTGGTCTCGGGCTCCCTTGCTCTGCATGATCCGAACGAGGATTTCGTCGTCATCGTCCGGCCGCACGCCAGGACTTGCGCGGTCGAAATCATGGTCGACGAGCCGACGTTTCCGGGGTTGATTCAGATAGTGATATCGCCCTCGGCAGGGTCTGAACCGGCGGTTGAGAACCGGTGACGAATGAACAGCTTGGCGGTCGTACTCTCGTCTGGCTTGCCAACACCGGCGCGCTGGGGTGACGTGTGACGAAAGAGGCCGAATAATCGGTCAGCGTCGCCGAGTCGATGGAGGAGTGGTGAGCGATTTTGTCGAGATCTCGCTGGGAACTTTGAGGGCTGCCTTCGAGCAGGTGATGACTCATTTCCAGGAAACCGAAGGAGATGTGGTCCGGCTCAAAGCCGACTACTTCTGGAGCATTCCGGACGACGACATCTACGATGTGACTCGCGATCCGGGGAAGTTGACGATAGGTCAGATCACCGAGTCATATGAGCAGCTGGTCAGCTTGGTTGGCGACTCCGATCGTCGGGTGACATGGGAGGGCGTCTGGCTTTCGGAGGTGCTTCGGGCAGTGGCCACCCCTCGCACTCGGAAGTCGTGACCCGAGCCTCGCTGTGGAGGGGAACACCCGCTCCACCGCCTGGCGGCCGGCGCTGGGCGCCGCGGACGTCCACGCAAAAAAAATCGATCGAGTGTGAACGCAGGTCCCGTTAGCATGACATGATGATGAGAATTGACCTCCCCAGGCAGAGCCGATCAGGCCGGTTTATCGGCCTTGCCGACGTTCTGCGAGAGATCCCGGACAACAGCCTGTTCTGGTCGATGCAATACCTCGCCGATGCGATAGGTGCTGCTCCGGAAGGGGTGGATTGGGTCGATCTCGAGAACCTTGTGAACACTAGTGCTCGTGGATATGAATTCAGCTGGGCCGAGCTCGTGGGGTTTAGCGAGGGCTTGTCGGATGTCGTCGACGTCTTTCTGGTGGCAGATGTCGGCCGAGTGGAAACACGGTATGACTTCGATGAACCCGACGTAGTGGATCGCCCGCCGACGTTGATCGTGCAGATGGAGGACAGCTCGAGTTGGTCGATCTGGGTCGACGAACAGTGGGACGGCTCCGCTCAAGCCGCTTCCGGTCTGCGGAAACTGGCCGAACGTTAACCGCCCGGCAGCAACGATGCCCTGGGCAGGCTCGGTCAGGCCTGGAGTGCGACAGATCCCTGGCGGCACCGGCGGTGAAATCAAACTGGCGGAAGGGGCATCACAGTGAGCGACGACAGCATCATCGATAAGCTACTTGAGACCGGTCTGGACGATTGGGTCGCGGTGCACGACGTGGTCTGGAATTCCACGCGCGGAACAATAAATGACGAATCAAAAGACAGGACAATTCGGATACTGGGTCGATTGTACTCCGAAGGGCTCATGGTCCCGGGTGATCTCGGGGCCTCTGGATTCGAGGATTGGCCGTCTGCGCCTCAGGACTGGATCTCCCGTTCCCGGTCGGAGCTGGATCGATTCGATTGGTGCCCCATGGGCGCCGGCTTCTGGCTCCGTTTGACGAGTTATGGAAAGACGAAGGCAACCCGAGGGCATATAGATGCGGATGAAACGGAGTTGTAGGAACTCCGCTTCGTCGTTGGGGGATCGAGCCGTATGCTGTGCTGCTCGCTTGTGCGACTTCGCCGTGGTGGCGGAATTAAAAGGGGATCTGGGTCGCTCTGTCATCAAGGTCTCAAGATTGATAGCGTGCCCCGCATGGCGGAGTTGATCAGGTACGAGCTGAACTCGGGGACGGTGCTCGTCGAGGTTGGGGACGGTGACGGGATCTCCCGCGCGTCGCGGATTGGGGAGCTTGCCGAGAACGCCGAATAGGTAGGGCGACGGTCGGTGAGCTTTCCCCGAAATCTGTACGTGAACGTGCTCTTCCCGACAAACCTGACACATGTGTCTACCGTCACACGGTCACAGGTCGAACGCAGATCGATCATGCCTTCCGAGATCGCGCGGTGGTGACGCAACCATCGGTAATGCGCAGACAGTATGCGGGGTGCTGGAGACCACCGGCGAACCCACCGCCTCGCTTCGAGGTGGGTGGTCCTGGAGTGGTGGTAGAAGTTGGAGCCATGGCCGAACCTAGCGGGTACGTGCAGCATCTGCGACCTGCCTGGAGTGATCGTGCAAATTTCGTGATACACGCGAGACTCCCGGATGAAGGCTCCCCGAAGAAGTTTGAGCAGTTGCGGGTTCGACGCGTTGCGCAAACGCGATTTGAAATCTGCTGCATCCCCTTCTTTCTCTATGACCTGTCTTTAGGGGATGTGGTCGAAACGTCGTCTAGATATGGCATGCGATTCGTGTCTGGTTTGGGAACTCGCCGGATGTGTGGGGTGTGGTAAGTGAGGAACTCCATCGCCTCAATGCGACTCTCGAGCGGTATTCTCGTAACTTGCTCGCTGTCGACGCTGCCAATTATCGACAGGCGCAATTGGTGGCCGATTATCTGCTTGAGGCCGAACAGGCGACAGGCCTGATGTATGAGACTGGTCGGACCAAGTAAGAAATGCCGGGGGCGCCGCGAGGCAAACGTAGTCATGCCCTCGTGCGACAGTGGGACCGCGGACGTGGTGTCCGGTTCTGATCGGTGATGACGTGGGTGTGCCGTATTGGGTCACCGCTTTTGCCTCAGACGTGTCGAACCTCCTCGCTGGTGAGGTGATTCTCGACATGACGGCGCCGTGTGGCCCGATCGGGCAATAGGTCTGTTCACATCGAATCACGCTGGTTGGCTGAGTAATGAGTGCCGTCGCTCCTTCCCAGCAGCCAGCAGGGGCAGTACCGCGAATGCCCGCACAATCTGAGGGTTGGTGGGCGTCCCGGCGCGGGCTCGAACGCTGCGCGAGGCCCCTGCCGCTCTGCCCCAGAAACCAAGGGGTGTGGGGGAGGAGGTCCGCCGGTCTGGTGCGTGCCGCAGCCGCCTGCGATCTGCCCGGCGGGCGGGAGCTCGGGTAACTGCGAAAGGCGTCGAGGTCGCACAACGGGCAGAGCTCGGGCGGGTCAACGGTTCGTTGCGGGCGGGCCATCTGTGCTCGGTCGGTCCTGTATCCATCACTGGACGGTGTCCGTGCGCAGTGTCTGGGATTGAGGATGCGGAGGCTGTCGACGGCCTGGTCGGCGGAGCGCCGGCTCATGCGGCGGCGAGTTGCATGGTCAACAGCTTCACCCGCTGACGAGCAGGCGACGGACCCGGAGACGGGGCGAACGGAGCCCCACTCGGTTCCGGCGCTGATCCCTCACGGCGGCCCGCACACGATGGTGGATGTCACGACTAGCGACGGGCACACGCTGAGTGCGACGGACCACTATCCGATCTGGGACGCCACCACGCACACCTTCACCGATGCGATCGATCTGCGGGTGCTCAGTGATGACGGTCAGTTGCTGGTCATCACTGGGCTGCGGTTGTATCAGCAGGACCTGCAGATCGACGGCATCCACACCTACTACGCCGGTGTCACGCCGATCCTGGTGTACAACATGTGTGCGGAGCCGCTTCCGCCAGAAGAGCGGTCGGACTCAACGGCTGACCGGTCCGCAAGCCAAAATCTGGCGAACTACCTCGGTTGCCGGCCTAAGGGGGCAGATCTTGCACGGTCAGCGAGTCTTCACCGACGGTAAGCAGTATATTGTCCAATACGTCGATTCCCATATCGGAGGAACTTGGAAGATCGCGGGGTCGGCGTCTGGTCTTGCGACAAGAGTACCCGAACGACCACTACCGACGCGCTGCTGAACGAGATTGGCGGTTGACTGAAAGTGTCCGGAGGTGTGGGGGGATTTGCTGACATCCCTTACTGGAATGTTGACCTGCCAGGGCTCACCAGAGAGCAGGCCGAGTGGATCGCAGAAACTGCGTGCGTCAAGTACGGGTTGCCGTCTTCTGTTGTCGATCCGTCGGTCTTTCTGACCTTGCACATGGACCGAGAAACCGCTCTGCGTATCGCTCAAGGATTATCAAATTTTGATGACGATATATCCGTGGGTGTCCGTGAGATAATAGATGAGTGGATCCGTTCGACGATTCGATAGTGTGATACCTGTGAGGATAGTGCCGTCGAGGGCCTGGTCGAAGGGGAGCGCGGGCTCATGTGACAGCGTGTTGGCGACGGACCCGGAGGCTGGGCGAACGGAGCCGCACCCGGTTCCGGCGCTGATCCATCACGGCGGCCAGCACGCGATGGCGGATGTCACGACCGGCGATGGACAGACGCTGAGTGCGACGGATCACCACCCCATTCTGAGATGCCACTACGCGCATCTTCACGGATGCGATCGACCTACACCCGGGGGACCGGGTTCTCAATGATGATGGGCAGTTTCTGGTCATCACAGAGCTGCGGGCGTATCAGGAGGACCTGCAGATCGACGGTATCCACACCGACTACGCCGGTGTGACGCCGATCCTGGTGCGCAACAGCTGCGCCTTCCCTGATCGGCCGTTGCCGCGGGCCAAAGACGGAGTGCCGGTCCCCGACGTCGATGCGCCTCACGCGCAATTGGACGCGGAACCTGGAAGAAATGGAAGCTACCCGCAGACGCGCGAATTCGACGCCGACGGTAACCCGGTGCGAAACATCGATTTTACCGATCATGGGCGGATGCGGAACCATCCCAACCCGCATCAGCGCACTTGGCAGTCGAACCCGACCGTCGGTAAACCGCAGCGCGCGCTTGTTGCGCTGCCGCTAGAGTAGGCGACATGAGATGGATCACGTTATCGACGCGTAAGAAGTCCGGCGAGCTTTTGGATCTTTACGACGTTCTGGATGCCATCCCGGATAATGATTACGTCTGGCATTTGATCGAGTTCTACGGCTTCGGGGCCGCTCCGGAGGGGATGAACATTTCCGACTTCGAGCAGCTGGTTCTGTGGAGTGAGATAAGTTACACTTTTTCATGGTTGGAGTTGAGGCAATTCGCACGAGGTTTGCATCAGACTATAGATTGTCTCCTTGTGGCAAATCGGGGAATGATTCGGAAGAAGTACTTCTTCGATGAACTGCGAGGTAATCTTGAAGAGTTTGTCGCATACGTCATATACGTAAACGATGGTGAGCAGTGGGAAGTAGCTGTCGAAGAAGGCGAGGCGAATACCGAGTCTGTGGTCGCTACGCTGGTGAGCTTGTGAGCGAAGGTGGCTGTCGGCTTCCATTACTCTTGGATGCCGGGAACGGCAGCTCGTCAATCAGGTGAAGCAGATAGCGTGTTGGCCGGGAGCATGGCCGAGGATGGACAAGCCAACGCAACTCTCGAAGACCCGGACGAGTGAGCCGGCGCGCCGGTGGTCGTGGCAGGGTGCTCAGTGATGGTTCCTCGGCGATGGCTACCGCGATATGGGTGGCGGGCGATTCGTCCGCGATGACGGTCTCAGACGGGTACGGATGACCGACGCCGAGCTCGCCCATCCGCGCCAAAATCCTCACCTGAGCTTCGAGGCTTACGACAAGCCAACCGGCCCCCGGAATCAGAACGGCCGACCCCAGACGAACGATCACATATCCCTTCCTGAAGAGCCAGGATGGCCTTAGGCGCTCCACGAATGAGAGACAGAGTCCAGGGATGTGTGAACCGGCGCGGTTTGTCTCGGTCCTGGTGAGGTAGGGTTTCACTCCTTCCACCGGTAGGATGGAGTGGGCGTTCCGGCTGATCGGCGCGACGGAAAGAATGAGGTCATGAGGTCGGAAGATCTGCATGCATTCGCTCGCCGGTATCTCATGGACAGATATCGGGATCTGTCTGATAGGTACACGCACGTACGTGGCGAAAGTGATGTCTCCAGTGAAGGAGAAGAACCTTCGGATCGTCGAAACCTTCCGCTTCGTTATGATTTCGCGGCGGCCGCGTTAGAGGAGATCGAACGGTTCGACCCCGATCATCTCCCTGTCCTGGAGGAGTTGGCGCCGGCGTTGATGAGAGCCGGTGAGCGCGCGCAGTCGACAATTGGCGAACAGTTGCGAAGCCAAGAGGGGTACGAGACGCTCGCAGAGGAGCATGAGCTTTTCGATGCTGCGGCGGCCTCTTGGTCGGCAGGTCGCGTTCCTGTCATCGAAGTACCGGCTTATAGGCGAGTGCTGGGTGCGGATGAGTCGGTCGCCTGGCGTCGCGGGGTTGAACAGCGGTGGGGTGTCCAGGGGCTGAACTGGCACCCCATGATCACGACGCAAGTGCCCGATGCCGTGCTGGTGCTTCGCGATGAATGCATGTGGACTGCCGACGGCGTGAACGCGACTCGTCGAGTGCTGCGCGACATGGGCGTGCGCCGCGTGATGGAGTTGCGAGAGTACGGGGCGGATTACGAGATCGATGTGGAGTTGGTAGCCTTGCGATTCGCGGGCACCGAGAGCATCTGGACGGGCGAGACTCCAGACTGGATCGCCTTCGCGTCACACGAACAGACGATCGCACTTGGCGGCGAGATCGCAACGCTACTTCCTCAGGTTTGGCCAGAATCGCTGAGGTGGCGTTGGCGAGGATGGTGAGCGGAACCGGCGACTCGTGCTCCAAAGAGAATGTGGTGAACGAAGAGGCCTTCGGCGCGGTCTTGTTCGCGTGTTGCTCACCCGAAATAATGGCAGAATTACCTTTTACGAGGTGGACGGGCCCGCGCGGCGCAGAACCTGGACACCCCGTCATTCGCCGGACGAACGCGCCCTGCTGCCACAGGGGCGCAGCCTCACCGTGCGGCCAATACCGCTAAGTTTAGGCGAGTTTCCGCAGCTCAGAGGCGTTTGGAGGCGTCGCCCACAGAGCGGTCACACCCCGACAGAACAGTTGCCTCAATTGAAGATTCCCCTCAACCGCAACGGCGACTGTCTCAAGTGGAGAACCGCCTAACCGGCGGGAACGACTGAACAGAGCCTCCGGTAACGCCCTGACCAGGTAAAACGTACTAACTTAGCGGTATTGACCGTGCGGCTAACCGGTCAGCCTCCGCGTTTGTGATCGTGTCCAGCACCTCCGCCGCGATGGCGTTCGCAGCGGGCTTGAGCTCCGCGCTGAGGTTGTGGAACAGTTCCTGCGCCGGTTCGGCGGGCCAGTCGGCCGGGAGGTGTTCCCTCGGCAGGCGTGGGTCCTGGCGGATGGTTTGCAGCCAGTCCGACTCCAGCAGCAGGTCGCGCGCGAGGCTGTCCGGGGCCTGCGCCTCCGGGTCCCGCCACCGCGACAGGAACGCCCGGTAGTGTCCCGCCAGGCGCTCGATGTCCCACGCCTCCGCGACCACCTCGGCGACGTGCGTGGGCGGCAGCGCCCTGGCCTGGAACACCTTCACGTGTCCGTCGGTGCCCAGCCCGTCCAGCAACCCGGCCGCGTCGACCGTGCCGGGGGCGATCCACAGTCCACTTTGGAGGCTGCCGAACCCGGCCCACAGCAACCGCGACCGCAGCGCGTGCCGTTGCCGCTGCCACGACTCGGGCATCGAGAACCCGAGCAGCGTCCACGTGCCGTCCCAGTGCCGGTTGACCGCGCCCGCCTCCCAGATGCGCCGCCTGCCGTCGTGCAGGATCGCGCGCGAATGGGGCGTCAGTCCGATGTAGACGTTCCTGCCCTGGCGCACCCGGCGCAGCAGGCCGCGGCGGGCCATCCGGCTCAGCGTGGACCGGGTGGCGTGCTCGGAGACGCCGGCGCGGTCGAGCACGTCGAGCACGCTCGCCGTGGCCACGTGGATCCCCTGGTCGAGGACGTGGCCGCCGAAGAACGTGAGCAGCAGCGCCTGGGGCCGCGGTGTCTCGGCAGCGACGCCCTCGGTGACGGGAGCGGCCAGATCGGTCACGGAACGAGCATAAGCCCGTCCTGATGTTGGGCAATCTCTTGACGACGATCACCAATCTGCTTAACGTTCGACGCGACGTGACGCGGGTCACGCGAGGTCGGCGACGAGGCAGGACACGCGATGGCAGACAACCTCCGGTCGCGCGCGCAGCTGCGCCGCGCGGTGCTCTCCAGCTATCTCGGCAGCGTGATCGAGTACTACGACTTCCTGCTCTACGCGACCGCGTCGGCGGTCGTGTTCACCAAGGTCTTCTTCTCGAGCCTCGACCCGGTGGTCGGCACGATCGCCAGTCTCGGCACGTTCACGACCGGCTACCTGGCCCGCCCGCTCGGCGGGATCATCTTCGGGCACTTCGGCGACCTGCTGGGCCGCAAGCGGATGCTCGTGATCACCATGACGATGATGGGCCTCGCGAGCACCCTGATCGGCGTGCTGCCCACCTACGCGCAGATCGGCGTGTGGGCACCGATCCTGCTCATCGTGCTCCGCGTGCTGCAGGGCATCGCCGTCGGCGGCGAGTGGGGCGGCGCGGTGCTGATGTCCGCCGAGCACGCGACGACCCGCCGCGGGCTGTGGGCGAGCTTCACCAACGCCGGCGCGCCCAGCGGCATGGTGGTCTCGACGCTGATGCTCACGCTCATGGGCGCGGTGACGACCGACGCGCAGTTCCTCTCCTGGGGCTGGCGCGTACCGTTCCTGCTCAGCGTGGTGCTGCTGGCGATCGGCTTGTTCGTCCGGCTGAAGGTCGACGAGACCCCGGTCTTCGCCGCCACGCGCCGCCCGTCCCGCGCGCCGCTGCTGGAGGTGCTGCGCAGGCACCCGAAGAACCTGCTGCTGGCGATCGGCGTCGGCTTCGGCGCGTTCGTCGCGCAGGGCACGCTGACCACGTACATCCTGTCCTACGCCGTGCACGCGGGTTTCCCGCGCCAGACCGTGCTCAACGCGATCACGGTGTCCTCGGTCGGCGCGGTGCTCGGCATCGTCGGCTACTCCGCGTTGTCCGACCGCGTCGGTCGCCGTCCCGTCGTGATCGCCGGGGCGCTGGCCACCGGTGTGGTCGGGTTCCTGCTGTTCCCGTTGATCGACACGGGTTCGGCCGCGTTGCTCACGCTCGCCGTGGTGCTGGGGCAGTCGGTCGCGCACCCGGCGATGTACGGACCGCTGGCCGCCTTGTGCACCGAGCTGTTCGGCACCCGCACCCGCTACACCGGCGCGTCGCTGGGGTACCAGATCGCCGGGCTGGGCGCGGGCATCGCGCCCGTCGTGTTCGCGGCGCTCGCCGGGGTCGGCACGGGCCTGATCTCCGCCGTGATCGCCGCCTGCTGCCTCGTCACGGTCGGGTGCGTGCTCGCGTTGCGTGAGAGCAGCCGCGTGGACCTGGCCGAGCCGCGGGCCGTGGCGGAAGAGGCGCGCCGGTGAGGCGGTTCGCCGCCCTGCTGGCCGCGCTGCTCCTGGCGGTCGTGCTCGCGCCGCCCGCGGCGGCCGAGGAAACGGGGCACCTCACCGGAACCCTGCCGAGCGGTGCGCGCTGGGTGGCGGACGTGCCGGAGTCGTGGAACGGCACGATCATCCTGTACAGCCACGGCTTCGGGCCGCTGGAGCCGCAGAACGCACCGGACGCGGACACCGCGAGGGCGCTGCTCGCCGACGGCTACGCCCTCGTCGGCTCGTCCTACTCGGGACCTTCGCTGTGGGCACTGGAATCCGCGGTGCGCGACCAGTTCGGCGCGCTGGCCGCGCTCGAAGCGAGGATCGGCCCGGCCCACCGCACGCTCGCGTGGGGCACGTCCATGGGCGGCCTGGTGAGCGCGCTCGAAGCCGAGGACGCGCGGCACCGCATCGACGGCGCGCTCACCACGTGCGGCCTCGTCGGCGGCGCGCTGAACCTGAACAACTACCAGCTCGACGGCGAGTACGCGCTGTCCCGGTTGCTCGCGCCGGGGCAGGACGTGAAGCTCGTCCGCTACGGCAGCCAGGACGAGGCGAACGCGGCGGCGGCCACCCTGGCCGGGATCACGAACGCTGCGCAGGCCACCCCGGCCGGGCGGGCGCGCATCGCGCTCGCCGCCGCGCTCATGAACGTCCCCACGTGGTACACCGGCGACGCCGCGCCACGGGACTACGAAACCCAGGAACAGCAGCAGGAACAGGCGCTCACGCAGTTCGTGCTCGGCTTCGTGCTGTCCGGGCGGTACCAGGTCGAACTCGCCGCCGGCGGCAACAGCGCGGCCAACGCCGGGGTCGACTACCGGGCACTGCTGGAGCGCAGCAGCCACGCTCCGCAGGTGAAGGCGCTCTACCGCCGCGCTGGTCTGGACCTCCAGGCGGACCTGGCGGCACTGACCCGTGACGCCGACGTCAAGGCCGATCCGCGTGCGGTTGCGACGCTGGCCCGCACGTCCGTGCCGACCGGCCGGATCCGCGTGCCGGAGCTGACGATCCACACCGTCGCGGACCAGCTCGTGCCTGTCGAGCAGGAGAACTGGTACGGGAGGCTGGTGACCGGCGCCGGTCGCGGGCAGCTGCTGCGGCAGGCGTACGTCGAGGGCACCGGGCACTGCGCGTTCCGGCCCGCGGAGACGATCGCCGCACTGCACGCGCTCGAATTCCGTGTCAGCACGGGGATCTGGGCCGACCGGGCGGAACCCGAACGGCTCAACGCGGCGGCGGGCACCGGCCGGTACGTGCGGTTCGCCGTGCCGCCGTTGACCGGTGCGCGGCGCTGAACGTCAGGTTGCGCCATCCGGTTCTTGTCAAAAGCTGGCACACCCCTTACGTTCGCTTTACCGCGGAACCTCGTCCGCGGGACTGGGGCAGGGGGTTTCATGCGCAAGCGCGCGCTTTTCGGTGCGGCGTGCCTGGGGGTCGCCGCTGTGCTCGGGCCGCTGGTCGCGGCCGGGCCGGCACTCGCGGCGGAAGTCCGGGTGCAGTCGGGTCCGGCGGACGAGCTGTGGGTGCGCTACCTCGCGCAGTACGACCCGCGGTCGACGGTGCGGATCGCGGCGTGGCAGGCGTTGTTGTCCAGCGCGCCGGACGCCGCGATCGACCGGTTCCTCGAGTCCGGATACGACTACGCCGTCCAACTCGCGGCCCAGCGAAAGGCGCGTAACGCGGACTTCGCCAAGCGCGTGCTGGCCGCGTTCACCGCCGAGTTCTCGCCCGAGGTGCACGCCGCCGCGCAGTTCGCGGTCAACAGCCGCGACGACGCCGACCGGGAACGGTTCGCCAACGGCGGTTTCGAGGCCGCGAAGCAGCGGGACAGCGCGGCCCGCGCCGCACGGGGCGAGCAGGCCGCCGCGCTCGCTGAGGCCGACCGCGCCTTCGTGCGCGGGCTCGCCGTGCAGGACCCGGGCGCGCAGGTACGGGGGAGCGCCGCCTACGCCGTGCGTCCCGGCGCGACGGACGCCGACCTCGTCGATTTCTTCGCCAACGGCTGGGCTTTCGGGGCCAGGCTCGACTTGGAGAGCTTCCGGCAGCAGGGCGCGGACAACGAAATTCGGTGGCGCGCCACGCTCACCGCGTTGCTCGCGGACGCGGCGGCAGCCGAGCAGGCCGCGCGCGAAGCCTCTGGTGAACTCGCCGAGCAGGCGAAGGCGGCAGCCGTCCGTGCGTGGCAGGCCGTCGGCGACCACACGGCTCCGGCGCGGTCGTACTGGGCCGAGGCGCAGCAACTGGCGCAGAGCCAGGCCGAAAACTGGGCCGCGGTGTACGCGGCCGCGAGTACGGCGACCGGGCCGAACTGGGTCGCCATCACCGGGCCCGCGCAGTCCGCGCAGTCCGATTGGGACGCCGAACGCACGCAGGCCGCGCAGCAGGCCCAGTACTGGGCCGCATTGCTGCAGCAGGCCCTCGACGGCGAGGCCCGAGTCCTCGCCTGAGCACTTCCCGCGCCCGTGGTGGGCGCGTTTTCGCCGTCCACACTGGGGAGTTCGAGTTGACGCACGTCCGAAGATGCCTGTCGGCCCTGTTGGCCTTCGTCCTGCTGGCGGGGCTGATCCAGCCGCCGCCGGTGCTGGCCGCGACCCCGCTGCCCGCGACGGCGGCGGACGAGCCGACGTCGCCGCGGCCCATGCCGCCCGACCCGTACCAGGAGTGGGACGGTTCGGCGGGGGTGCCGGACTGGGGTGATCCGCGGTTCCGGCAGCTCGTGGTGGACAACGCCGAGCTGGCGGAGGATCCCGAGGTCCGCGAGGCCGCCGCGGCCGCGCTGGCCGCCGGGACCAACGCCGCGCTCATGGAGTTCCTCAACCAGGGACTGCGGGAGGCCAAGGCCAGGGCGACGGCGCGGAAGCAGGAGCAGGCGCGCCAGGACCGGGCGGCGATCGAGCCGCTGCGGGGCACGGGCGGACCGTACTTCAACGCCGAGGTCGAGCGCGTGCTGTCCGGTTCGGACTCCGACCGCATGCTGTTCCTGGCTTACGGCAAGGAGATCGCGCAGCAGCGAGATGCCGACGCGACCCGTGGCGAGCAGGAACGGTTGGCGCAGCTGCGATCCCGGGTGCAGATGCTCGTCGGAGCGGGTGGTCCCGAGGTGAAGCGTGCGGCACAGGCCGCGTTGGACGGCGGCGACGCGGCGATCGCGGAGTTCCTCGCACGCGGTTACCTCCTGGCCGCGAAGGCGGACGCCGACGCGCGTGAGCAGTACCTGAAGGACCAGGAAGCCCGTGACGCCGCGGCCGAGCAGCTGTCCGACCTCGCCAAGCGCGCGGCCAGGGCGGCGCAGGCGCGCAAGGACCTGCTGGTGGCACACGGAAACGGCGTCCGCGCGCTGGAGCAGGCGGCGAACGCGCTGGTCTCGGCGAGCAACGAGGCACGCAGGGCGGCACAGATCCTGGCCGCCAACAAGGCGGGCGGGCAGCACCCGGCGGACGCGTTCACCGGCGTGAAGGAGGAGGTCGCGCGTCAGCTGGGGTACGCGAGGCAGGCGGCGACGGACGCGCAGCAGGCGTCGGCGGCGGCGCAGGTGCAGGCGAACGTCCTCGTCGAAACCGGGCTGACGTACGGCACGCAGTGGGCGGACATGGCGCGCGGCATGGCGAGCGCGGCGCAGGCGGCGGTCACCGCTTCGGAGACCGCGCAGCACGCGATCGACGCGACGGCGTTCACCGACCAGGCGCGCAACGCGCAGGAAGAGGCCGAGCGGCACGCCGAGGAGGCGCACCAGTGGCGGCTGCACGCGGAGGAACACGCGCGTGCGGCGGCGCAGCTCGCGGACGCGGCGCGGGTGCAGGCGGATGCCGCCAAGGACGCGGCCGTGCGGACGAAGGCGGCGCGCCAGGCGGCGGAGGCCGCGGAAGCACAGGCGTGGGCGGCAGCAGAGCGCACGCGTACCGCGCGCCTGACGGCGGAGCGGGAGGCGGCGACGGCCGCGGCGGCGCGGGCGACGGCCGAGCGTGAACGGTCCGCGGCTGCCGCGGCCCGGGCGCGGGCGGACCAGCAGGCGTCGGTCGCGCGATCGGCGCGGGCGGAGGCGGACCGGCAGGCCGGGATCGCGTCCGTGGCACGGCAGGGCGCGGACGACGCCAACGGCCGCGCGGCGCAGGCGGAAACCAACGCGCGCAACGAAGAGCGGAACGCGGCGCAGGCCCGTAACCGGGCGTACGCGGCGGAGCGTGAACAGCGCGCGGCCGACGCGCGGTCGGCGGCGATGGACGCGATGGCCGCGGCGAGCCGCGGTGGGACGTATGAGAAACCGGCGCAGGACGCGGCGAACGAGGCACGCGGGTATGCGACTGCCGCCCGTGCGGCTGCCGGTGCGGCACGCGGTGCGGCGAACACGGCGACGGGAGCCGCGGCGGGTGCGCGTGCGGCGGCGACGGAAGCGGGGGCGCACGCCGCACG
>NZ_BAABIB010000033.1:0-47467 GCF_039542405.1 Amycolatopsis dongchuanensis
CCGGCATGCTCCGCATCCTCCCTGGGATCAGAGCCTGCACCGCACCCGGGGCGCATCACCCGTTAGCTTGGGGGTCATCCCGTCGCCTGATGGCGTCTCGATCACACCGTGGCGGAGCCGCATCCCTCGTCCGATCCGCCGGCCGAATTCGCCAAGCTTGCGGCTCCGGCGCGGTGTGATAGCCATCAGTCAGGCGACGGGATGACCACCAAGCGCCCTCACCCTGCCAACGCAACCCCGCCTGCGCTATCCCGGCCATCCCGGAGCCTGCCTGCCCGGCCAATACCGCTAAGTTAGTACGTTTTACCTGGTCAGGGCGTTACCGGAGGCTCTGTTCAGTCGTTCCCGCCGGTTAGGCGGTTCTCCACTTGAGACAGTCGCCGTTGCGGTTGAGGGGAATCTTCAATTGAGGCAACTGTTCTGTCGGGGTGTGACCGCTCTGTGGGCGACGCCTCCAAACGCCTCTGAGCTGCGGAAACTCGCCTAAACTTAGCGGTATTGCCTGCCCGGCGAGGGCATCTTTTCCTCTTGCGGCGGCTGTGGGGCCGCCTGGCCTCCGTCGAACCGCCACGCGGGACCGGCGCCAGCCGCACGCCCGCGTCTGGCGGTTCGACAGGATGAGGGCCGGATCAGCGGCCCCGCAGGGGCCGCCTTGACCGTGGAGAGCGACGAGATCGCGGGCTGGCACCGGGCACAATCAAGACACGCTTCAACAACATCCGGGCGGTGTTTCGCGGTGCGGTTCGAGACCGACTGATCGCGTCCGATCCCACAGACGGTGTTCGGCTTCCCCGTACCCGTCGTTCCGAGGCTGCGATGGCCCTCCCCACGCCCGAACAGGTCAGGGCTCTACTGGCTGCGGTTGATTCGAAGTTCAAGCCCTTCGTCGCGCTCTGCGCGTTCGCCGGGCTCCGGCTCGGTGAGGCTACCGCTCTCCGGCTCGCAGATTTCGACTTCGACCAGGGCAGCATCAGGGTTGCTCGGCAGGTCCAGCGCGAAGGTCGCGGCGGTGTGGAGATTCGAGCACCGAAATACGGGTCAGAGCGTGTGGTACACGTCTCAGACGACCTGCTGGCGTTGATCGAGGACTATGTCGCCATGCATCGATCGACGGGTGAGCCGGACTCGTGGCTGTTTGAGGGCGAAAGCGGAAATCCACCTCATCAGAACACCGTGGGCTACTGGTGGCGGCTGACTCGCAAGGCGGCTGGATGCCCGACGCTCCGCCTGCACGACCTTCGACACTCCTTCGCCTCGGGGGTCATTGCGGAAGGATGTGACGTCGTCACCGTTCAGAGGGCACTCCAGCGCGACTGTGACACTCAACACCTACGCGCATCTGTGGCCGAGCGCGGAGGACCGAACCCGGCTCGCGTCTGCCCGGTTGTTTACGGACGTTGTGGGTCGCTCTGACGATCCACTGACGCATCCGGAAGTCGCGTCGGCGCCTGACCTGGGCGAACAGCCTCGGTTCAGACGTTGAAGCGGAACTCGACCACGTCGCCGCGGTTGGCGAATGTTTGTTGACCTCGCGCCCCGGTGGCTCCGTAGCTCGCCCGTGACGGAGTCCGGGACCTCGGCCAACTTCCGCTCCTTATGCACGCCGTTGGGGCGCGTCCGATCCGCGGGCCTGGCCTCGATCGTGGACCGCGTCACGGACTTGCAGGTCGGCGCTACGGGCCAGGACCGCCGCGAGACCTCGAGGGCGTCGGCGGCGTCCACGGCGAGGCGCTGTGGAGTCGAACGTGTGCTCGCCTCTCGATCAATGCGGGCGGTCAGGAGACTTCCCTGCTCAACTTGCCCAGCCATTCGACGAGCAGCTGAGTCTCGGTGGCGCCCAGGATGTGTGGATGTGCAGCGGCAACCTCGATCGCCGCGTTGAGGGCGTCTCCCTGTCCGGTCGCCGTGCCGGTGATCGCCGCCATCACTCCCTCGCGCACAGCGTGGCTCAACTCCGGGTCCGGCTGCGCAAGGATGATCTGGCGCAGGGTGACGCCGATGTTCGAGACGAGGACATGGGCTGCGGCCTGATCCGGCGACACCGCCAGGCGACCCTGATCAGCGGCCCGCGAGGTGAGCCCTTTCAGTATCTCGTTCGCTCTCGACTGGCCGGCGGGCGAGTGGCCCGGGCTGACCTTGCCGTACATGAGGGTGTAGAAGCCCGGGTTGGTCAGGCCGAATGCGACGTGGGCATCCCATCCGGCCCGTATGTCCTGGATCGGGTCTCCTGAGGACTCCATCGCCGCCTTCTCGCCGAGGTAGAGGTCGAAGCCGTGCTCGACGACGGCGTCGATCAACCCCTGCTTGGAGCCGAAGAAGTGGTACAGGGTCGGCATCTTCACGCCCACCGCGTCGCATACCGCGCGCAGGGAGAAGTCCTCGCCGGGCGAGGCGGCGATGAGGTCAGCGGCAGCGGAGATCAGCCTCTCCCGTGTATCACTCGACGCCATTTCCATAATGTCGCTATAGTACCGTATGTAGCCACGCTACATTGATACATACTGGTGACACAGAGGAAGCACGATGACCGAGCACACTCTCGCAGGAAAGAACGTCCTCATCGCCGCGGGCGCGAAGAACCTCGGCGGCCTGATCGCCCGCCAGGCGGCCGAGGCCGGGGCGAACGTCGCGATCCACTACAACTCCGATTCGACGCGCCCGGACGCTGAGCGGACCCTTGCCGCTGTCGAGGCCGCCGGGGTCAAGGGCGCGATGTTCCAGGGTGATCTCACCGTCCCGGCCAACGTCGAGCGGCTGTTCGCCGATGCGGAGGCGGCGATCGGGAAGATCGACGTCGCCGTGAACACGGTCGGCAAGGTGCTGCGCAAGCCGATCGTCGAGACGACTGAAGACGAGTACGACTCGATGTTTGACATCAACTCCAAGGCCTCGTACTTCTTCATCAAGGAGGCCGGCAGGAAGCTTGCCGACGGCGGGAAGGTCATCACAATCGTCACCTCGCTGCTCGCGGCGTTCACCGACGGGTACTCGACCTATGCCGGCGGCAAGTCCCCTGTGGAGCACTTCACCCGTGCAGCGGCGAAGGAGTTCGCTGAGCGGGGCATCTCGGTCACCGCGATCGCGCCGGGGCCGATGGACACCCCGTTCTTCTACGGGCAGGAGACCCCTGAGCGGGTCGAGTTCCACAAGTCGCAGGGCATGGGGAACCAGCTGACCAAGATCGAGGACATCGCACCCATCGTGCGCTTCCTCGCGACCGAGGGCTGGTGGATCACCGGGCAGACGATCTTCGCCAACGGCGGCTACACCACTCGCTGACAGGGAGGGATGAGATGACGGACCTGACGATCCCCGAGCCCGTGTCGTCGTTCATCGACGCCGTCAACCGACACGACGAGGCGGCGTTCCTCGGAGCGTTCACCCCGGACGGCGCGGTCGACGACTGGGGCCGCGTGTTCACCGGACGCGACGAGATCAAACGATGGAGCGACAAGGAGTTCATCGGGGCGCGCGGCACGCTCGCCGTCGAGGAGGTCGACGTCGCGGGCAGCACGATCACCGTCGTCGGCGACTGGCGTTCGAACTACGCCAACGGACGCTCCACGTTCATCTTCGACATCGCAGGCGACAAGCTCGCGAAGATGACCATCCGCGAGGGCTGAGAACGCTTCTTCGTACCTCGAGCGGGCGTCTAGCATCCGGACGCCCGCTCGAGGTGCGCCACCACAGCTTTTCCCACGACCCGGAGGTATCCTTGATGGCCACCGCTGCACTCGCCCGCCCCGGGCACCGCCGCTCCGAGGTGGGCCCCGTCGAGCTCTTCTTCGACCTGGTCTACGTCTTCGCGATCATCCAGCTGTCGCACCTGCTGATCGAGCATCTCTCCTGGGAGGGGGCCGCACAGACCGTCGTGGTGTTCGCCGCGGTGTGGTGGGGTTGGAACTACACGACCTGGGCGATGAACTGGCTCGACCCCGGTCGCACACAGGTCCAACTGCTTTGCGGAGTGCTCATGCTCACGGCGCTGGGCATGTCCATCGCCATCCCACGTGCGTTCGAGGATGCGGCCTGGCTCTTCGTCGGCTGCTACCTGCTCATGGGCGTCATCCGCCCGGTCTTCATGATGATCGCGTACCGCGGTCACCGTCTCGCGGCCAACTACCGGATGCTGCTGCTGTGGACCCTCCTGGCGGGTGTGTTCTGGGTGCTCGGGGCGGCACTGCCCGCAGAATCGAGACTCGCCCTGTGGGTGGTTGCGGTCGTGGTCGACTATGCCGCGCCCCTCGCGCAGTACCGCATCCCGGGGCTCGGCTCCGCTCCGATGGAGCACTGGGACACCGATGCCGACCACCTCGCCGAACGCAACCGCCTCGTGTTCATCATCGCGCTCGGAGAGTCGATTCTGCTCATGGGCGGCAGCATTGTCGCCAGCGGACAGCTCACTGGATCACTTGCCTTGAGCGCAGTGATCGGTTTCGCGTCGCTGTTCGTCCTCTGGTGGAACTACTTCGCACTCGCAGGCCCGGAGACTCGCGGCGGCGATTCCTCGACGGCGGCACTGCGTTCGGCGTATGCGTACGCTCACGCGCTCATGGTCCTCGGCGCAATCCTCGTCGCGGTGTCGATCGAGCTGAGACTCTCGCACGACCACCTCACCCCTGCCACCGTCCTGGTGACATCGGCCGGACCGCTCGTCTACCTCGTCGGCAACATCCTCTTCCTCCGATCCCGCTTCGGACGCCTCGCCCGATCCCGCTTCATCGCCGCCGCAGTGCTCATGGTGCTGACATTCGTCGCGATGCCGCTGGCCAGACACCTCCCAGTGAGCGCCTTCAGCGTCGCCGTGCTCGCCGTGACCGCCACCCTCGCAGCACACACGGCCTACACCGCGCGACGCCAGGCGCAAGAGGACTCTCCACAGCAAACTTGACCGGTCATTCAAGAATGGCTGTTCTTGGAGCATGGTCGGGGTTGCGCAGTTCGATCGGCACGAGATGCTGCTGTCCTCCGCGCGCACCTTCGCCGAGCACGGCTTCGAAGCGTGCAGCGTGAATCGACTTGTGGACGTGAATCGCCCTGGGTTTCGTTCCGTTCTTCGAGCAAGGATGGAATGCGATGAATCAGAAGTACTCGCCCGAGATGCGCGAGCGCGCGCTGCGGATGCTCGCCGAGGCCAAGCTCGAGCATCCGAACCTCATGTCCGCGGTGCGACATGTCGCGAGCCTGCTCGGCATGAGCCCGGAGACGCTGCGCGTGTGGCACCGCCGCCGCGAGATCGACGCCGGGCAGCGCCCCGGCGTGCCGACCGACGTCGCCGAGGAGAACAAGCGACTTCGCCGTGAGAACGCCGAGCTGAAGAAGGCGAACGAGGTCCTCAAAGCCGCGAGCGTGTCTTTCGCGAAGGAACTCGACCGTCCCTGACGAGCATGATCCGCTTCATCGACGAACACAGGGATCAGTTCGGGGTCGAGTTTCTCTGCCGCGTCCTCCGCGACGCGGTGCCGAGGTTCCTCACCTCGCGCGGGTATCGCGCGGCGAAGACGCGCGTGCCCTCCGTCGCCGGGACGCTGCGCGCGGAGGTGCTGCCGTTACAGGCGTTGAACATGGCCGCGTGGGGCGCGCGCGGGTCGCTCGATGACCTCGTCCACCACGCCGATCATGGGTCGAACTACCTCTCGGTCGTCTACACGGATCGCATCAACGAGATCGGCGCGACCCCGTCGACAGGGAGCGTCGGTGACAGCTACGACAACGCCCTCGCCGAGGCCGTCAACGGGCTCTACAAGACCGAGCTGATCCGTCGGAAGGGCCCGTGGCGGACGGTCGAGCAGGTCGAGCTCGCGACGCTCGAGTACGTGTGGTGGTGGAACAACGCTCGTCTCCACGGCGAGCTCGACTACCGCACGCCGGTCGAGGTCGAGGAGGCGTACTACGCTGGCCTCGAATCAGCCCAGCCAGCGCTCGCTGGACAGGGAAGCAGGTAGGAACGAAACCCAGGGCGATTCATTACGTGCAGGCCACGTCGGATGCCGCTGAGGTGCTGTCTGCAATAGGGCATCGTGTCGTGCGTGTGCGGCCCACCGAAGAGGCCAGGAGGGTCGGCTCCGTCTTCGGCGCGATCGCCGGGGCACATCTGGCCAGGCTCCTGAGCGATGGAGAAGGCCTCGATCCGGACGTGCTCGAACCGGTGACTGCAGAGGTCGTGCGGGCGGGGCGGAGCATGACAGCCGTCGAACTCCTGCGTGTCCTGACGGAACTGCACGCTCTCAGCTACGCCTTCGCCGATCACTTCTCGGGCGTCGACGTCGTCCTGTCCCCCACGACAGCTCAGCCTCCGCCGCTCATCGGGACGATGAGCACGGACCGCCCCGCAGCGGTGCACTTCGCAGAGCTCTTCTCGGTCTCTCCGTTCGCTGGCATCTTCAACGTCACCGGGGGTGCCGCTCTCTCCGTCCCGTGGGGCCTCGATCAGCGTGGTCTGCCTGTGGGAATCCACCTCGGCGCCGCCATCGGTGACGACGAGCTCATACTCACGCTGGGGGAACAGTTGGAGAACGCTCGCCCCGATCTGACGCGACTGCATCCGCCGGATGCTTGTGGGCCCGGGAATGGGCGACTCCAAACAACACAGGACAGGCCGGCAGACAGAGCCGGCAAGTAGCCCGCCATCGACGCCGAGAAGGTCACCGCGATGACTCTCTGGCAAGTGCATCCCGACATGCGCTGAGCAGTGCGTGGAGCTCGTTGCGCTGCTCCTGCCCGAGGTGCTCGGTCATGGCGCCGACGACGTCCGACACCGCGTTGTCGGCGCGTGCCAGGATCTCGGTTGCCGCGTGAGTGAGCATGGCTCCGCGTTCACGACGCGGGCCGGGCTCGGGGGCCCGCTCAACGAGGCCCTGCCTCTCCAACCCTTGAACGAGCACGTTCATCGACTGGCGCGACACGAAGGTGCGCCGAGCCAGCTCTGATCCGGTGATGCCGGGCTCTTCGTGCAGGTTCCGCAGGCAGGCGTACTGAGAGACGCTGAGCCCGAGTGGACGCAGCACCTCATCCATCCGCTGGTTCAAGACGGCCTGGGTCTCCTTGATCAGCACGCCCAGCTGATCCGGAGACACGTATCCTCCCGACTTCATGTCAACAGTTTGACACACAATCCAGTCAGTGTCAGTATGTTGACACCCCGATGATTGGAGAAACTCATGAACAGCACGACCAGCGGCCCGGACTTCGTCTCGTTTCAGGTGCGCGATCTCGAGGCCTCCGCAGCGTTCTACGAGCACACCGTAGGCATGGTGCGGCTGCCTGCGCCGAACCCGGACGCCGCGGTGTTCTCGGCAGGGGACGCGACCTTCGCAGTGCGCGTCCCATTGCCTGGTGTCGACCTCGACGCCATCCCTCAACCGGGCGCCGGCATCGGCGTCTGGTTTCGCAACGAGGACGCGGCTGGCCTCCACGAGCGCCTGAGCACCCAGGGCGTGGTGATCGTGCAGGAGCCACTCGAAGGACCGTTCGGCACGCAGTTCTCCTTCCGAGACCCCGACGGCTACATCGTCACGGTGCACTCGAAGGGCTGATCCGCCGGTCGGCGCCGGCCGGCGCGCTCGCGGTCGGCGCCGACGCGAGAAGCCGCAGCGCGTGCTCCGACGGGCTTACCGTCTCAGCGCGGTAGACGAACACCGTCTGTTCGGGGTCGTCTCCGGGCGTGAGCGCCTGATAGGTGATGGTGAGCTCGCCGAGGAGCGGATGGCGGTAACTCTTGGTGCCGGCGCTGCGTCGGTGGACGCGGTTGCGCGCCCAGATGCGTCAGAAGTCGGGGCTGTGGATCGCTAGCTCGCCGACCAGGCGGCCGAGCGCCGGATTATCGGGGTGGTCCCCGGCGTCCATGCACAGCATCGCGGCGGTATCGGCCGCGACCTGTCCCCAGTCGGCGTACAGGTCTCGTGCATGCGGATCAAGGAAGACGAACCTGGCCTGGTTGCGCTCGGACACGGGCATGCCCTCGAAGTCCGCGATGAGCAGGCCGGCGAGGCGGTTGTGCGCCAGAACGTCCAGGCGTCGGCCGAGGACGAAGGCCGGTCGCAACGAGGCCTCGAACACGTCCAGGAGCGCCCGTGTCTCCGGATGCAGCCGCTGCGGTTTGTCCGAGCGCGGACGGGCTGGCCGCTGCCTGGCGATGGCGTGCATATGCATGCGCTCGGCGTCGTCGAGCTGAAGCGCTCCGGCGATCGCGTCAAGGACCCTCTGGTGATGCGCTCTTGCTGCGCCCCTGTTCCAGGCGGGTGTAATAGTCGACGCTCACGCCGGCCAGTATCGCGAGCTCCTCCCGCCGCAGCCCCTCCACCCGGCGACGCCCGGCAGCATCGGAGATCCCAGCACGCTCGGGTGTCAGACGACCCCGTGCTGCGCGAAGGAAGTCCGCCAGTCGGGGTTCCGGGTGCTCGGGCATGTGAGCCGCTGCACCGCTTCCTGCCGCGCCGACCAACGAGCGTCGGCGGCGGCGCGTCGCGACCCAGCAAGCGCCTCCTTCGAGCGCCTGTTGGACCAGTAGGTGCCGATGCCGGCGACGACCAAGGAGAGGCCCGAGATGATGAGGGCGGCGATGTCCATGAGCTGATCATTTCATCGGCGAGACCGAACGCCCGTTGTACGACTCATTGCAGAAGGCCTGCCAAGTTCGCCGATCACGGAGGCTCGGCACGCGCCTCGGTGCGCCCGACCGAGCCTTCGAGTGCTACTTGCGAGGCGACACCCGCCACGAATATGAACCCGGAAAAACTGTGGCCCCGAGAGTCCGGACCCGAAGGCCCGACTAGTCACCGGGGCGTACGCCTTCGACCCTATCAGTGCCGGCTACTCGGCCGGTCCTCCGCGACTTCAGGTTCTGCAGGTACCCCTCGGCCATCGCCAGGGCCACCTCGGCCTGCACGAGCTCATGCTCGCCCTCGCGGATCCGGCCCTCAGGCACCATTTCCTGATTGGCTGTCGGCAAAAGCAGACCCCACGGGACAGGCGGGGCGACTCGGCCCTCATGCACTGGCGGCGCTTTCGTTGCCGGCGTCATGAGCTCGGGTCAGGCCTCAGGCGCTGTTGCGCGGGTCGAAGCTCGCGTCCCAGTACGGCTTCGGGCACCCGTCGGCACTCGCCCCCTCGCGCAGTTCGAAGTGCCACGGTTCGTTGTCGAAGATCTGGCACAGGTCGTAGCGCGCGCCGTTCTCCTGGAGCCACGCGGCGGCATCCCAGTAGCCGATGTCGATGGCCTCGCCGGTCGTGTGCGCCGATCCCTCGGGCGTCGCGACCCAGCGGGCGGCGGCCGACTCGGACCCGTGCTCTTGGACCGCCTCCTCATAGAGGCGCTGCTGATGCTCGACCGAGCGCCAGCCGCTGTTGACGAAGAACTCGATGCCCTCCTCGGCGGCGTCGGCGGAGGCCGCCCGCACGGCCGCGACGAGGTCGGGATCGAGGTTCGTGATGCCGGGATACGTGTCGTCGAGCGTCGCCTCTTCCGGCAGGGTCCCGTCGGCGAACCGCGGATCCGCGGAGTCGGGAGCCGCCCCGCAGGCGGCCGCGCCGAGCATCACTGCCACAAGGGCACTGGCAGACAAGATGCGCTTCGTGAATGTCATACCCCCAGCTCACGCAAGCGCGTGTTGCGAGAGCGTATGCCGTTTTCGATACGCGGACGATATGTGCGCGTTCGTACGATGGGCGCATGCGCGTGCTGATCGTCGAAGACGAGCCCCTCCTCGCCGAAGCGGTCCGTGACGGGCTGCGCCTGGAAGCGATCAGCGCCGACATCGCGCGCGACGGCGACTCGGCGCTCGAGGCGCTGTCGGTCACGGAGTACGACATCGCGCTGATCGACCGCGATATCCCAGGCCCATCCGGCGACGAGGTCGCCCGCCGGATCGTCGCCTCAGGGGAAGGACCGGCGATCCTCATGCTGACGGCCGCCGACCGGCTCGACGACAAGGAGACCGGCTTCGAGCTCGGAGCCGACGACTACCTCACGAAGCCGTTCGCGATGCGCGAGCTCGTGCTGCGGATCCGCGCCCTCGCCCGACGCAGAGACCGACGGCGACCGCCGATCCTCGAAGCCGCAGGACTGCGCGTGGATCCCTTCCGCCGCGAGGTCTACCGTGACGGCCGCTACGTCGCCCTCACCCGCAAGCAGTTCGCCGTCCTCGAAGTGCTCGTCGACGCCGCCGGGGGCGTGATCAGCGCCGAGGAGCTGCTCGAACGCGCATGGGATGAGAACGCCGACCCGTTCACGAACGCCGTGCGCATCACCGTGTCATCCCTGCGCAAACGCCTCGGCGAACCGATGCTCATCGAAACAGTGCCTGGCGTCGGATACCGCATCGCGGTGCCGTCATGACGCTTCTACGCAGCGCCCGTGCGCGCCTCGCCCTCAGCTACGCGCTGATCGTCATCGTCGCCGGCGTGATCCTGCTCGCGCTCGTGTGGCTGTTCTTGCTGCGCTATGTGCCCGACGACGCGATTCCCATGCGAAGCGGGTTCGTGCCGAACCGGTCGGACCTGGGCCGCGCGTTCTGGCCGCGCGCTACGTGGGCCTTCGCCTTCCTTGTGGCGTTCGGGCTCATCGGCGGATGGTTCCTGGCCGGACGGATGCTCTCGCCTCTGCAGCGCATCACCGCCGCGACGAGAGCCACGGCCGCGGGGTCCCTGTCGCACCGAATCCGGATGACCGGGCGCGACGACGAGTTCGGCGAGCTCGCGGACGCGTTCGACAGCATGCTCGCCCGCATCGAATCACACGTCGCCGAGCAGAGGCGCTTCGCCGCGAACGCCTCACATGAGCTGCGCACGCCCCTGTCGGTGATGCGATCGGTGCTCGACGTCGCACGTGACGACCCTGACGCGGATCCGCGCGTCGCCCTCGAGCGCCTCGCCGCGACGAATGACCGCGCCATCGCCGTGGCAGAGGCGCTGCTCGCTCTCGCTTCTGCCGAGCGGGGCATCGACAAGCGTGAACCCATCGATCTGTCGTTGGCTGCCGAGGCGGCGGCCGAAGAGCTTCTGCCGCTTGCCGAGCGCAGCGACGTCACGTTGGACCTGTCAGGCGACCGCGCCGACGTGCGCGGGGACCCTGCCCTGCTGAGCCAGCTGGCGACGAACCTGCTGCACAATGCGATCGTCCACAACACAGCGGGCGGCTGGGCACGCGTGGCGACGTCGTCGACCCATGGCGAGGTCACCCTCGTGGTGGAGAACACCGGCGAGGTCCTCGACGACGCGACCGTGTCGACGCTTGCGGAGCCGTTCCAGCGCGGATCCGAGCGCACACGACGTGACGACCACTCGGGAACGGGACTCGGCCTGGCGATCGCACGCGCGATCGTCGACGGCCACGACGGCACCCTGACATTGCGGGCCCGCACAGCTGGCGGCATTCGGGTCGAAGTACGACTGCCGGCCGCCGATCAACGGCCGACCTCTGCACCGGAGGACCAACGCGGTGGACGATGGTGATGCCGTCGGCCGTCACGACCGGCGTCAGGCGGCCTTCCCGGCCCGCCGCGCCTCGAGGTGCTCGGCCTTCGCATCCCAGGGCACGCGGTCCGGCGAGAGGAAGACCGCGCCGATGCGGCGCGCATCCCGCAGACCGGCAGCGCGGTTGGCGGCGGTGTGCTCGCCCTCGACGTCGTAGAAGGCCGGCCGAGCACACCAGCAGCCGCAAGACGATCGAGCACCCCGAGGTCGGTGCGATCACACTCGACTGCGACGTCCTCTCCGTCCCGGGAGCCGATCTGCGCATCGTCGCTCATACCGCTGCCGCAGGTTCTACGGACGAGAACAAGCTCGATCTCCTCCGCGTCACCGCAGCGACCTGAATGACCTGCAAGCTTGGGCCTTGATCGGCTCTGGGCCCGCACGCTCGAACGGTCGTGACCCGCGATTCGCACGGCCCTCGCGTCAGCGAACTTCCCAGCCCGGCATCTGTCCGAGCGAACAAGAAGCCGCCCATCGCGGCACGCACTCTGCGGCCACCTGCGGAGAGAATTCATGCAGACATCGCAAGAGCAACTCGCACGTGCTTATACGTTGAACCTGAATTCAACCACGTCGCCGTCGGCCATGACGTAGTCCTTGCCCTCCATGCGGACCTTGCCCGCGGCCCGGGCGGCGGCCATCGACCCGGCCTCGATCAGGTCGTCGTAGGACACGATCTCGGCCTTGATGAACCCGCGCTCGAAGTCGGTGTGGATGACGCCGGCGGCCTGCGGAGCGGTGGCGCCCTTGGGGATCGTCCAGGCGCGCGATTCCTTCGGCCCCGCCGTGAGGTAGGTCTGCAGGCCGAGCGTGTGGAACCCGGCCCGCGCGAGGGCGTACAACCCGGGCTCGTGCTGGCCGACCGACTCCAGCAGTTCGCGCACGGACTCCTCGTCGTCCAGCTCCAGCAGCTCCGCCTCGATCTTCGCGTCGAGGAAGACGGCGTCCGCGGGCGCGACGAGCTTCGTCAGCTCCTCGCGCTTGGCTTCGTCGGTGAGGATGCCCTCGTCGGCGTTGAAGACGTACAGGAAGGGCTTGGTGGTCAGGAGGCTCAGCTCACGCAGGAGGGTGGTGTCGACCTCCTTTTGGGCGGAGAACAGGGTGCGGCCGCTGTCGAGGATGTCCTTGGCCTGCTGCGCGGCTTCCAGCGCGGGCCGGTTCTCCTTCTTGGTGCGGGCTTCCTTTTCCAGGCGCGGCAGGGCCTTTTCGAGGGTCTGCAGGTCTGCGAGGATCAGCTCGGTGTTGATGGTCTCGATGTCGGCCGAGGGGTCGACGCGGCCGTCGACGTGCACGACGTCGGGGTCGTCGAAGACGCGGATGACCTGGCAGATGGCGTTGGCCTCGCGGATGTTGGCGAGGAACTTGTTCCCGAGCCCCGCGCCCTCGGAAGCCCCCTTGACGATGCCCGCGATGTCCACAAAGGACACCGTGGCGGGCACGATCTTCTCGGAGTGGAACAGCTCGGCGAGCTTGTCCAGCCGCGCGTCGGGCAGCGGCACGACGCCGACGTTGGGCTCGATCGTCGCGAACGGGTAGTTCGCCGCGAGGACGTCGTTGCGGGTCAGCGCGTTGAACAGGGTGGACTTGCCGACGTTGGGCAGCCCGACGATGCCGAGGGTGAGGCTCACGGACGAACAGTCTAGTTGCGCACAGACCACCACCCCGCCCCGGTCGCCGAGGCCCCGATCGGGCCGCGTGGCCGGGGGCCGGTCCACACCGGGGCGACTCGCCCAGCCCGACCGAGGACTGGCCGACGGCTGGGCGGCGAGGCGGCGGGGCGGCGGTAGCGGCCGGGCTGGCGAGAGCGGCGGCTACGACTGCGGCGGCTCGCCCTGTCCTGGCTCGAGGGCTGGGCGACGGCCGGGCTGCGGCAGCGGCCCGGCTGGCGAGGGCTGCGGCAGCGGCCCGGCTGGCGAGGGCTGCGGCGGCTCACCCTGCCCTGGCTCGCGCAGCCACCTCCCCGACAGCCGCCGCCATCACTCACCGGCCCCGCACACCCGGCCCGAGCTAGCTCCTCACCTGACCCCGCCCACCAGCGAGTTCACTCGCCACCAGGCCCGCCCTCGCTCCCGGCTCAGCTCATCGGTCGCCCCCGCCTCCGCCACCCACCGACCTCCTCGCCCAGTCGCACGCCCGTCGCCGAGCCCGCGAAAGCACCCCCGGGACCCCCGCCACGGCCATGTCGGTTTTCCGCCAGTCAGGGCCCTGGCCTGCTGGCAGTATCGAAGCCATGACAGCCGTAGCCACCTCCGCCGGGCAGGCGCTCTGGCGCGACGCCGAGCGCTGCTACCGCGCCGTCGCCTCGCGCGACGCCCGCTTCGACGGGCAGTTCATCGTGGCCGTCAAGACCACCGGCATCTACTGCCGCCCCTCCTGCCCCGCACTGACCCCGAAGGCCTCGAACGTGCGGTTCTACCCCACGTCGGCCGCCGCCCAGTCGGGGGGCTTCCGCGCGTGCCGCCGCTGCCTGCCCGACGCCGTCCCCGGCTCGCCGGAGTGGAACCTCCGCGCGGACCTCGCCGCCCGCGCGATGCGCCTGATCGCGGACGGCGTCGTCGAGCGCGAAGGCGTGCCCGGTCTGGCCAGGCACCTCGGCTACTCCGAGCGCCAGCTCGGCAGGGTGCTGACGGCAGAACTCGGCGCGGGCCCGCTCGCCCTGGCCCGCGCGCACCGCGCCCACTCGGCCCGCCTGCTGATCGAGCTCTCCGAGCTGCCGCTGGCCGACGTCGCCTTCGCCGCGGGGTTCTCCAGCGTCCGCCAGTTCAACGACACGATCCGCGAGGTCTTCGCGCGCACGCCATCGCAGCTGCGTGCCGCCGCGACGGCCGCGCGCGGACGCCAGGGCACCCCGCTCGCCGACGAGCCCGCAGGCACCAGGCTCAGCCTGCGCCTGCCCTACCGCAAGCCGTTCGACGCCGCGGGCATCTTCGGCTTCCTCGCCGCCCGCGCAGTGCCTGGCGTCGAGTGGGCGGAGGACGGCGGCTACGGGCGCACCCTGCGCTTGCCCCACGGCCCCGCGACCGTCGACCTGACTCCCCAGGACGGTCACATCCGCTGCGAACTCCGGCTCGCGGACGTGCGCGACCTCGGGAGCGCCGTGGCTCGCACGCGCAGGCTCCTCGACCTGGACGCCGATCCCGAGGCCGTCCTGCGTGTGCTCGGCGAGGACCCGGCGCTCGCGCCCGCGGTCGCCGCCGCACCGGGCATCCGGGTGCCGGGCGCGGTGGACGGCTCGGAGCTGCTGCTCCGCACCATGCTCGGGCAGCAGGTGTCCGTCGCCGCCGCTCGGACGGCCGCGGGCAGGCTCGCGGAAGCCCTCGGCGAGCAGCTGCCCTGGGGCACGCTGTTCCCCACGCCGGAGGCTGTCGCGGAACACGGTCAAGACGTGCTCCGCGGCCCTCGCCGCCGCGTCGAGGCGATCCTCGCCGCCGCCGAGGCACTCGCCACGGGCAGCCTCGAGGTCCACGTCGGCCGCGACCCGGACGAACTCCGCGCCGAGCTGCTGGCTCTGCCCGGCGTCGGACCGTGGACCGCGGACTACGTGCTCATGCGCGTCCTCGGCGTTCCCGACCTGCTCCTCGCAGACGACCTCGTGGTCCGCAAAGGCGCGGCTGCACTCGGCATCACCGACCTCGCCGGGCACTCGCAGGCCTGGCGCCCCTGGCGTTCGTACGCCGGCATGTACCTCTGGCGAAGCGCCTGACCCGATCGAAGGAGACCCCCATGAGCATCGCCCACTGGTCCACAATGGACACCCCCATCGGCCCCTTCACCGCGATCGTCGCGAGCGATGGAGCCGTGCTGGCCTCCGGCTGGACCGCCGACCTCGACAAGCTGACGCCGCAGATCTCGCGCTCCCTCCTACCGGGTGAGCTGCGCGAAAAGCGCGACCTCGGTGCCGTCAGCACGGCCACCCGCCGCTACCACGAGGGCGAACTGGACGCCATCGACGACATCCCCGTCCGCCAGCGGTCCGGCGAGTTCCTGCAACACGCGTGGGACGTGCTGCGGACCGTGCCCGCAGGCAAACCGGTCACGTACAGCGACTACGCCGCGCTCGCCGGACGGCCCGCGGCCATCCGGGCGGCCGCGTCCGCCTGCGCCCGCAACGCGGCCGCGTTGTTCGTGCCCTGTCACCGGGTGCTGCGCATCGGTGGCGCGATGGGCGGCTTCCGCTGGGGCGTCGACGTCAAGCGCTGGCTGCTCGACCACGAGTCCCCCGAGCTGCGTTAGCTCACATCTGCACCTCCAGCGTCGATCCGGTCCGCGCCTTGCGCACCCGCAGCCGGGTCGGGATGCGCTGACGCAGCTCCTCGACGTGCGAGACGAGGCCGACGACCCGCCCACCGGCCCGCAGCTCGTCGAGGATGTTCATCACGACGTCGAGGGTTTCGGCGTCCAGCGTGCCGAAACCCTCGTCGACGAACAGGGTGTCCAGCAGTGCTCCGCCGGTCTCGGCGGCGACCACGTCCGCCAGGCCGAGCGCGAGCGAGAGCGACGCGAGGAACGACTCGCCCCCGGACAGTGTCTTCGCCGGCCGGACCGTGCCGGAGTAGTCGTCGAGCACGTCGAGACCGAGTCCGCCTCGCGTCCCACGGGCCCCGGCCCGGTCCGAGTGCACGAAGGAGTAGCGCCCCTGGCTCATCGCCTGCAGGCGCGCGGTGGCCGCGACGGCGACCTCCTCCAGCCGGGCGGCGAGCACGTACGAGCGCAACGACATGTGCCGGGCGTTCTGGCCCCGGCCGTTGACCACGTCGGTCAGCGCGTCGAGCTCCTCGAACTCCTCTTCCAGCGGCCTGATCGCTTCGGTTTCTTCCGTCAGCCGCCCGGCCAGCCGCTCCAGCTCCGTCGCGCGGGTCGTGGCCGCCTCCAGCTGCGCGACCGCGGTTTCCGCGGCGGCCCTGGCGGCGCGTGCGTCTTCGACCGCCGAACCCACGTCGACCTCGTCGTCCGGGGATACGTCCGCCAGCTCGGGTTCGGCGAGCACGGCACGGGCGGCGGCCTCCTCGTTCGCCGCGTCGGTGAGCCGTTTCTCCAGCCGGGCGATCACGTCGTCGGGACGCGCCGCCGCACGCATCTCGTCGACCGTCTCGAACTCCGCCTGGGCGAGGCAGGAACGCAGCTCCTCCTCGCGCTCCGCCACCTGCTCCTCGGCGGTCGCCCTGGCCAGGCGCGCCTCCGTCAACGCGTCGAGTGCCTGCACGACGCCCACGAGGTGCGCCCGCCGCGTCCTCACGTCCGCGTGCTCGCCGCGCGCCTCGTCCAGCCGCCGCTCGCGCTTCTCGACCTGCTCCTGCAGGGCCAGGCGCTGGGTTTCCGCCGCCGCGACGGCCTCCTTCGCAGCGACCAAGTCGTCGGTCAGCGAGCTCTTCTCCGCTTCGGCGGACCGCAGCTCCGCAGCGAGCCGGGTCCGGCGCTGCGCCTGGCCTTCCACCTCCGCCAACTGCGTGGTCACCTGGTGCAGCTCGGCCTCGAGTTCCTCGCCGCTGCGCCCCCGCAGCCGCTCCCGCAGGGCGGTGAGCGCGGTCTCCGCACGGTGTTTCGCGGCTTCCGCGGCACTGCGCGCCTCTTCCGCGCGCCGGACCGCCGCTTCGGCCTCGGCTTCCTGCTCACGGTCGACCGAACCCGAGGCGGGCCGCGCAGGCGCCGGATGCTCGGCGGACCCGCAGACCGGGCAAGCCCCGCCGTCGACCAAACCGGCCGCCAGCTCCGCCGCCATCCCGTCCAACCGCAGCTCACGCAGCTTCAGCTGGTGCTCGCGGGCTTCCTGGTGGGCGTCGACCGCGGCACGCACCCGTTCCTCGGCCTCGGCGACCGCTCGCACCGCCGCGGGCAGACCGGTCGCGTCCTGCACGGCAGCGGTCAGTTCAGCCTTTTTGGTTCGCAACCCCTCCAGCCGACCGGCCGCGGTCGTCGCCGCGTCGAGTTGTTCGCGCAGTTCCGCCGCCAGCTGGGGAATCCCGTCGAGTTTGTCGGTGAGCACGAGCACCGTCGACCTGGCCTGGTCGGCTCGCTCGGCCAGCTGGGCGATCATCCGGCGATCACGCGACTGCTGCTCCGCCTCCGCGACCAGCCCCGCCAGCGCCCCGGCCTCCTCACGGAGTTTCCCGGCCTGTCTGCGCAACTCGACGGCGTCAGCGTCCGTGTCCGCGTATCCCAGAGCAGCCAGCTTCCGGACGCGTTGCTGCTCGACGGTCCGGGCATCCTCCAGCTGCCCGGCACAGCGTTCGGCCTGTGCCGCCACACGTAGGACAGTCGCCGCACGACGGGCCGCAGCGAGTTCCTCCTTCCAGCGCAGGCGTTCCGGTTCCTGCTCGGCCAATGTGGACAAACGATGATGCGCGGCGCGCAGGCGTTGTACGCGTTCGGCGGCTGTCCGTCGCGCCTGCAACACCTTCTCGGCACTGTCCAAAGCAGACCGAGCTTGGCGCTCAGCGGATTGCGCCTCCTCGACGGCCTTTTCCGTATGCAGCCTGACTTCCCCGACCCACTCGGCGAGGTTGTCCTCCGGGATGTCCTGCCCCGCCACCTGGGCGAACCGGGCCACCCACTCGCGAATCCCCTGACGACGGCTTTCCAGCTCCCGCCGCTTGTGCACGCGCAGGTCCCGGAACCACGCTTCGACGTCGGCGAACCGCTTGGTGCCGAACAACCGCTCCAGCAGCTTCTCGCGCTCGTCGGTGTCCGCGCGCAGGAACTTGGCGAAATCTCCCTGCGGCAGCAGCACGACCTGGAAGAACTGCTGGTGGGTCATGCCGAGCAGCCCCTGCACTGTGCGGCTGACCTCGTCGATCCGCACGAGACCCTCCGGCGGATGCCCGGCCGGAGCGCCGTCGAGCCAGGTGAGCGAAGCCTTGGCCTGCTGGGTGGTCGTTCCCTCGCCACGACGTTTCGGACGCTCGTACTCCGGACTGCGCACGAGCCGCATCCGTTGCCCATGCACGGTCAGTTCGAGCACGACCTCGGTGGGCTCGTCCGGCTCGGCGAAGTCACAGCGCAGGCGCTTCACCTCGCCGCGGGCACCGGGAACGACGCCGAACAACGCGAAGGCCACCGCGTCGAGAAGCGTGGTCTTGCCCGCGCCGGTGTCCCCGTGCAACAGGAACAGCCCGTCCGAGCCGAGTGCGTCGAAATCGACGACCTCGCGCTTGCGGTACGGCCCGAACGCGGCGACCTCCAGTCGATGCAGCCTCATGACTCACCTCTGCCCGCGACTTCCAATGCCTTGCGCAGCAAGCGTTCCTCGCGTTCGCTGGGTGGCGCGCCCCGGCAGTCGTCGAGGAAGTTCCGCGTGATCTCGGCGTCCGACCGCCCGCGCACCGCCTCCGCGTACCGCAACGTGGCGGTCGCCTTTCCGTTCTCCGGCTGCCATTCCAGGTGCACGGCGTACGGGAAGCGCTCGCGGAGCCGGCGCATCGCGTCGATCGGCCGGACGGAGTCGGTGAGCGTCACCGACAGGTAGCAGTCGGCCAGATCCGCGTGCTCCTCCGCGGTGAGCAGCCACTCGATACCGCCCCTCAGCGTCGCGAGCCGCCGCGGCACGGGCAGCTCGTGCCTGCGCACCTCCGCGAGCCCGTTCGCGTCGAAGTCCACGAGCCACACCGATTTCCGTTGCTGCGCCTCGGAAAACGAGTAGGCCAGCGGACTTCCCGAATACCTGAGGTGTTCCGCGAGCGTCTGCGGCCCGTGCAGATGGCCGAGTGCGACGTAGTCGACTCCCGCGAAGACGTCACCGCTCACCTGCTCGACACCGCCGACGGCGATCGTGCGTTCCGAATCGGTGCCCTGCCCGCCCGTCACGAACGCGTGCGCGAGCACGACGGACCGCGTGCCGCGCTCCCTGCCCCGCAGGTCTTCCCGGATGCGGCGCATCGCCTCGGTCAGCACTCCGTTGTGCCCCTTGGCTTCCGGCACGCCGAGCGCGTGCCGGGCCGGTTCCGGCTCCAGGTAGGGGATGCCGTAGACGGCGACCGGACCGTGTTCGTCCCGCAGCAGCACGGGATCGGCGATCCGGGCGATCGTCGTGCGCAGGTGCAGCCCGCCCGCGGCGGCGAAATCACCGAAGGCACCGAGGCGTGGCGCCGAATCGTGGTTCCCGGACGTGAGCACCAGTTGCGCGCCTGCCTCGCGCAGCCGCGCCAGCGCCCGGTTGGCGACCTGCACCGCCTCGGCCGAGGGCACGGCGCGGTCGTAGACGTCCCCGGACACCAGCACGACATCGACCGCCTCGGCGGCGACGAGGTCCGCGAGGTGGTCGAGCACGGCGGCCTGCTCGGCGAGCAGATCCGCGCCGTGGAAGGTGCGTCCGACGTGCCAGTCGGAGGTGTGCAGGAATCTCACGTCGCCCAAGCTAGAGGCGATCACCGACAGAACGACGGAGACATGCCGGAGTAGTTCACTCGAACGTGTGTTCGACTCCGTGACATCGCCGTTTTTGTCGGTGGCATCCGACATGATGCGTGCGACCGAGGAGAACGAGAGGAAGGAGGCGAGGCGTGGCATCCACCGTGATCAGCACGGCGGCCGTCGTCATCGCTCTGGCGGCGCTGGTGGCGATCGCCCTGCTGTGGCGGCTCTACACGGACAGCATGCGCCGTGCGGACGCCGCCGCGCGGCAGGTCGAGGTCGAGCGTTCACGCGTGGATCAGCAGCAGGCGGCCCTGCGCCGGTACGAGGTGGCGTTCGCCTCGATCAGCGGCAGGGGCGAACTGGGGGAACAGGTTCTGGTGGAGACGGCACGCGCGCTGGGTCTGCGGGAGGGGCTGCACTTCACCCTGCAGACCGACCTCGCCGGCGGCGGGGCGGCGAAACCGGACATGGTGCTCCGGGTCGGTGGCGATCGCACCGTCCCGGTGGACGCGAAGGCGAGCATGGCGTGCTGGGCCGAGGCCGTCGAGACGGACGACGCCGACGAACGGCTCGACGCACTCCGGGTGCACGTCCGCAACCTGCGCTCGCGCGCCGCGGAGCTGGCGGGCAAGGGTTACCAGCGCTGGGCGGACGCCATCTACGGCACGATCATGTTCGTTCCCTCCGACGCGGCCGTGGTGGCCGCGCTCGACACCGATCCCGAGCTGTTGCGGTGGATGCTCGACCGGCGGGTCTTCCTGTGTGGCCCGACGGGTTTCGCGGTACTGGCTTCGGCCGCGTTGTTCGCGGCGAGCGACCGGGCGGTCGTCGAGGACATCGAACGGGTCCGGGCCGGGGCCAGTGCCGCACACCGGGCGGCGGGGAACGCGGTGGAGGCGCTGAACCTGTCGAGCACGCACCTGCAGCGTTTCCTGTCCGCCCGGCGGCGTGAGCTGGAGGCTTTGGAGGGATTCCGGGCGACAGTCGCCCCGCTGTCCGAAGCATCCGGATCGCCGACGGAACTGCCGACCGTGCGGAAGGGGGACGAACTGGCCGCGAGCTGAAACGCGACCGAACCGGGTCCAGACCATTGCTGACCGGGGTCGATCGTGTAACCAGCACATTGCCGACAGCGTCGGCACCGGCAAAACCGCTGGTCGTGGTGGTCCGAACGGTCCATCTTGGCCTGCCTGGAGGCCCAACTGCACGGTGGGGCGGGCGGTTGGCGGCTCGAACGAGTTACCGTGTTGCCCTGTGACCGCCATTCGCGATCGGCAGAGCGACACCGACGCCGACGAGGTAGCCGTTCCCTGGGACGCGCGTCCCGTCGTCGGCGAGCGCCGCGGCCTGCCGTGGTGGGGTGCCGTCCTGCTGGCCTTCGGGCTCGCCCTGGTGGGAGCGATTGCCGACATGCAGCTGCAGAACGCCCTGGGCTGGGTGTTCAACCTCTGCTACGTCGTCGGCGCGGTGGTCGCGATCTGCGCGGTGCAGCGGCGCAGTCTGTTCGGGCCGATGGTGCAGCCGCCGTTGATCCTGGCGATCACGGTTCCGCTCGTCGTGCTGCTGATCACCGGCGTGCCCGCCAACAGCGACACGCTCGCCAAGGCGCTCGCGGTCGGCACCCCGCTGATCAACGGGTTCCCGGTGATGGCGATCACCACGGGCCTCACGCTGGTCATCGGCATCTTCCGGCTGTACCGGGAACGCAACCCGGAGGCCGCCGCGAAGGGCGCCGACGGAACGTCGGACCCGGACAAGAAGCGTCCGGCTCGCCAGGGCCGGCCGCGTGCCGGAGCCGCTGACCGTCCAGGCAAGTCGGCACGCGACGCGGCGGTGGCTGAGGACGCCGCTGAGCGTGGTGCGGGTGCCACGCGCCTTCGTCGTCCCGCGGACGGGCGCGGCGCAGCCGGGCGACCCGTGGCCGGTGATCCGCACCCGTCGCTGCCGCTGACACCTCGCCGTCGCCCGGAGGACCCGCCGCGGCGGGGCGAGGGCGGCGCTCGTGGCGACCGCAGGGAACGCGGCGGTGAGCCCGGAGCGCGCGGCAAGTCGCCGCAGGGGCGGCAGGGTCGCGTCCCGCGCGGCGCCAGGGACGACAGCGAGCGGCGGCGCGGTGCCCCGCGCGACGAAGGAGACCGTCGCCGTGGTGCGTCCCCGGACGAAGGCGACCGCCGTCGCGGCGCTTCGCCAGACGACGCCGACCGCCGCCGAGGCGGCGAGGGCCGGGGCGTGCCCGGCGACCGTCCACGACGGCTACCGCCGCGGGGCGGGAGCTCGCGTGGCGGCGCCGGCGAACCTCCGCGCCGCGCGCCAGGGCGCCGGAGCGGGCCTCCTCCGCGCGGCCGCCGTCCCTGGGATGAGGACGAAGCCTGACGTCGTGACCCACGCCGCGGCTCGGGGGCGTCTCGACGTGTCGCGCCCCGGGTGGCATCTCGCCGTGCCGCGCCCAGGTGGTGTCTCGCCCTGTCGCGCCCCGGGTGACGTCTCGGCGCATCGCTGCTCGGGCGGCGTCTCGGCGCGTCGCGCCCCGGGTGACGTCTCGACGTGTCGCCGCTCGGGCGGCGTCTCGGCGCGTCGCGCCCCGGGTGACGTCCCGACGTGCCGCGCCCCGGGCGGCGTCTTGACGTGCCGCGCCCCGGGTGCCGTCTCGCCTTGGTGCTGCGGCCGGGGACAGGGTGGGTCGTGCGGCCGGGAGCGCGCTCTGCTCGCCGCCGGGTCGGTGAGCGCCCAGTCCGTCTCACCCAGCTCGGCTCGGTAGCTGCCTGAAGCAACGGCCGCAGAGCGGCTAGTGGCGGCAAGGCAGATCGGCAGCAGCGCTACGGCTTGCGGCGGCGCCGGATCCCGACCAGGCCGCGGGCCGCTGCTCCCGTCCCACGCCGCGGACGGTCGCCGCCTCTGGCTGCGGCCCTACCCACGGCCCCAGCAGGCGTCACCCCGCCGCACCGCTCAACCCAACGCCACAGCTCCCTCAACGACCGCACGAAACGACGATGGCGGCTGCCCGAGCCAGGGCAGCCGCCATCTCACACTCCAGGCCCCACCTACTTGGCCGCTTTGCGAAGCTCCCGCGGCAGCGCGAAGGCGATCTTCTCGTTCGCCGTGGTGACCTCTTCGACCTCGCCCCAGCCGCGGTCGGCTAGCCACTGCAGGAGGTCCATCACCAGGACGTCCGGCACCGACGCCCCACTCGTGACGCCGACAGTCCCGACGCCCTCCAGCCAGGCTTCGTCCACCTCGCTGGCGTAGTCGATCAGGTGGGCGTCGCGGGCACCGGCCTGCAGCGCGACCTCGACGAGGCGCTTGGAGTTCGACGAGTTGCGCGAACCGACCACCAGCACCAGATCGCACTCGCCCGCCATCGCCTTGACCGCTGTCTGGCGGTTCGAGGTGGCGTAACAGATGTCGTCGCTCGGCGGGTCGATGAGGTTGGGGAACCGGGCGCGCAGCTGGTCGACCCGCTCCATCGTCTCGTCCACGCTCAGCGTCGTCTGCGAGAGCCACACCACCTTCGACGGGTCACGCACCTCGGCCTTCGCCGCGTCCTCGGCCGTGTCGACGAGCTGGACGTGGTCGGGCGCCTCCCCCGACGTGCCCTCGACCTCCTCGTGCCCCTCGTGACCGATGAGCAGGATGTCGTAGTCCTCCTTGGCGAACCGGTTGACCTCCTTGTGCACCTTCGTCACCAGCGGGCACGTGGCGTCGATGGTGCGCAGGTTCCGCTCGGCCGCCTCGGCGTGCACCGCCGGCGAGACCCCGTGCGCGGAGAACACGACCAGCTCGCCCTCCGGCACCTCGGACGTCTCGTCGACGAAGATCACGCCGCGCTCCCGCAGCGTGTCCACCACGTGCCGGTTGTGCACGATCTCCTTGCGCACGTACACCGGCGGCCCGTACAGCTCGAGGGCCTTCTCGACGGCGATCACCGCGCGGTCGACCCCGGCGCAGTAGCCGCGGGGTTTGGCCAGCAGTACGCGCTTGGTGGCAGGGCTCGCTGCACTCATGCCCCCAGGGTACGGCCCGCCGTCGTGTGCGGCCGATCACGTCAGGTGCGCCGTTTCCCTCGCCGGGTTGGGCAGGATGGCGCATGTGCGGCACGCTGTACGCATGAAGCCGCTCCCGCTCCCCCTCCGCGTGGCCGCGGGCCTCGCCGTCACGGCCGCCGAGCGCGCCCGCGAGCTGCCCAAGAACGTGGTGGGCCTGCCGGTCACCGTCGTCTCGCAGGTGCTGCAGTTCTCCATGCGGCTGCAGCAGCACGTCACCGAGCTGGCCATCAAGGGCGACGAGGTGCTGTCCGCACTGCGCCCCGTCGAGGAGACGCCCAGCTGGGCGACCTTCGACGAGGACCTGCCCCCTGCCGACGACGCGCCCGCCCGCCGCAACGGGCAGACGCCGGGCAGCGTGAGCGAGGCCTCCCGCGATCCGTGGGAGCAGGAGTGGGAGCAGGAAGAGCGCGCGCTCGCCGAGGGCGACTTCGACGACGACACCTCCGCGACCGCTGAGGGCGACGCACCCGGGGCCACCAGCCCCAGCGACCTCCCGCAGACCAACGGCACCCCCATCGACACCGGCAGCACGCCGCTCGCAGACACCGAACCCGCGGAGAAACCCGCCCCGAGCACGGATTTCGGCAGCAGCGGGGCCACCCCCGCGACCTCGGACGACGACCTCGACGAGTCCGATCCCGAGAGCATCGTCGGGCCGAGCGGTCTGGGCAACTACGACGAACTGACCCTGCCGCAGCTGCGCGCCCGGCTGCGACACCTCACCCTGGAACAGCTGGAGGAACTCCTCGCCTACGAGCGCGCCCACGAGAACCGCCCCTCCTTCGTCGGGATGCTGGCGCGGCGGATCGGCAACGTGCAGCGCCAGTCCGGCAACAGCGACGCGGGCGGCACCTCCGGCCCGGACACCTCCTCCCAGTGAGCACCGAGCAGGCCACGGCCAAGGATCAGACCAGTGCGGAGAACCCCTGGCCGGTCCGCACGGTCGCCCGCAAGATCGCCGACTGGATCCACCGGCTCGGCGCCGTCTGGGTCGAGGGCCAGGTCACGCAGATCTCCGCCCGCCCCGGCACGCAGACCGCTTTCCTCACCCTGCGCGACCCCTCGGCCGACGTCTCGATGACCGTCACCGCCCCGATGCGGCTCGTGCGCGCCATCGAACCTCCGCTGCGCGAGGGGGCGAGCGTCGTCGTCTTCGCGAAGCCCACCTTCTTCCTCGGTCGGGGCACGATCAGCCTGCGTGCCGCCGAGATCCGCGCCGTCGGCATCGGGGAACTGCTCGCGCGCATCGAACGGCTGCGCCGCCTGCTCGAAGCGGAAGGCCTGTTCGCACCGGAACGCAAGCGCAGACTTCCCTTCCTGCCCAAGGGAATCGGCCTGATCACCGGCCGGGCGTCCGTCGCGGAGCACGACGTGCTCGTCAACGCGCACAACCGCTGGCCCGCCGCGCCGATCCAGGTGGTCAACACCGCGGTGCAGGGGCCGACCGCGGTGCCGCAGATCCGCAAAGCACTGTCCATTCTGGACGCCGACCCGACCGTCGACGTCATCGTGATCGCCCGCGGCGGCGGCAGCGTCGAGGACCTGCTGCCGTTCTCGGACGAAGCGCTCTGCCGCGCCGTGGCCGCGTGCCGCACCCCCGTCGTCAGCGCGATCGGGCACGAGCCCGACACCCCGCTGCTCGACCACGTCGCCGACCTGCGGTGCTCCACGCCCACCGACGCGGGCAAGCGGATCGTGCCCGACGTCAAGGAGGAGACCGCGCGCGTCCACCAGATGCGGGACCGCGCGCGCCGCGCACTGCACGGCTGGGTGGACACGCAGTGCCGCCTGCTCGACCAGCTGCGCAGCCGCCCCGTGCTCGCCGACCCGCTCGGCCCGATCGACCGGCGCGCGGACGACGTCGAGCTGCACCGCGAACGCGGCAGGCGCGCGATGCTGAACACGCTGTCCCACGAGCAGGCCGCGGTGGCCTCCGCCCGGGCGCGGCTGACCGCGCTGGGACCGGCGGCGACCATGTCCCGCGGCTACACCGTGGTGCAGTACCCCGACGAGGCAGGCAACCTTCAGGTGCTCCGATCCATCTCTGAAGTAGCGGAGGGAACTCCGCTGCGCGTGCGCGTCGTCGACGGCGCCGTGCACGCGGTGGCCCAGTCCGTCGAACCGGGAGAGTAGGAAGTGCGCTGCCCCACGTTCCTGCCGCTCACCACCGAGGCGGCCGTGCACGCCGGCGCCCACGCCGTGCTGCACCGCGCCACCGAAGCCGACCGCGCCGCCGACGCGTGCTGGTCCTCGCTGCTGGCCGGCGCCGAGGCGAGCCGGTGCGGGCTCGACGTGCGGTTGCGTCGCCTGTCCGAGGCCACGTCGGACTACGTGGGCACCCGGTGGTGGTTCCGTGAGGGCTCCACGTACCGCCGCCGGGTGGCGCGGGCCCAGGGCTTCATCGAGGACGCGATCACCGAGGGTGACGGACAGGAGTTCGCGCAGTCCTTCATGGGTTACGACCACGCGCTGGCGAGCGCGCTAGTCTGCACCGGTGAGCGAGGCCGCGGAAAACACAGAGCTCGGCTATGAACAGGCCCGTGACCAGCTCGTCGAGGTAGTGCGGGAACTCGAGGCCGGCGGGCTGTCGCTGGAGCAGTCGCTGGCGCTCTGGGAGAAGGGCGAGCACCTCGCGAAGGTCTGCGAGCGGCACCTGGACGGCGCGCGTGAGCGCATCGAGGCGGCGCTGAAGTCCGTCGAGGACGAGGACGGCGAAAACGCCCAGTGACCTTCGCCATGCGGCAGATGTCCTGCACGACGCGTCCGGTCTGAGAGAATCGGTGTCCGCCCAGCACCCAACCGGGAGGCCACCGATGTCCAGCGTCACCCCGTCCCCCAGCTCCCCCAGGCGCAAGGAAGCCCCGGACCGCAACCTCGCCATGGAGCTGGTGCGGGTCACGGAGGCCGCCGCCATGGCGGCGGGCCGCTGGGTCGGCAAGGGCGACAAGAACGGCGGGGACGGCGCGGCCGTCGACGCGATGCGCCAGCTCGTCTCCACCGTTTCGATGCGCGGTGTCGTCGTCATCGGCGAGGGCGAGAAGGACGAGGCGCCGATGCTCTACAACGGCGAGGAGGTCGGCAACGGCGACGGCCCGGCCTGCGACGTCGCGGTCGACCCCATCGACGGCACCACGCTGATGGCGAAGGGCATGCCGAACGCGCTCGCCGTGCTGGCGGTCGCCGAGCGGGGCGCGATGTTCGACCCGTCCGCCGTCTTCTACATGGAGAAGCTCGCCGTCGGGCCCGAGGCCGCGGGCAGCGTCGACCTGTCCGCGCCGATCGCCGAGAACATCCGCCGCGTCGCCAGGGCCAAGAACAGCAGCGTCTCCGACGTCACCGTCTGCATCCTCGACCGCCCCCGCCACGAGCAGATCATCAAGGAGGTCCGCGAGGCGGGCGCCCGCATCCGGTTCATCTCCGACGGCGACGTCGCGGGCGCGATCGCCGCGGCGAGGCCGACCACCGGCGTCGACCTGCTGCTGGGCATCGGCGGCACGCCCGAGGGCATCATCGCCGCCTGCGCGATGAAGTGCCTCGGCGGTGAGCTGCAGGGCCGCCTGTGGCCGAAGGACGACGCCGAGCGCGAGAAGGCGCTCGCCGCCGGGCACGACCTCGACCGGATCCTCACCACGGACGACCTGGTGCGTGGCGACAACGTGTTCTTCTGCGCGACCGGCGTGACCGACGGTGACCTGCTGCGGGGCGTGCACTACCGGGCGGGTGGCGCCACGACCCAGTCGATCGTGATGCGGTCGAAGTCCGGCACAGTGCGGATGATCGACGGCTACCACCGGCTGACCAAGCTGCGTGCCTACTCGTCGATCGACTTCGACGGCCAGCCCGAGGACGAAGACTCCGTCCCGCCGCTGCCGTGAAACGAGCGCTCGTCTGCGCCGCGTCCTGCCTGCTCGCGGTGCTGGTCCTGGTGCAGCCGGGTTCCGCCGCGGAACCCCGGCTGGTCGGTGGCGTCGCCGCGGACCAGCCGCACGCGTTCACGGCCGCGTTGCAGACCACCCAGGGCGAGTTCTTCTGCGGGGGTTCGCTGGTCAACCCGTCCTGGGTGGTGACCGCCGCGCATTGCGTGGAAGGACGCGCCGCGACGTCGTTCACCGTGCGCGTGGGCAGCAACGACCGGACGCAGGGCGGTGAGCTCGTGACGCCGGACAGGCTGGTGACGCACCCGGACTACACCGACACCGGCACCGGCGGGGACATCGCCCTGGTGCACTTCCCCGCGCCGGTGCAGGCCGCGCCGGTCCCGCTCGGTACCGCGACCGCGGTCGGTACGCCGGTGCGCCTGCTGGGCTGGGGGCAGACCTGCCCGACGCCCGGTTGCGGGACGAGCCCGAACGTCCTGCAGCAGCTGGACACCCAGCTCGTCGACGCGACGAAGTGCACCGCGCCGATCAACGCGAGCGTGGAGCTGTGCACGGACAACCCGGGTGGCAACGCGGGCGCCTGCTACGGCGACTCGGGGGGCCCTGAGGTTTCGCAGGTGGACGGGCACTGGGTGCTGCTGGGCGTGACGAGCCGTCCCGGCAACAACTCCTCGACCTGCGCGACGGCACCGTCGATCTACACCTCCGCCGTCGCCTACGCCGGGTGGATCAACCAGCAGCTCGCGCCCCCACCGCCTCCGACGCCGACCCCGACGCCCACTCCGACGCCGTGAGCCTCACTCCACGTTGCTGGAGTGCCCAGGGAACAGGTGCGCCTGCGGGTCCAGCGCCACGGCGATGTTGTTGACCGCCGTCGCGGCCTCGCCGAAACCGGTCGCGATCAGCTTGACCTTCCCCGGGTAGGCGGCGACGTCACCCGCCGCGTAGACGCGGGGCCGCGCCGTCGCCATCGTCGAGTCGACGGTGATCGCGCGGTGGTCGATCTCCAGTCCCCAGTTCTCGATCGGCCCGAGATCCGCGGTGAACCCCAGTGCCGCCACGACGGTCTGCGCGGGCACCACCTGCGGGCCGTCCTTGGTCGTCACGACCACCTCGCAGAGCGCCCCCGAGGCGTCGGCCCGCAGCTCGGCCACCTCGGCGTCGGTGATCAGCGGGACGCCGAGGCCCCGGGCTTCGCGCACGATCGACTCGGCGGCGCGGAACTTCGCGCGCCGGTGCACGAGGGTGACGCTCGCCGCGACGGGGTGCAGCGCGAGCACCCAGTCGAACGCCGAATCCCCGCCGCCGACCACCACCACGTCCTGCCCCGCGTGCGCGTCCAGCGACGGCACGAAATGCACCATGCCGCGGCCGAGCCAGCCGTCACCGGCGGGCAGGGGGCGGGGCGTGAACTCGCCGATGCCCGCCGTCACCAGCACCGCGCGAGCGTGCACGACGTCCCCGCCGTCGAGCAGCACGTCGAGGCCGTCCCCGGTTTCCCGCAGGGCTTCCGCCTTGCGGCCCAGCAGGTACGTCGGCTGCCACGGCGCCGCCTGCTCCACCAGCCCCTTCACCAGGTCCCGCCCGCGCACGGCGGGGAAACCGCCCACGTCGTAGATCATCTTCTCCGGGTACATCGCCGTGACCTGGCCACCCGCTTCGGGCAGCGAGTCGACGAGCGCCATCGACAGCCCGCGGAACCCCGCGTAGTAGGCGGCGAACAAACCGGTCGGCCCGGCTCCGACGATGAGCACGTCCACCGATAGCTCCATCGCCGCGCCACCCTTTCCGTTGTGATCAGGCCCACTTCGATCGTAGCCATGTCGCGTGCCCAAGCACACGGAGCGAACGCTTCGCGGCTGCGCGAAACTGGCGTCATGGCTGAACAGGAATACCGGATCGAACACGACACGATGGGCGAAGTGAAGGTGCCCGTCGACGCGCTGTACCGGGCACAGACCCAGCGCGCCGTCGAGAACTTCCCGATCTCCGGCCGCGGCCTCGAGCGCGCCCAGATCCGCGCGCTCGGCCTGCTCAAGGCCGCCGCGGCCCGCGTCAACGCCCGCCTCGGGGTGCTCAAGCCCGAGCTGGCCGAGGCGATCGCCGAGGCCGCGGACGAGGTCGCCGAGGGCAAGTACGACGAGCACTTCCCGATCGACGTGTTCCAGACCGGGTCCGGCACCTCGTCGAACATGAACGCCAACGAGGTGATCGCGACGCTGGCCAGCCGCAAGCTGGGCACCGACGTGCACCCCAACGACCACGTCAACGCGTCGCAGTCCTCCAACGACACGTTCCCGACGACGATCCACGTCGCCGCGACCGAGGCCGTGCTGACCGACGTGATCCCCGCGCTCGGGCACCTCGCGGCGACGATCGAGCAGCGGGCGGCGGAGTGGCAGGACGTCGTGAAGTCCGGCCGCACGCACCTGATGGACGCCGTGCCGATCACGCTGGGGCAGGAAGCCGGTGCGTGGGCGGCGCAGGTGCGCTACGGCATCGAGCGGCTGCAGTCGGGTCTCGAGCGGCTGGGTGAGCTGCCGATCGGCGGCACCGCCGTGGGGTCCGGGCTGAACGCGCCCGAGGGCTTCGGCGCTTCGGTGGCCGCGGAGCTGGCGCGCGTCACGGGGCTGCCGCTGACCGAGGCGCGCAACCACTTCGAGGCGCAGGCGACGCAGGACAGCGTGGTCGAGACCTCCGCGAACCTGCGCACGGTCGCGGTTTCGCTGCACAAGATCGCGAACGACCTGCGGTGGCTGGGTTCCGGCCCGCGCACGGGTCTCGCCGAACTGGCGCTGCCCGACCTGCAGCCGGGTTCGTCGATCATGCCGGGCAAGGTGAACCCGGTCATCCCCGAGGCGACGCTGCAGGTCGTCGCGCAGGTGATAGGCAACGACGCGGCGGTCGCGTTCGCGGGCTCGCAGGGCAACTTCCAGCTGAACGTGAACCTGCCGGTGATCGCCCGCAACGTGCTCGAATCGGCTCGTCTGCTCGCCGCCGTGTCGCGGCTGCTGGCGGACAAGGTGTTCGCCGGGGTCACCGTGAACACCGAGCGCACCAAGGCGTACGCCGAGGGCTCGCCGTCGATCGTGACTCCGCTGAACAAGTACATCGGGTACGAGGAAGCGGCGGCCGTCGCGAAGCAGGCGTTGAAGGAGCTGAAGACGATCCGCGAGGTCGTGATCGAGCGCGGGTACATCGCGCAGGGCAAGCTGACCGAAGCTCAGCTCGACGAGGCGCTCGACGTGCTGCGGATGGCGCGCGGCGGGCGCTGACGCGTCCTCCGGCGGGTGAGCGGCGGGCTCGCGCGCGGAAATTGTCGGTGCCCGGGGGCATGATGTTCCCGTGTTGCTCGCCGATGTCGTCTCCGCCTCCGCGGCGCTCGCCGCCACGCGCTCGCGGAAGGCGAAGATCGCGACGCTGGCGGAGCTCATCAACCGTGCAGGGGAAGATGAGCTGCCCGCCGTCGTCGCGTTCCTGACCGGTCAGCCCAGCCAGGGGCGGATCGGCACCGGCTGGCGCACGCTCGCGGACCTGGGTGCGGCGCCGGCGGCCGAGCCCGGACTGACGGTCGCCGAGGTGGACGCGGCGCTCGGGGAGGTCGCGGGCCTGTCGGGCAGCGGATCGGCGAAACGCCGCGCCGAGGCGCTGCACGCGTTGTTCGCCCGTGCCACGGCGGACGAGCAGCGGTTCCTGTTCCGGTTGCTCACCGGCGAGCTGCGGCAGGGCGCGCTGGAGGGCGTGATGGTGGACGCCATCGCCGCCGCGGCGGACGTGCCCGGCGAGGCGGTGCGGCGTGCTTTCATGCTGTCCGGGCGCCTGCCGGTGACGGCGCTGGCGGCGGTCACCGGCGGCGAGCAGGCGCTGGGCGAGTTCCGGCTGCGGCTGGGCAGGCCGCTGCGGCCGATGCTGGCCTCGCCCGCCGAGTCGCTCGACGAGGCGTTGCGGGAGCACGGTTCCGTCCTCGTCGAGTACAAAATGGACGGTGCACGCATCCAGGTGCACCGGCAGGGTGACGAGGTGCACGTGTACACGCGCACGCTGCGGGAGATCACCGCGAACGTCGCCGAGCTGGTGCGGCTGGTGCGGGAGCTGCCGTGCGAGTCGGTCGTGCTCGACGGCGAGACGCTCGCGCTCACCGACGACGGCAGGCCGCGGCCGTTCCAGGAGACGATGAGCCGGTTCGGCAGCAGCCGGGAGGAACAAGTGCGGGAGTTGTTGCTGCGCCCGTACTTCTTCGACTGCCTGCACCTGGACGGGGTGGATCTGCTGGACTCCCCGTTGCGTGAACGCAATGCCGCGTTGCGGTCGGTGGTCGGCGAGCACCTGATCCCCGGCGAGGTGGAACCGGAGGACGCGTCGGCGATCCTGGACGCGGCGCTCGACGCCGGGCACGAGGGCGTCATGGTGAAGTCGCTGGATTCGGTGTACGCGGCGGGCCGGCGAGGGCGGGCCTGGCTCAAGGTGAAGCCCGCGCACACGCTGGACCTCGTGGTGCTGGGCGCGGAGTGGGGGCACGGGCGGCGCACCGGGTACCTGTCGAACCTGCACCTCGGTGCCCGTGATCCGGACGGCGGGCCGCCGATCATGGTGGGCAAGACGTTCAAGGGGCTCACCGACGAGCTGCTGGCGTGGCAGACGAAGCGGTTGCAGGAGATCGAGGCCCGGCGTGACGACTGGACCGTGTACGTGCGCCCGGAGCTGGTGGTCGAGATCGAGCTGGACGGCGCGCAGGTCAGTCCTCGCTATCCCGGTGGCGTGGCGCTGCGGTTCGCCAGGGTGGTGCGGTACCGGCCGGACAAGGAACCGGCCGACGCCGACACGATCGACGCCGTCCGCGCGACGCTGAAAGGGGGTGCATGAGGCCGGAGGAACGGTTCGAGGAGCTGGTGGGCGAGCTGTCCGGGCTCCCGGAGGTCACCTCACCCGGAGCAGCGGACGGGCGCTTCGGCACGCAGGCGCTGCGGGTGCGGAACAGGATCTTCGCGATGTACGTGCGTGGGCAGCTGGTGCTCAAGCTGCCGAAGTCCCGCGTGGACGACCTCGTCGCCGCAGGCGAAGGCGCCCGCTTCGACGCGAACAAGGGCACGCCGATGAAGGAGTGGCTGGCGCTGCACCCGGACTCGGCCCTGCCGTGGCGTGCCCTGGCAGAGGAGGCGATGGCTTTCGTCGGAGGTGCATGAGGGGGTTCGTGGGGGCCCTGCAGCGTGGGCAACGGCTGGCGCGTCGGCACGCAGGGGCCCTATGTCGCCCGCGCGGGGACGTGGCGTGGCCAGCGGCCGGGACGTGGCACGGCCCGCCAGTGGAGCGCGGCACGGCTCGCCGCCGGAGCGAGGCGCAGCGCGGGCTCCGGACGTGGCGGGGCCCGCCGCCGGAGCGCGCCGCAGCGCGGGTCCGGACGTGGCACGGCCCGCCACCGGAGCGCGCCGCAGCGCGGGTCCGGACATGGCATGGCTCGCCGCCGGAGCGCGCCGCAGCGCGGGTCCGGACGTGGCACGGCCCGCCACCGGAGCAGGCCGCAGCGGCGGGATCCGGACGTGACACGGCCGCCACCAGAGCGCGGGACGGCCCGCCACCGGAGCGCGGCGTGATCCGCGGCCGAGGCACGGCGTCGTCCGCGGGCTGGGGCGCGGCGTCGTCCCCGCCCGGGGCGTGGCCTGGCCTCGCCTCGCGCCCGAACCGGCACCGCGGCGCAGCCACAGGCACACGCGGCCACCGTCCGGCGGTCGCGCATGCCACCGCGCCCCCACCTCGCCGCCCCGCGGCCACCACACGGTGGTCGCGCGCTTCGCCGTGCCCTGACACCGTCCCGGCGCCCGCAGCCTCAGCGGCCGCCAGGGCAGGCCGCCTCCCCCAGGGCAGGCGGCCACCCCGAACCCCCTACCTCCCGAGGAAGATCGGGTTCGTCATCGCCGCCATGGGGCCGAAGTTCAGGCCCGGCGAGAGCGCCGGCGCGCCCGCCGTGCCGTCCGCGAGTGGGTGTCGCACCTCGGCGCGCACGTACTTCGACACCGCGGGCGTCGTCAGCCAGGTGACGGTTCCGGTGCCGCTCGCGGGCAGGCTCTGCTGCAGGATCTGCCCCTCATCGGTGATCAACCGGACCGTGCCGTTCGGCACGCCGCGCACGTCCAGCCGCACCGCGACCTTGTCCCCGTCCGCGACCGCCAGCCGCTCGCCGATACCCGCCGACTGGCCGCGCGGACCCGACGCGCTGAAGGACAGCTCGACGTCGGCGGACTCGGCGAGCCAGTTCCGCCCCGCCTTGATCCCAGCCAGGATCGCGTCACGACTGAGATCGTCGGCCAGTACGACGTTCTGCGGCAGCCCGATCACGTTGCCCGGGTTGTGCGCGTCGCTGTTGCCCATCGCCGGCAGCCAACGTCCCTTGCCCCGCACCGAATCCACGAGCAGGTTGTCCCAAGTGGACACTGTCGCGTCGTCGTCCCACGTCCATGGGCCGTTCCACACCTCGACGGCGTCGAACTCCTCGTAACCGAACTTGAAGTTGCACGCGACCCACGGGCAGTACGGGTGCGCGGCGACCGAAAGCCCGCCCACGCGGCGGATCGCGCGCTGGTAGTCGTCGATCTTGTTGTCCGTCGCGCGGTACCGCCAGTCGATGAACTGCCCCGGCTCCAGCCCGAGCGCGAGCCAGTGCCCGTTGCGGGTCGTGACCTCCTCGCCCAGCATGATCAGCAGATCCGGCCCGGCGAACCGGCCCCACACCCCGTGCGAGGACGACGTGTTGTGGTCCGTCGACGTGATGAAGTCCAGCTTCGCCTCACGCGCGCCCGCGGCGACCTCCTCCGGCAGGCGTTTCCCGTCCGAGTACACGGTGTGCAGGTGGCAGTCCCCGCGGTACCAGGCGCGCCCACGGCCCCGCGCCCGCTTCGGCGGATAAGCCGGCTTGAACGGCTCGCCCGGCGCGCCGAAGGTCAGCGTCACCTCGACGTGGTAGTTCATCCCCTGCGGCGCCACCTGGTACGGCCCGAGCACGATGTTCCACGTCCCCGGCATGACGTCGCCGGGCAGGTACCCCGGCGTCGCCTCGGTGCGGCTGATCGAGAACCGGTCGCGGAACCCGCCGGACCAGCCGCGGAACCCGGCACCGCCGAGCCCGGTGCCGCGTGCGTCGAACACCCCGATGTCACACGAGTTCCCCGGCGTCCCCGCGGGCACGGCCGGCTTGTCGTAGCTGTAGACGACCGAGATCTCCCGCACGCCCGGCGGCACCTGCACGGGCAGGTACACGAAGTCCGGCACGCCCGGCTCCAGGTGCCCTGTGATCACCTTGGTCTGGCTGCCCTCGGCGGCCTCCGCGAAGCTCACCGGCGCGAGCGCCATCCCCGCACCCGCTCCCGCCGCCGCCAGAAAACCACGGCGCGACAGACCTTCCCCGCAATTCATGCACATGCCCGCACGTTTTCATCCGCAGCCGTCCAGCGAGTGACGGCGAGTTGAACCTTCAGAGCTACGCTCGCCACGTGACGTACACCGCGGCCGAGAACCGCTACGACGAGATGCGCTACCGCCGGACCGGCCGTAGCGGGCTGAAGCTGCCCGAAATCTCCCTGGGCCTGTGGCACAACTTCGGCGACGACCGTCCCCTCGAGACACAGCGCGCGATCCTGCGCCGCGCGTTCGACCTGGGCATCACGCACTTCGACCTCGCCAACAACTACGGCCCGCCCTACGGCTCCGCGGAGGCGAACTTCGGGAAGCTGCTGAAGCAGGACTTCCTGCCGTACCGGGACGAACTGGTCATCTCCACCAAGGCCGGTTACGACATGTGGCCGGGCCCGTACGGCGAATGGGGCTCCCGCAAGTACCTCCTGGCGAGCCTTGACCAGTCGCTGACCCGCATGGGCCTGGACTACGTCGACATCTTCTACTCGCACCGCTTCGACCCCGAGACCCCGCTCGAAGAGACGATGGGCGCGCTCGCTTCCGCCGTGCAGCAAGGAAAAGCGCTCTACGTCGGCATCTCCTCCTACAACGCGCGCCGCACCAGGGAGGCCGCCGCGTTGCTGCGCCAGCAGGGCGTGCCGCTGCTGATCCACCAGCCGTCGTACTCCATGCTCAACCGCTGGGTCGAGGAGGACGGCCTGCTCGACGTCCTCGCGGAGGAGGGCGTGGGCTGCATCGGCTTCGCGCCGCTCGCGCAGGGGCTGCTCACCGACCGGTACCTCAACGGCATCCCCGAGGGTTCCCGCGCCACGCAGGGCAAGTCGCTCGACCCGGCCGCGGTCGAGCAGAACGTGGACAAACTGCGCAAGCTCAACGAGATCGCCCAGCGGCGGGGCCAGTCCCTGGCACAGCTGGCGCTGAGCTGGCTGCTGCGCGACTCGCGGGTCACCTCCGCGCTCATCGGCGCGTCCTCCGTGCGCCAGCTGGAGCAGAACGTGGGCGCACTGCGGGGCCCGGCACTGACCGACGACGAGCTGACCGAGATCGACGAGTACGCCACCGACGCGGGTCTGAACCTGTGGGCGCGCTCCAGTGAGTCGTAGGGTCGGAGCATGACGGCAACGGTGCGGAACGTGGTCACGTCGGGCGTGTTCGAACTCGACGGCGGCAAGTGGGACGTCGACAACAACGTGTGGCTGGTCGGGGACGACAGCGAGGTCCTGGTGATCGACGCGGCGCACGACGCGGACGCGATCGCGGAGGCGGTGGGCGGCCGGACCGTGCGCGGGATCATCTGCACCCACGCCCACAACGACCACGTCAACGCCGCGCCGGCGCTGTCGGAGCGGACGGGTGCGCCGATCCTGCTGCACCCCGACGACCGCGTGCTGTGGGACCTCACGCACTCCGGCATCGTGCCGGACGCCGAGCTGGCGGACGGGCAGATCCTGACCATCGCCGGCACGGACCTGACGGTGCTGCACACGCCGGGGCACGCACCAGGCGCGGTGTGCCTGTACTCCCGGGACCTGGGGGTCGTCTTCACCGGCGACACCCTGTTCCAGGGCGGTCCCGGCGCGACGGGCCGGTCGTACTCCGACCACCCGACGATCGTGCGGTCGATCCGCCGGAAGCTGTTCGAGCTGCCCGACGAGACCGTGGTCAACACCGGGCACGGCCCCTCGACGACGATCGGCGCCGAGAAGGCGAACGTCCCGGACGAGGCGTAGGCGCCGAGGGGGGCTCACCGCAGCCGCGGCCGGTCCCCCTCGGCGGCGCCCGCACGCACCCACGCCACCAGCCCGCGGACATCGAGGCCGTGGGGCGCGTCCGAGGCGAACGGCTCGATTGCCTCGGCGCCGCGGGCCAGCAGCGCCTCCGCGCCCTTCGCGTTGCCGCGCGCCCGGTGGGTGAGGCCGACCGCCACCTGCGCGAGCCCCTTCCACAGGTCCCGCTCGGGGCCGTCGGCGGACTTCCACGCGTCCTCGAACACCTCGTGCGCGTGGAACGGTTTGCCCTCGTCCAGCAGCCTCTGGGCCTCGGCGATCGTCTCGTCCGGGGTGCGCACGACGCCTTCCGGCTGCCTCGGTACGCCCGGCGCGCCATACGGCAACGGCCTGCCGAGCCCGTCACGCGGACGGGCGTTGCGGGCACGGCCTTCGGTGTCACGATCCCGGTCAGACATGCCCCCACTGTCGCATGACGTAATCTGGGGACTCGTGCGCTTCCTCGATGGCCACCGGCCCGCCCACGACCTGACCTACGACGACGTCTTCCTCGTCCCCAACCGGTCGGACGTGGAATCCCGCTTCGACGTCGACCTCTCGACCGTGGACGGCACGGGCGCGACCATCCCGATCGTCGTGGCCAACATGACCGCCGTCGCCGGCCGCCGGATGGCCGAGACCGTCGCCCGCCGCGGCGGGCTCGTCGTCCTGCCCCAGGACGTCGACCCGGCCGCCGTCGCGGAGATCGTCGGCTGGGTGAAGAGCCGCCACACCGTCTGGGACACGCCGCTCGTGCTCACCGGCGGGGACGCGGTCGCGGACGCGCTGAACCTCGTCGGCAAGCGCGCGCACGGCGCCGTCGTCGTGGTCGACGAGGAGAACCGGCCCGTCGGGATCGTGGACGAAAACGCTTGCGCCGGTGTCGACCGGTTCTCCCGGCTGTCCGAGGTGGCCGAGCCGCCCGCCGTCACGCTGCCGCTGGACACCCCCGCTCGCGAGGTCTTCGAGCGCCTGCACGCCGCGGGTGCGCGGCTCGCGCTCGGCGTGGACGGTGACGGGAAGCTCGTCGGCGTCCTCACCCAGACCGCGGCCCTGCGCGCCGAGATCTACACGCCTGCCGTGGACGACCGGAACCGGCTGCGGGTCGCCGCCGCCATCGGGGTGAACGGGGACGTCGCCGCCAAGGCCGAGGCCGTGCTGAACGCCGGGGTCGACGTGCTCGTCGTGGACACCGCACACGGGCACCAGGAGAAGATGATCGCGGCGCTCAAGGCCGTGCGGTCGGTTTCGCCGCAGGTGCCGGTCGTCGCGGGCAACGTGGTCACCGCCGAGGGCACCCGCGACCTCATCGAGGCCGGGGCGGACGTGGTGAAGGTCGGCGTCGGCCCCGGCGCGATGTGCACCACGCGGATGATGACCGGCGTGGGCCGCCCGCAGTTCTCCGCCGTCGCCGAATGCGCGGCCGCCGCGCGTGAGCTGGGCAAGCACGTGTGGGCCGACGGCGGGATCAGGCACCCGCGTGACGTCGCGCTGGCGCTGGCCGCCGGTGCCTCCGCCGCGATGGTGGGCTCCTGGTTCGCCGGCACCCACGAGTCCCCCGGCGACCTCCGCTACGACGAGCAGGGCCGCCCGTACAAGGAGTCGTTCGGCATGGCGTCGAAGCGGGCCGTCGCGGGCCGGACGCGCACCGACAACGTCTTCGACCGGGCCCGCAAGGCCCTGTTCGAGGAGGGCATCTCGTCGTCGCGGATGCTGCTCGACCCGGCCCGCCCCGGCGTGGAGGACCTGCTGGACTCGATCTGCTCCGGCGTGCGCTCCTCGTTCACGTACGCGGGCGCGCGCAACGTCGAGGAGTTCTACGAGCGCGCGACACTGGGCATCCAGTCCGCCGCGGGCTTCGCGGAGGGCCGCCCCCTGCCCGCCGGCTGGTGAGCAGGGGACGGCCCCGGCCGTCAGCCGTGGTCCTCCAGCATCTCGGTGACGAGCGCGGCGATCGGGGACCGCTCGGACCGCGTCAGCGTGACGTGCGCGAACAGCGGGTGGCCCTTGAGCTTCTCGATCACCGCCGAGACGCCGTCGTGCCGCCCGACCCGCAGGTTGTCGCGCTGCGCCACGTCGTGCGTCAGCACCACACGTGACGCGGTGCCCAGCCGCGAGAGCACGGTGAGCAGCACGTTGCGCTCCAGGGACTGCGCCTCGTCGACGATGACGAACGCGTCGTGCAGCGAGCGGCCGCGGATGTGCGTCAACGGCAGGACTTCCAGCATCCCGCGGTCGAAGACCTCGTCGAGCACCTCCTGGCTCACCAGCGCGCCGAGGGTGTCGAACACCGCCTGCGCCCAGGGCTGCATCTTCTCGCTCTCGGAGCCGGGCAGGTAGCCGAGGTCCTGCCCGCCGACGGCGTAGACCGGCCGGAACACGACCACCTTGCGGTGCTCGCGCCGCTCCATCACCGACTCCAGGCCGGCGCACAACGCGAGCGCCGACTTGCCGGTACCGGCCCGGCCGCCGAGCGACACGATGCCGACCTCGGGGTCGAGCAGCAGGTCCAGCGCGATGCGCTGCTCGGCGGACCGCCCGTGCAGGCCGAACGCCTCGCGATCGCCCCGGACCAGCCGCACCTGCTTCTCGGCGGTGACGCGGCCCAGTGCCGCGGAACCGCCGCCGAGGAGCCGCAAGCCGGTGTGGCAGGGCAGTTCACCGATCTCCGGCAGGCCGAAGTCCGCGAGGTCCATGCTGCCGTGCTGGAACAGCGCGTCGATGGCCTCCACCGGCACCTCGACGTCCGCCATCCCGGTCCAGCCGGACGGGGTGACCTCCTGTGCGCGGTACTCGTCGGCGTCCAGTCCGACGGCACCGGCCTTCACCCGCAGCGGGATGTCCTTGGTGACCAGGGTGACCGTCGTGCGCTCCACGGCGAGGTTGAGCGCGCACGCCAGTATCCGGTGGTCGTTGGAGTCCGTGCGGAAGCCGGGCGGCAGGACGGTCGGGTCGGAGTGGTTCAGCTCGACGTGCAGGGTGCCCCCGGCGTCGCCGATCGGCACGGGCGCGTCCAGGCGGCCGTGGGTGCGGCGCAGGTCATCGAGCAGGCGCAGGGACTCCCGCGCGAACCAGCCCAGTTCGGGGTGGTGCCGTTTCGCCTCCAGTTCGCTGATCACGACCAGCGGCAGCACGACGGCGTGCTCGGCGAACCTGGTGACCGCCCACGGGTCCGAGAGCAGGACCGAGGTGTCGAGCACGTAGGTGTGCCGCTGGGAGTCGGGGGATAGCGGACCAGCCGCTGAGTCTCCGGTGCTTTCGGCACCGTTCGAGGCCATTCGGGGCGAACGCTGCGCAGTCACGACGGCATCTCCCTCGTGGGCGTGGCACCACGCCCGCACTCGCTGGGCCGGGCACCGCCCTGGCTGGTCGTTCCCGCTGTTCAGCGGGTACGGCCACGAGGGCCGGGTGCCGGCCCCCTCGTGCGTTGCGCGAACGACGTCACGGCTGGTACCGCCGTCGTTCCCTCAACTACCGCCACGTCCAGGGCCTCCCGGGATGGCCCGCAAGGTCACGGACCATCACTTCGGAAGTTACCTGCGAATCGGGAATCGTGCAGGCAGCCAGGCAGGTGATTCGCCGAATGGTCGTTTCACCGACGGTAGATCGACAACCCGCGTTCGATCACGAGCGGTGATGTCAAGTACCGAACCGGCGGTGCCGCCACGCGTAATCACGCAGCGCGCGCAGGAAATCCACCCGGCGGAACGCGGGCCAGTAGGCCTCCGTGAACCAGAACTCTGAGTGCGCGGACTGCCAGAGCAGGAACCCGGACAGGCGTTGCTCGCCCGACGTCCGGATGATGAGATCCGGGTCCGGCTGGCCGGAGGTGTAGAGGTGCTCGGAGATGTGGTCGACGTCGAGGATCTTCGCCAGCTCGCGGATCGAGGTGCCCTCGTCGGCGTGCTGCAGCAGGAGTTTCTTGACCGCGTCGGCGATCTCCTGGCGGCCGCCGTAGCCGACCGCGATGTTGACCTCCATGCCGCGGCGGTCCTCGGTGCGGGCCGCGGCGGCCTTGAGGCTGCGGGCCATGTCCGCGGGCAGCAGCTCCAGCGCGCCGACCATCCGCAGCCGCCACGGGTTCTCGGGCGCGGCGAGCTCGTCGACCACGTCGACGATGATCTTCAGGAGCGCTTCGACCTCCTCGTGCGCGCGGCCGAGGTTGTCCGTCGACAGCAGCCACAGCGTGACCACCTCGACGTCCGCTTCGCGGCACCAGCACAGGAAGTCGGCGATCTTCTTCGCCCCGGCGCGGTGCCCGTCGGCGACGTCGGTGAAGCCCGCTTCCCGCGCCCACCTGCGGTTTCCGTCGAGCATGATCGCGATGTGCCGCGGATGCCGCCCGGCGGCCTGCTGGATCAGCCGCTTGCTGTAGATGCTGTAGACGAGGCGCGACCCGATGGAGCGAAGACTCACGTGGATCGAGCGTACGCGCCCCGGACGTGGTCCCGACCACGGGGACTGGCGCTCAACCTACGCTTGCGTAACCTGAGAACGTGACCGCAGCAACCGATTCCGAGTTCGTCGACACCCGTCCGCGCCTGCGCGGCCATCTCCACTTCTGGTCGTTCTTCGTCGCGTTCGCGGCGGCCGTGGCGCTCGTCGTGTGCGCGGCGGTGGCGGTGTCCGGGGTGGCCGCGGCCGCCACCGCCGTCTACGGACTGACGGTGATGGGGGTGTTCGGCGTGAGCGCCCTGTACCACCGCCGGTTGTGGAGCCCGCGCGCCTACCAGTGGATGAAGCGCGCGGACCACTCGATGATCTTCCTGTTCATCGCCGGGACGTACACACCGTTCACCGTGCTGTCCATGTCGAAGCCGACGGGCTGGGTGATCCTCGGCGTGGTGTGGGGCGGTGCGGTCGCGGGCGTGGCGCTGAAGATGCTGTGGCCGACGGCGCCGCGCTGGCTGGGCGTGCCGATCTACATCGCGCTCGGCTGGGTGGCGATCTTCGTGCTGCCGGAACTGGCGCGCAGCGCGGGGATCGCCGCGCTGGTGCTGCTCCTGGTCGGCGGCCTGTTCTACACCGTGGGCGCGGTGTTCTACGGCGTCCGCTGGCCCAACCACTGGCCCAACACCTTCGGCTACCACGAGTTCTTCCACGCGTGCACCGTGCTGGCCGCGATGTCCCACTATATCGCGATCTGCCTGGCGGTGTTCGGCTAGCCGGAAACTGCCTCGGCCTGTCGTTCCACGGCCGCGCGCAGTCGTGAAAACCCGGGAACGCCGACCCGGCGGCGAGCGGACGTGGCCCGCGCGCGACGACATCACGACAGCCGAGCGCGCGGACCACCAACGACCCGAAAGACGAAAACGACTGCTCCACAACGCGCGACAGCGCGTCCCACACGGCTTACGGCGGCGCGCCGACCGTCACGGAGTGCTCGTCGATCCGCGCCAGGTCCCGGCTGGCTACCACCGGCGGATACTAGCCGAAGTAGTGCCCCTGTTCGAGGTCCTCGAGCAGGCCCGGGTGCGCCGGCTTCCAGTCCAGCGCCTGCCGGGTCCGCTCGGCGGACGTCGGGTTGTCGAGGGTGACCGCGCCGGCCAGGAAGCCGAAGTGCGACTGCACCTCGTCGGCCGGGATGGGCTTCACCGGGACGTCCAGGCGGCGCCCGATGGCCTCCGCGATCTCCCGCACGGGGATCCCCTCGTCACCCAGCGGGTGCAGGCGCGAGCCCGCCGGGGCCTTCTCCAGCGCCAGCCGGTAGACGTGCGCGGCGTCGAGCGTGTGCCCCGCGGGCCACCGGTTCGAGCCGTCGCCGACGTAGCCGGACACGCCCTTCGCCCGCGCGATGCCGATCAGGGTCGGGATGAAGCCGTGCTTGTCGAACTCGCTGTGCACCACGGGCGGCAGCCGGACGACCGACGACCGCACCCCGTGCTCGGTGAGCCCGATCACGAGGTTCTCCGCGTCCACGCGCGGTCCCGCGGGCACCACGTCGTCCTCGGTGCCGGCGCGGTCCAGCCCGGCGTAGGTCAGCATCAGCGTCCCCGACGTGCCGACCAGCGGCTTGCCGCTGCTGCCGAGGCCGTCTGCGATCGCCCGGACCGCGGCGAGATCGTCGGCGACCGCCTTCTCGTAGTCCCCGGCCACCATCGCTTCATGGTTGAACGCGAGGTGGATGACACCGTCGGCTTCCACCGCCGCCTCCCGCAGACCGTCCAGGTCGAACAGGTCGCCGCGGCGCGCCGACGCACCGGCCGCCTCCAGCTTGGCGGCCGAGGCGTCCGACCGCGCCAGGCCGACGACCTCGTGCCCGGCCCGCAGGAGTTCGGGTACGACCGCCGAGCCGAGGTGTCCGGTCGCTCCGGTGACGAAAACACGCATGACACAAATCCTTCCGAGCAGTGATGACACCTGGTGACATGACTATAGCACGCGACGACACCAGGTGTCATGACCTAGGCTGGGCACATGGGCCGATGGGAGCCGAACACGCGTCAGCGGCTGGAGCTGGCCGCGCTCGAGCTGTTCGCCGAGCGCGGGTACGAGAGCACGACGGTCGCCGAGATCACTGAGCGGGCGGGGGTGACGAAGCGGACGTTCTTCCGCTACTTCGCCGACAAGCGCGAGGTCCTGTTCTCCGGCCAGGAAGCGCTTTCCCAGCTGTTCACGGACGCGATCGAGGGCGCACCGGAGTCCGCGACACCGATCGAAGTCATGGCGGCGGGACTGGACGCCGTGTCGGTGCTCTTCCCACCCGAACGGCTGGAGCTGGTCCGGCGCCGGCAGGCGATCATCGCGGCCAACACCGACCTGCAGGAACGCGAGTTGCTCAAGCTCGCCACCGTCACCACGGTGATGGCGGCCGCGCTCGGCGAACGCGGCCTGCCCGGGCCCGTGGCGCGCCTGACGGCGGAAGTCGGCAGCCTCGCCTTCACGACGGGCTTCGCCCGCTGGATCGCCCCGGACAACAACCGCCCGTACGCCGAACTCGCGCGCGAGGCGCTGGAGGAGCTGAGGGTCGCTTCCGCCGCCCTCAGCTGAACGCTTCGGTCCCCGCCCGCACCCGGAACGGCTCCAGCTCCGCCCGCTGCCGCGCGGCCCGCTCGATCAGCTCGTCGAAGTCCACGTCCGGCAGCGGGGTCCCGAAATCCGCGAGGTCCCGCAGCGTCGTACACATTGCGGTCGACGCCCATGACCAGGATTTCGAGCTCCAGGAACCGGCTCAGCGGCGAGTAGGACAGCAGACGCCCGTTCGGTTTGAGGCGCTCGACGCGTTCCGCCGCGACGGCCAGCGCCGTCTTGGCCGGATCGGTCCGCACGCCGAGCCGCCGCACGATCGACCGGAACGCGTGGAAATCGTTCATGGTTCCAGCATTTCCGCCTTCAGGAACGCCTCCGGGATCGCGAACGCGTCCACCAGGAGCCGGGCGTGCGGGCGCAGCCGGCCGCACAGGTCGTTGACCGCGGCGACGACCTGCTTCGCCCGCGCCGCGGTGAGCCTGCCGTGTTCGAGGAACCACGCGCGGTCCTCCTCGATGTTCGACAGCACGTACAGGTCGCACAGGCTGCTCAGCAACTCCCGCGCCTCGGCGTCGCCACACCGTTCGATCGCCGCGACGAACGCCTCCAGCACCACCCGGTCCACGTGGACCTGCGCCGCCCGCAGGATGTGGTCCTGCGCGGAGTTGAACGCCTCGAACGGATCGCCGTCCGCCGCCGCCCGCAACCGCCGGGCCGCGCCTTCCAGCACGTGCTTCTCCCGGTCCTCGAACAACGTCACCTGCCACGCCCGGTCGAACAGCACGCCCTCGTCGTCCCGGCCCGGCGCCGCGTCGGCGAGGCGGTCGATCACCTTCCGCGCGGCCGTCCGCTCGATCACCGTCCCCACGACCTGCTCGGCGACGAACCGGGCGGTGCCGAGCGGGCTCAGGTCGGCGAAGTGGTCGCGGTAGTTGGTGAGCAAGCCCTTCGCGACGAGCTGCAGCAGCACCGTGTTGTCACCCTCGAACGTGGTGAACACGTCGGTGTCGGCCTTGAGCCCGGCGAGCACGTTCGCGGCGAGGTACCCCGCGCCTCCACAGGCTTCCCGCGTCGTCTGGATCGTGCGGGTCGCGTTCCACGTCGCCGTCGCCTTGATACCCGCCGCACGCGACTCCAGCTCCCGCTGCGTGTGGTCGTCGACGTCATCGGCGCCCTGGATCTCGTGCAGCGTGCGGACGAGCTCCTCCTGCGCGAAGTGCAGCGCGTACGTCCGCGCCAGCGCGGGCAGCAGTTTCCGTTGGTGCGCGAGGTAATCCAGCAGGACCACCTCGCCGGAGCCATCCGGCCGCTCGAACTGCCGGCGCCGCTCGCCGTACCGGACGGCCAGCGCCAGCGCCCGTTCCGTCGCGCTGATCGCCGCGCCGGCGACGCTGATCCGGCCGCGGATGAGCGTGCCGAGCATCGTGAAGAACCGGCGGCCGTCGCTTTCGATCGGGCTCGAATACGTGCCGTCCTCGGCGACGTCGCCGTACCGGTTGAGCAGCGCCTCGCGCGGCACCCGGACCGAACGGAACGTCAGCCGCCCGTTGTCGACGCCGTTGAGCCCGGCCTTGCGGCCGCAGTCGCCGATCTCCACGCCCGGCATCGGCTCGCCGAGCTCGTTGCGGATCGGCACCAGGAACGCGTGCACGCCACGGCCTTCGCCCCGCGTGATCAGCTGCGCGAACACGACCGCCATCCGGCCGTCACGCGCCGCGTTGCCGATGTAGTCCTTGCGCGCCAGCTCATCCGGGGTGTCGATGATGAACTGGCGCGTCCCGGGGTCGTACGTCGCGGTCGTGCGCAGGTGCTGCACGTCCGAGCCGTGCCCGGTCTCGGTCATCGCGAAGCAGCCGGGCAGGTCCAGGTCCATGATCCGCGAGAGGTAGCGCCGGTGGTGCTGCTCGGTGCCCAGGAGCTGCACCGCCCCGCCGAACAGCCCCCACTGCACCCCGGACTTGACCATCAGCGACAGGTCGCCGTAGCCGAGGATCTCGAACGACACCACGGAGCCGCCGATGTCCCCACCGCCGCCGTACTCCCGGGCGAAGCCGAGCCGCGGGTGCCCGGTCTTCGCCAGCACGTGCAGCTGGTCGAGCACCCACTCCCGGTACTCCTCGGTACTCAGGTCACGAGGCTCCTCGTAGGCGTTCTCCGCCATCTTCTCCCGGACGTCACGCCGCAGTGCCGCCCACTGTCCATCCAGAACGACCGTCAACGCATCGGGCTTCATCTCCCAAGCTTCACCCAGACAGCGGATCTTCGCAGCGCTCAGCCCAGGTCAGGCCCCTTCGCGCGGAGATCGTCCACGTGGGACATCGCCTCGCGCAGCTCGGCCAGCCAGCTGTCCGCGTGCTGCCCGACGAGCCGAACGGCCCAGGCCAGCGCGTCGGAACGCGAGCGCGCGACCCCGGCGTCGACGAGCGTGTCGAGCACCTGCCGCTCCGGCTGGCGCAGCCGCGTCATCACGGGCACGGAGAGTGTGGTGAACAACTCCTCGGTTCCGCCGATCCGGGCGCCCCACGCGACCTTGCGCTGGTAGCGGTGTTCGGCCTGCCGGGCGATCTCGATGCGCTGCTCGCGCGTCTCCTCCCGGAACCGGCTGATCCGCCCGGCTTCGGCCGCCGCGCGGGCCGCGTCGTCGGCGAACTCCTCGGTCAGCGGCGGCAGCTCGCCCACGACCAGGATCTCCTCCCGGTCGACCGTCAGCTCCGGCGCGCCGGTGAACCAGCCGTCGGGCAGCCGCCCGGCGAACCAGCCCGCCGCGTCCGCCGCCGACGGGACCTCACCCTGCTGCCAGCCGCCCCGGCCCTTCCAGCCTCTGTGCCCTCGCATCGTGACCTCCGTTGATTACACGATTACATCGCTACTGACGCTACGCCCGGGAAGCGCTTTCCGGCAGGCGTTCCGCGCAGGGCGAACCGGCTAGGCGCTGGACATGCTCGCGCGCGTCGCCATCCGCCTCGGGCACCTCGACGAAGGCCGGGCGCACGCGGAGCAGGCGCTGGCGGTGGCCCGGCGAACCGGGGAGAAGGGCCTCGCACAGCAGCCGCTGCACCTGCTCGCCGGCGTCGCCCGGCTGGCCGGGGACCTCGACCGGGCGCGTCCCCTGGCGGCGGAAGCCATCGCGGCCCACGAAGCGCTCGGAGACCTCCGCATGCTCGCGATCGAGCAGCACAACCTCGGGCACCTCGAACTGCACGACGGCCAGGTCGACCGGGCGCGCGAACTGTTCGCGAGCGCCCGCGAGAACGCCGCGAAAGCCGGTGCCGACGAGTTGGTGCCCGAACTCGCGCTCGGCGTCGCCGCCGTCGCCACCCTGGACGGCGAATTCGCCCGTGCCGCAAGGATTCTGGGCGCGATCGACAGCTTCCTGGCCGCCGCGAACCTCGTCCTCGACCCGGACGAGTTCCTCGAGGAGCAGTCCGTGCGCGACAAGCTCGAAGCCGCGCTCGGGGGATCCTTCGCCGAGTTCTACCGCGAAGGTGCGGGCAAGGACCTCCGCGAGGTCTCAGCGGGCTAGGTCATGTCTGACAATGTTGTGGTCCAGGTGATGACGGCGTGCAGGAGGATGGCTGCTCGG
>NZ_BAABIB010000034.1:0-34697 GCF_039542405.1 Amycolatopsis dongchuanensis
GGTGGCGCCGGTGGCGGCAGGAGCGCTTGAAGTCGAAAGCGACTCGACGGCGCGTCGGGCCATCCCGCCGACCCGGCCGCTGCCCGAATCGGCCCAGGCGCCGGGCGATCTCGCCCCGCGTCGCGCCCGAACCCGATGCCGAAGCATCCCCACTGACCGCCCGGGCCGAGACCCGCCTCGGCATCACCCCAAGGCCGCAGCCCTCACCCCACCCCGATACCCGAGCGTGGCGCTCAGCTTCGCCGCGCCTTGCATCACCATCTCCGCCAGCTGCTCCTTCGCCTCCTCCCGGAACCGCATCTCCGGGATGGTCAGCGTCAGGCTGCCGACGGCCGTCCCGTCGGCCCCCAGGATCGGTGCGCCGATGCCCCGCGAACCCGGGATCTTCTGCCCCCGCGAGAACGCGTACCCCTGCTGCCGGATGCACTCCAGCTCCCGCCGCAGCACGGCCGGGCTGGGCGCCTTTTCCCCCGAACCGGGCGCCGGGACGCGCTCCACGATGATCGCCTCGATCTCGTCCTCCGGCAGGAACGCCAGGATCGCCCGGCCCGACGCGCCCCAGTTCACCGGCACCGGCGCGTTCAGCTCGATCCGGTACGACAGCGGGTTCGGCGACGAGTGCTCGGCGGCGTAGATCATCTGGCGCCTCCGCGGCAGGTACACCCCCAGCAGGCACGCCTCCTGACTGCGCTCCACCACCTCCGCCAGCACCGGCCGCGCCAGCTTCACCAGGTCCTGCCGCGCCGCGAGCAGCGCCCCCAGCCGCTGGCACTCCGCCGTCGGCCCCCACCGCCGCGTCACCGGGTCCGGCTCGACCATGTCCTCCTTCGCCAGGAGGTCCAGCAGCCGGTGCACCGTGGGCCGCGGCAGCCCCAGCGTCTCCGTCAGCTCCGCGACACTGACGTCCTCACCCGCCTCGACCACGGCGCGCAACACCGCGACGACCCTCGCGACCGTACCCGTGGGAGGCTCCGAACCAGCTCGCATGGTGGACGAGGTTATCACTCAGCGGACAAAACAAAAGCCCTCCGACACATTGACAACTCGCGGAACCCGCGCCTAGCTTGAGCCTCAACCGTCCACTCAACGATTCCAATGTCCGCTGAGTGGACATCACCACCCGATCGCAGGAGTCGAGTGAGATGACAACGCTGTCGTCGGCCGGAACAGGCCGGATACGGCGCCGGGCGGCGCTCGCCGCCGGTGTCGGCAACTTCATGGAGTGGTTCGACTTCGCCGTCTACGGCTTCTTCGCACCCACCATGGGCAAGGTGTTCTTCCCGGACAGCAGCGCCACCGTGGGCCTGCTGTCGTCGCTCGCCGTGTTCGGCGTCGCGTTCTTCTTCCGCCCCGTCGGCGGGTTCGTGCTGGGCTCGCTCGGCGACCGCCGCGGCCGCCGGTTCACGCTTTCGTTGTCGGTGCTGATGATGGGCGTGACCACGACGCTCATCGCCGCGCTGCCCAGCTACCACGCCGTCGGCGTGCTCGCCCCCGTGCTGCTGGTCGTGCTGCGCTGCCTCCAGGGCTTCTCCGCGGGCGGCGAGTGGACCGGCTCGGCGGCGTTCCTGCTGGAGATCACGCCCAGCTCCCGCCGCGGTGTCTTCGGCAGCGTCATCTCGGCGACCGCCGCGCTCGCCACGGTCGCGGGCAGCTTCGTGGCTCTGCTCGTGCAGTCGGTGGTCAGCGCGGAGGACATGCTGAGCTGGGGCTGGCGCATCCCGTTCCTGATCGCCGCGCCGCTCGCGTTGATCGGCCTGTACGTGCGGCTGAAGCTGGACGAGACGCCGGTGTTCGAGGAGCTCAAGGCACTGGGCAAGGTGTCCGCCACTCCCCTGCGCAGCGCCGGGAAACGGAACCTCAAGCCCGTGCTGCTGACGCTCGCCATCGCGGCCGTGCAGGGCCTCGGCTTCTACTACCTGGCCACGTACGTCGTGAACTACCTGTCCCAGACCGTGCACCTGTCCCGCACCAACGCGCTGGTGCTCAGCGCGATCGGCCTGACCGTCTACATGGCACTGTGCCCGCTCGCGGGCGCGATCTCCGACCGCTACGGCCGCCGCCGGGTTAACCTCGCCGGCAGCATCGGTTACGTCGTGCTCGGGCTGCCCGCGTTCGTGCTGATGGGCCAGGGCGGCGTCGCGCCGGTGCTGCTGGGCATGCTGCTGCTCGTCGTGCCGCAGTCGCTGGTCAGCGTCACGACCGTGGTCATGCTCGTCGAGCTGTTCCCCGCCGCGACGCGCTCCAGCGGCAGCGCGACCGGGTTCAACATCGCACTGGCGTTCATCGCCGGGCCGGGCCCGTTCGTGGCCAGCGCGATCGCGAGCGCGACCGGCAGCAGTGTCTGGCCCGCTTCGTACATGGTGCTCGTGGCCCTCGTCGCAACCGTGTTCCTGGCGAAGTTCCTGCCGGAGACCGCGGGGCGTGACATCGGCGCCGAGGCACCCGCCGCCCGTGTGGAGGCGCACTGATGGACGACACCTACGAGGTGCTGGCCGTCCGGTTCGCCACCCGCGAGACGGTCGCCAGCCAGGTCTACCTCAACTACCACGTGTACGGCGAACCCGACCGCCCACTGCGGATGGACTACTACTTCTGGCTGCTGCGCAACGAAAAGCGCACGATCGTCGTGGACACGGGCTTCACCCCGGAGGTCGGCGAGCGGCGCGGGCGCACGATCACCTGCCCGGTTCCGGAAGCGCTTTCCCGGATCGGCGTCGACCCGGCGGCGATCGAACGGCTGGTGATCACGCACGCGCACTACGACCACACCGGCAATGTCGACTTGTTCCCCCACGCCGAGATCCTGATCTCGGCCAAGGAACTGGACTTCTGGACGGGCCCGTACGCCGAACGAGTCCAGTTCGGACATTCGGCGGAGTTCCCCGACATCGCGGGCCTCGTGAAGGCCGACGAGCAGGGCCGGGTGACGCGCCTGCCCGAGCGGTACGACCTCGCGCCCGGCATCGAACTGCGTGAGGTCGGCGGGCACACCCCCGGGCAGCTCATCGCCCTCGTCCGCACGGACAGCGGCACCGTGGTGCTCGCCTCCGACGCACTGCACTACTACGAGGAGCTGGAGCGCGACCGCCCGTTCGTCGTGGTCGCCGACCTCGCCGCGATGTACCGGGGGTTCGACGAGCTCGCCGCGCTCGCCGCGGAACCGGACACGGTGCTGCTGGCCGGGCACGACCCGCTCGTGCTCGACCGGTTCGAGCCGGTCGAAGACGGGTTCGCGGTACGCGTGAGCCCTGGCACGGAAAGGAAGCAGGCATGAAGGGCAAGGTGGCCGTGGTCACCGGCGCCGCGAGCGGGATCGGGGCGGCCACCGCGCGCCGCCTGTCCGACGCGGGCGCGAGCGTCGTCGTCGTGGACGTCGACAGCGAAGGCGCGCAGAAGATCGCCGCCGGGCTGCCCGGTCCGGCGCTCGCGGTGGGTGCGGACGTCTCCCGCGAGGAGGACGTCGAACGCTACGTCCAGGCGGCGCTGGAGAGGTTCGGCCGGATCGACCTGCACCACCTCAACGCGGGCATCACGGGCCCGTTCGTCGAGCTGCCCGACCTCGGCGCCGACGAGTTCGACCACGTGATGGGCGTGAACCTGCGCGGCCCGTTCCTCGGGCTGCGCGCGGCGTTCCGGCACTACCGCGAGCGGGGCACGGGCGGCGCGATCGTGCTGACCGCGTCGATCGCGAGCCTGCGCGGCAGCCACGACCTGCTCGCCTACCAGACGTCGAAGCACGGCGTGCTCGGACTGCTGCGTGGCGCCGCGATGTACGGCGGGCCGATGGGTGTGCGCGTGAACGCGGTCGCGCCCGGCCTGGTGCCGACGGGGTTGTTCACGGCCGCGAAGGACGCATCGGGCGGCGGCAACGACATGCTCCAGCGCGGCACGACGGTTCCGTTGCGCCGCACGGGAACTCCGGACGAGATCGCGGCCGTCGTGGCGTTCCTGCTGAGCGATGACGCGGCGTACGTGCACGGCGAGGTCGTGTCGGCCGACGGTGGGTCGGCGATCGTCAGCACGGTACGTCCCTCGGGTGGCGCCGGAGCGTGGGACACGACGGAAGTGGATCGACGGGGAGGAGACGCATGAGTGCGCCCAGGATCGGCGTGATCGGGCTCGGCAACATGGGCGGCCGGATCACGCGCCGGATCGTCGACAGTGGACAGCCGGTGCTCGGTTTCGACACGGTGGCGGGCAGAGCGGATGCCGTGGGCGCGCAGGCCGCGGCCTCCGTCGCCGAGGTCACCGAGAACTCCGACCACCTGCTGCTGTCGCTGCCCGACAGCAAGGTCATCGAGAAGGTCGTGCTGGGTGAGGACGGGGTGCTGGCGCACTGCCGCGAAGGGCAGATCGTGGTGGACCTCAGCACCGCCGCGCCTTCGTCCACGGTCAAGCTGCACGCGGCCTTCGCCGAGCGGGGCGTCGAGTTCGTCGACGCCGGGATCTCCGGCGGCGCGGCGGCCGCGGAGAAGGGCACGCTGACGCTCATGGTCGGCGGTTCCGCCGACGCGCTCGCGCGGCTGGAGAAGACGCTGGAACCGTTCAGCGCCAAGGTGTTCGCGATGGGCGGCAGTGGAGCCGGGCACACCACGAAGGTGCTCAACAACTTCCTCAACGCCGTCAGCCTCGCCGCCACCGCCGAGGTGCTCGTCGCCGGGCGCAAGGCCGGGCTCGACATGCACCAGCTGCTCGACGTGTTCAACGCCAGCACCGGCATCAACTTCGCGACGCTGAACCGGTTCCCGCACATCGTCGACGGCGACTACCTCGAAGGCGGGCTGACCAGCACGCTGATGATGAAGGACGTCGTGCTGTACGTGAACCGGCTGCGCGAGCTGGGCGTGCCGACGCTCAACGCCTCCGGGCCGATGGCCAGCTTCGCGCTGGCGCAGTCGCTGGGGTACGCGGACCAGATCAGCAACCGCGTGGTGGACGCGATCGGCGACGCGGCCGGCGGCGTCCGCCTGCACGACAAGGAGGACTCGTGAAAATCGTGCACGGCCGTCCCGACGGCGCGATGACCGAGGAACGGGGGGCCACCTTCGACGGCACGGTATGGGCGGACCCCGTCCTGCCGACCACGGACGGCGTCACCATCAACTCGATCTACTTCACCCCCGGCGCCCGCACGCACTGGCACCGCCACGAACGCGGGCAGATCCTCCAGGTGACCACCGGCAGCGGCTGGGTGTGCAGCGAAGGCGAAGCGCCCCAACGGCTCCAGCCCGGGGACGTGGTGTGGGTCCCGCCCGGCGAGCGGCACTGGCACGGCGCGAGCAGCGACTGCGCCATGGCCCACGTGGCGATCTCGCTCGGCACCACCCAGTGGGACACGCCGGTCAGCGAGGACGACTACCTCGCCGCCCACCAGCAGTGAACGGAGAAACGATGGATCAGGCACGGTTCGAAGCGGGACTCGCGACGCGGAAGGAGGTGCTGGGTGCCGAGCACGTCGAGCGGTCGCTGGCGAAGGTCACGGACTTCAGCCGCCCCGTGCAGGAGCTGGTCACCGAGTACTGCTGGGGTGAGGTCTGGACGCGGGACGGGCTGGAACGCCGCACGCGCAGCCTGCTGAACCTGGTGATGCTCACCGCGCTCAACCGGATGCACGAGCTCGCGGTGCACGTCCGCGGCGCGGTGCGCAACGGCTGCACGCAGAGCGAGATCCAGGAGGCGTTGCTGCAGACCGCGATCTACTGCGGGGTGCCGGCGGCGCTGGAGTCGTTCCGCGTCGCCGAACGGGTGCTCACCGAACTGGCCGAAGAGGGGGTCGAGGTCCCGTGACGCTGCAACCTGGGGCCACGCTCGGGTTCGTCGGGCTCGGCAACATGGGCACGCCCATGGTCCGCCGGCTCGTCGAGGCCGGGTACGAGGTGCGCGGCTACGACACGGATCCCGAGGCGCGGGACCGGGTGGCGGCGCTCGGCGCGACCGTTGTGTCCGAAGTGGACAAAGTCGCGGAAGGCGCGGACGCCGTACTGCTCATGCTGCCGAATTCCGACGTCGTGGAGCGGGTGCTGTACTCCGACGGGCTGCTGGAGGCCGCACGGCCTGGCACCGTCCTCGTCGACATGGGCTCGTCCCGGCCGCACTCGACGCGCACGGTCGCGGAGTGGGCGGCGAGCCGGGGAGTGCCGATGGTGGACGCGCCCGTGTCCGGCGGAGTCGGCGGCGCCGAGGCGGGCACGCTGACCGTGATGGCCGGAGGTGCGGCCGAGGACGTCGAACGCGTGCGGCCGGTGCTCGAACGCATCGGCGGCAAAGTGCAGCACGTCGGCGACGTGGGCGCGGGACACGCGCTCAAGGCGCTGAACAACCTCATGTCCGCCACGCACCTGCTGGTCAGCTCCGAGGCCCTGCTGGCGGGGCAGGAGTTCGGGCTGGACCCCGAGGTGATGCTCGACGTCGTCAACGGCTCCAGCGGGCGCAGCGGGTCGACCGAGGCGAAGTGGCCGAAGTTCGTGCTGCCCGGCACGTTCGACTCCGGGTTCGGGCTGCGGCTGATGCTCAAGGACATGCGGATCGCGGTGGACCTCGCGCGCGAAACGGGCCGGCCCTCGGCGCTCGGCGAGTCGGCCGTCGAGCTGTGGGCGAAGGCGGCCGAGGAGCTGCCGCCGACCGCCGACCACACGGAAATCGTGCGCTGGCTGCAGAACGAACACGGGAAGGGACGGCAATGACGGCGAGTCTGACGCAGCGGCAGGAAGAGCTGAAGGCCGAGTTCATCAAGGTGCGCGGGACGTGGAGCGACGCCTGGGAGGACATCCTCCGGCTGGACCCGGACTTCCTGGCGGCGTACCTGAAGTTCTCCGCGGTGCCGTGGCGCAAGAACCACCTGCCGGACAAGGTGAAGGAGTTCGTCTACATCGCCGCCGACGCGGCCGCCACCCACCTGTACACGCCCGGTGTCCGCCAGCACATCCGCGCCGCGCTGGCGTTCGGCGCGACCAAGGAGGAGATCATGGAGGTCATCGAGCTGACCTCCACGCTCGGCATCCACGCCTCGAACATCGGCGTCCCGCTGCTGCTGGAGGTGCTGGAGGAGGAGGGCATCCGCAAGGGGCCGAAGCCGCTCGACGCCGACCAGGAGCGGATCAAGGCCGAGTTCACCGAGAACCGCGGGTACTGGCACTCGTTCTGGGACGGCATCCTGGAGGTCGACCCGGAGCTTTTCGAGGCGTACACGGAGTTCTCGTCCGTGCCGTGGCGCACGGGTGTGCTGGAGCCGAAGGTGAAGGAGCTCATCTACACGGCGTTCGACGCGTCCGCGACCCACCTGTACGTGCCGGGGCTGAAGCTGCACATGCGCAACGCCGTGCGGTACGGGGCGACGCAGGAGGAGATCATGGAGGTGCTGGAGATCGTCAGCGTCGTGGGCATCCACGCCGCGACGGTCGCGGTGCCGATCCTGGTCGAGGAGCTGGGGCGGTGACCGGTTTCGAGGTCGTACAGGTCCGCTACGGCGAGCGGGTGACGCGCAAGAGCGCGGTGCTGCACGAGTACGCCTCCTACGGTCAGCCGGACGGCGACCTCCAGATGGACTACAACTTCTGGGTGCTGCGGGACGGCTCGCGAATCGTGCTGCTGGACACGGGCTACGACATCACCGAGCGCGACTGGCTCGGTGAGCAGCCGGTCATCTCCACACCGGATGCCCTGCGGCTGCTCGGCATCGACCCGCTCGACGTGTCCACTGTGGTCACTTCGCACTTCCACTACGACCACATCGGGCACCTCGGGTTGTTCACCAACGCCGAGGTCGTGTCGGGCGTGGCCGAACACGAGTACTGGTTCGGCAAGTGGCACCGCGGGGAGCTCGACGGCGAGTTCGCGACGGCAGGGCACCTGGAAGCCGTGCGGCGGGCCGAGAAGGAGGGGCGCCTGCGGCTGGTGACGGAGGAGACCGAGGTGGCGCCGGGCCTGACGGTCATCCCGGTCGGCGGCCACTCCCCCGGCGAGCTGCTGACGATCGTCGAGAGCCGGTCGGGGCCGCTGATCATGGCGGCCGACGCGGCGCACTTCTACGAACAGATCGAGAACGAGTGGCCGTTCTTCGCGTTCACGGACCTGGACGAGATGCGGCGGGCGCTGGCGTTGATCAACCGCCTGGCCGCCGACCGGAACGCCGCCGTGATCCCGGGGCACGACGGCCGGGTGCGGGACCGGTTCCCGGCGCTGGCCGGGCCGGCGGCCGCGGTCGCGACGGTGCTCGGCTGATGTTCGTGGCGGTGGACGAGGCGAGAGCCGTCGCGGTGGAGGCACTGCGACGGCTCGGCCTCTCCCCCGAGGAGGCCGCGATCACCGCGGACCACCTGATCGACTGCGAGTTGCGCGGGCTGGGGTACAGCGGGCTGGCGCGCATCCTCAGCATCGCGGACCGCGGAATCGGCTCCCCACGGCCGATTTCCGTGGTGCGGGAGAGCGCGGTGTCGGCCCTGCTGGACGGTGGTGACCGGCTCGGTTACGTGGTCGCGCAGCGGGCTCTCCAGATCGCGGTCGACAAAGCGACCGCGGCCGGGATCGCCATCGTGGGAGCGCACAACACGTACTACACGGGCATGCTGTCCTACTACGCCGAACAGGCGACGGCGCGGGACCTCGTGGTCCTGATCGCGTCCAACGCGACGCCGTGGGTCGCGCCGCACGGCGGCACGGAGGCGCGGTTCGGGACGAACCCGGTGTGCTTCGGGTTCCCCGGGGCGGACGGACCGGTGATCTGGGACATCGGGACGTCGGCGATCGTGCACGCGCAGGTCGTGCTCGCCGGGCGGCTGGGCGAATCCCTGCCGCCGGGCGTGGCGTTCGACGCGGCGGGCACGCCGACGACGGATCCGGCGGCGGCGCTGGCGGGGGCGTTCGCGCCTTGGGGCGGGCACCGGGGCAGCGGGCTGGCGATCGTCGTGCAGCTGCTGGGGGTGCTGGCGGGCTCGCCCATCCTGCCGGGTGAGCTGAGCGACTTCGGTTTCCTGGCCATCGCACTGAGGCCCGGCCTGCTGCGCTCCGCGGAGGACTTCAAGCGGGACGTTTCGGCTTACGCTCAGGCGATCCGTGCGACGCGGCCGTCGGGGGATGGTCCCGTGCGCATGCCGTTCGACCGCTCCGCGGCGGCGAGGGCGGAGGCGCTGGCGCGGGGCGGGTTCGACGTGCCGGAGGAGGTGCTCGCCGCGGTGCGGGCGCTGTGATCAGGGGTGGAGCAGCCAGCGCGCCACGGGGACCTCGATGAGCACCCGCGCCCCGAACGGCTCGATCTCCGCCGCCGCGTCCCAGCCGTCGTACTTCGTCGCCAGCGCGGTGAGCACGTCCTGCCGCAGGGTGCCGCGGTGCACCCGCGCCCTGCCCTCGGCGACCATCGGCGCGGCACCGTCTTCGAGCGCGAGACTCACCCGGGGATCGCGCTCGATGTTGCGCACCTTGACGTTGCGCGCGCCGCTGCCGATCCAGAACGTGCCGTCGAGGTGGACGAACCACACGGGCGTCAGGTGCGGCGAGCCGTCCGCGCGGAGCGTGCAGAGCCAGATGTTGCGTTCGTTCAGCCGGTTCACACCCGTGATTCTTCCGGCACCCGCTCCGGGACGATCGCCGTGTTGACCGTGCCCGTGAGCCGTTCGTAGGGGGCGCGGTGCTCGTCGTCGAGGAGGATGGCCAGCGGGGACCACACCACGACGACCACGACCGACGCGAGCAGGCCCACCGGGACCAGCAGCTGTTCCGGATGCGCGGCCAGGTTCCAGTCGAGGTTCACCAGCAGCCACAGCAACCACAGCGGCGAAAGCAGGATCCCGTTGCGCACCAGCAGCGACACGGGCCCCGCGCGGCAGCCGCTCGTGCGCCGGACCCGCAGCAGCATCGCGCGTTTGCCCGGCGTGGACCCCGTGAGCGTGGGCACCAGCACGAACCACACCAGCCCCAGCACGACGATCAGCGCCCGCCGGTGTCCGAGGCTCTCGCCGAACAACGTCAGGAGCCCGAACACGAACGCCAGCAACACGGTGAACGCGACGAGATCGGTGACCAGCGCGAACAACCTCCTCGGCACGGTGACCTTCGCGGCGTAACGCCGGCGGTCCCGTTCGGCGTCGAGCTCCGGGAGCACCTTCGCCAGCGGGCCACCCGCCAGCCAGCCCGCCGCGCCGCCCGCCGTGTTGAGGATGAGGTCGTCGACGCTGAACAGGCGGTACGGGCACGGGTAGACGAACCACAGCCCGGTCAGCTGCGTCAGCTCGAAGAACAACGACACCCCGAACGCGACGAGCACCGCGGGCAGAAAGCGCATTCTGGCCGCGTACCGCAGGAACACGCCGAGCGGCACCAGCATGACGACGTTCAGCGCCGTGGTCCAGACCGCGGGGTTGTGCAACAACGCCATCGGCCCGAAATGCCCGCGTGCCCGGTGGGCGATCACGTCGAGGAAGTTGAACGGGCGGAGCTGGGGGCTGCTGGCGTAGGTGGGTTCGGTGCAGTAGGCGCTGCCGTCGGGCAGCGGCACGATGGTCTGCATGGCGATGGCCAGCAGGTAGAACACGAACGCGTAGAACACGACGGCCGTCCGGCCGCCGGCCCGCCCGCGCCGCCGGTAGCCGACGACGGCGGCCGGGATCATGAGCACCAGCGCGACGAGGGGGAACAGCACCAGCGCGGTCTGGACGGGGAGGAGGTACGTGGCGGCCACGGCGGGGGAATACCCCGCTTCCGCCGCGCCCACGCCATCCGGGTGGCGCTGGGGCCTCGGGTGCGGCCGGCGGATCACGCGCCGCCGCGGCACCGATCACGCACGGCAGGGGCCTGGTGCGGCCCGTCGCACGACGAGCCGCACCGCCCCCAGCCTCACACCACGACGTCCCCGCCCTGCACGACGTGCCGGATGTGCTTCGGGTCCGCGAGCACACCGGCATCCGCCAGCGGATCACCCTCCACGACGACCAGGTCGGCGTGCGCGCCCGGGCGCAGGGTGCCGATCTCACCGGCCATGTTCACCAGCTCCGCCGCCACCGTCGTGGCCGAGCGGAGGACCTCCAGCGGGGTCTGGACCTCCGCACGCAGCCGGAACTCCGTGTTCTGGTGCCGGTGCATCCCGCCGAGCAGATCCGTGCCGTACACCAGCTTCACGCCGCCGCGCGCGGCCCGCTCCAGCGCGGCCAGCCCCGCACCGAGCACGTCGTCGACCTTGCGCCAGCTCGCCTCCGGCAGGCCGAACTCGCGCCCCTCCTCCTTGAGCGCCCAGTACGTCACGAGCGTGGGCACCAGGAAAGCGTCGTGCTCGCGGAACAGCTCGACGCTGCGGTCGTCCAGCAGGTTCCCGTGTTCGATCGACCGGACACCCAGCTCCAGCGCGCGGTTCACGGCCCGTGCGGTGTAGGCGTGCGCGGCGACGTACCGGTTCGCCGCCTCCGCCTCCTCCACCACCGCGCGCATCTCCTCAGCCGAGTACTGCGTGGAATCGATGCGGTCGGTCGGCGACGCGACGCCGCCGGAAGCCATGATCTTGATGTGGTGTGCGCCCTTGCGCAGCTCGTCCCGGGCGGCGGCCCGCACGGCGTCCACCCCGTCGGCGATGCGGCTGAGGCCCGCGCAGCACGGGTGGTCGTCGTGCCGGTGGGTGCCCCTGCTCCGGCTGTCGCCGTGCCCGCCGGTCTGGCTCAGCGCCCGCCCGCAGAACAACAGCCGCGGCCCGCGGAACAGCCCTTCGGCCTGGGCGTCGGCGAGACCGTAGTCCGCGCCGGACGCGTCCCGCACCGTGGTGAACCCGCGGGACAACATCGCGCCCATCGTCCGCGCGCTCTGCAGGGCCACATAGGACGGTGCGGTCGACGGCAACGAACCGAGATCCGCGGTCGAGGCGGTGACGTGCACGTGCGCGTCGATCAGCCCGGGCAGCACGACGGCGCCCCGCAGGTCCTCGGTGCGGACGTCCGCCGTCAGCCCCCGGCCGGTTTCGACGATCCGCCCGTCGGCACACCGCAAGTCGCCCTCGGTGTACTCGCCGGTCTCCGGGTCGAGCAGGAGTGCGTTGCGCAGCAGCAGGTTCACCGCAGCTCCCGCAGCGCGGACACGGCCAGCGGCGCGAGCTTCACCGCCGCCTCGACGGAGGCCTCGTCGTAGGCGCCCTCCGCGTCGAGGATCGCGAGCGCGCCCAGCGTCTCGCCCCCGTCGACCACTGGCACGTTGATCACCGCGCCGCAGCCGAGTGAGTCGATCAGCTCGTGGTCGGCGAACACCTCGCGCACCGACGCCAGGTCCGGCCCGAAGAACGGCTCCTGCCGGACGATGCACCGCTCCAGCCAGCCACCGGTGATCTCGACGCTCTTCTCGCCGCCGACCGGGTACTCCTCGGGGTGGCTGGTGTGCACCCGGCGCATCGTGCGCCGCTCGGGGACCCAGGCGAGCACGGTGAACAGCCGTGCGCCCACCTCCGCTCGCACCTTTTCCTCCACAGTGGACAGATCAGTCACTTGTTCAGCTCCTTCGTGACGGCGACGGGGGCGCCGGACTCGGTCAGTTCCTCCAGCGAGCGGCCCGCGGTGGACAACCCGAAGACCACCACGCACAACACGCCCAGCACCAGCACCGCGGTGGTGAGGCCGAACACCCCGCCGAACCCGAGGCTCGCGGCGGACACGCCGATGATCGTCGGCGCGAGGATGCTGCCGACGCGGCCGAACGCGCTCGACAACCCGGTGCCCGTGGCGCGGATCCACGTCGGGAACACCTCCGGCGTGTACGAGTACACCCCGGCATAAGTGCCGTTGAGGAAGAACGACAGCACCGCACCGGCGAGCGTGATCGACCACGGCGCGTTCATCTGGCTCAGCCAGAAAGCGCTTACCGCCGAGCCGGTGAGGTACAGCGCGATCGTGTGCTTGCGGTCGAGCCGCTCGGACAGCCACGCCGCGGAGAAGTAGCCCGGCACCTGCGCGAGGTAGATGATGATGGAGAACTCGAAGCTCTTCGTCACCGTGATCCCGCGCTCCACGAGCAGGGTGGGGATCCAGGAGAAGAAGCCGTAGTACGAAAAGGTGATGACGAACCAGACCGCCCAGATCACCGCGGTGCGCCGGGCCATCGCCGGGCTCCACAGGAACTTCAGCGCGGTGAGCAGGTTGACCTTCGGCGTCTCGGTCATGGGCTGCGCCGCGGCCTCGGGCACCGGCGGCAACGGTGCCTTCGTGGCCTTTTCGACCGCCCGCTCCAGCCGCGCGACGACCTGTTCGGCCTCGGCGGTCCGGCCCTGGGCGAGCAGGAAGCGCGGCGATTCCGGCAGGGAACGGCGCCACCACAGCAGGAGCGCGATCGGCAGCGCGGTGATCACCTGCGCCACGCGCCAGCCCTCGGGCACGGCCGACACGACGAACCGGCCGATCAGCGCGGCGGCGACGAACCCGAACGAGAAGAACCCGGCGAGCGCGCCGACGAACCAGCCGCGGCGTTTCGCGGGCACGAACTCCGACAGGAACGGCGCGATGATGGCGCTTTCCGCGCCCGCACCCGCCCCGGCGAGCACGCGCGAGGCCAGGAAGATCTCGTAGTTCGGGGAGAACGCGGCGACCACGGAGAACACCGCGTAGAACGCCAGCGCGTACATCATGACCTTCTTGCGGCCGACGCGGTCGCCGAGCAGGCCGGCCGCGATCGCGCCGAAGAGGAAGCCGAACGGCGTCGCGGAGCCGATCAGCCCCAGCTCACCGTTGCTGAGCTGCCACACGGATTTGACGCTGGGCAGCAGGAACGCGACGACGGCGGAGTCCATGCCGTCGAACGTGTACCCGAGCCCGCCGATGAGCAGCAGGAGGTAGTGCGGCCGGGCCAGCGGCAGCCGGTCGAGTCGTGCCAGGAGCGTCATCCCAACGCCTTCCGGAAGGGGACCACCAGGAGTTCCGACAACGTATCCTGCAGATTCGCGAAACTGCAATACGCTTTGCATGCTTGTAACAGTGGGATACGGTGCGCGGGTGGCGGACAGGAGGAACCTCGACGGGTTCGAGGAGTGGCTGCGCGCACGCGTGCCGCAGCGTGGGCTGCGCCCGAAGTCGGCCGCGGTGGTGGAGGTCCTGGTCTCGCGGCCGCGTGAGGCGTCGTTCGGCTCGACGGCGGACCTGGCGCGGCTCGCGGGGGTCAACGTCGCGACGGTGACGAGGACGGCGCAGGCACTCGGGTTCGCGGGATGGCCGGCGTTGCAACAGGAGTTGCGGGCGCGGTACCTGTCGTCGCTGAGCGCGCCCGAGGTCGCCGAGGAGCACCACGGCGTCGGCTCGCCCGCGTCGGCCGCGTTGCGCCGGGACCTCGACGGGCTCGCGTTGCTGAACCGGCGGTTCGACGAGGCGGAGATCCGCGAGGTGGCGGAGGCGATCGCCGGGGCGCGGCGCACGGTGGTGATCGCGGACGGCAGCTACGCGGCGGTGGGCATCGCTTTCGCCCACAACGCTCGGCTGGCGGGGTACGACGTGCACGCCATCATGGCGGGCGACGCGGAACTGGCGAACGCGACGGCGAAACTGACCGCGGAGGACGCCTTCGTGGCGATCAGCTTCTGGCGCCTGTACGAGAGCACGGTGCTGGCGGCGAACGAGGCACACGACCGGGGAGCGCGTGTCTTCGCGATCACGGACGCGGCGAGCCCGGCGCTGGCGGAGGCGGCGGAGCGGGTGCTGATCGTGCCGGCCGAGGGGGTGACGTTCTTCCCGTCGCTGACCGGCGGGATGGCACTGGCCCAGGCGATCGTGGCGCAACTGGCGGCCGTGGACCCCGCGAGGACGGGCCGGTCGATCGAGGCCGCGGAGGCGATGTGGTCCCGGTTCGACCTCCTGCACCGGCGGCCAGGCGGGAAGTCGGTGCCGTGAGGGGGCTCGGCGTCGGGGGCTGGTGGCAGATCTGCGGTCCGACCTGCTCCGCTGTGGCGGCCTCCGATCCGCGCGCCCGGACGACATCCTGAACCCATCACTTGTGGCGCCACCAAGTCGTGCCCGGGGGGCGGTGGTCCCGTACCGCCCCCCGGGCACGGCGAAACACCAGGTGCTCAGGAAGCGCTTTCCCGCACCGGCTCCGGCGTCTGCTCGCTCAGGTCGAACTCCGGTGGCGCCTTGCGGAAACCCCGCGTCAGCACGGCGAGGTAGACCACCCCGAGCGCGAGCCAGCCGAGCCCGAGGTACCGGGCGACCGGGCTGAGCTGCGTCAGCAGGTACACGTCCACCGCGGCGCCGGCGAGCGGCACCAGCACGTGCGTGAACACCGACGGCCGCGCGCCCTTGCGCCGCTGCCGGACGAAGTACGCGATCACGCACAGGTTCACCAGCGTGAAGCCGAGGAACGCGCCGAAGTTGATGAACGACGTCGCCGTCTCGATCGACAGGTTCAGCGCGAGCAACGCGGCCGCGCCGATCAGCAGCAGGTTCGGCACCGGCGTGCGCAGCTTCGAGTGCAGGTGCCCGAAGAACCGCCGCGGCAGCACGCCGTCGCGCCCCATGACGTAGAGCAGGCGGCTCGTGCTGGCCTGGATCGTCAGCCCGGAGGCGAACCCGCCGACGAGCGTCACGACGTTGATGATGTCCGCGAAAACCTTGCCGCCCACCAGGTTCGACAGCGCGTAGCCCGCCGAGGACGGGTCGTCGAACTGGGCACCCGGGTGCACCCACTGCATCACGAACGACAGCCCCACGAAGATCACGCCGCCCGCGAGCACGGTCAGCACGATCGCCCGCGGGATCGTCCGCCGCGGGTTGCGCGTCTCCTCGCTCAGCGTGCTCACCGCGTCGAAGCCCAGGAACGAGTACGCCGCGATCGCCGCCCCCGCCGAGATCACCGTGATGCCCGAAGCGGGGTTCCAGAACGCCGTGCCGGCCGAACCGGTCGAGCCGCCCGCGAGGTAGTGCACGCAGAAACCCACCAGCACCAGCAACCCGAGGAGCGTCAACCCCATCAGCACGCGGTTGACGCGGTCGGCCACCACGAGCCCGAGCACGTTGATCCCGGTCGTGAGCACGATGTTGACCACCAGCCACGCCCATACCGGCACGGCGGGGAACTGCGCGTTGAGGTACACCGACTGGATCAGCCACGCCACCATCGGCAGGAAGAAGTAGTCCAGCAGGATCGCCCAGCCGGCGAGGAACCCGACGCGTGCGTCGAGCATCTTGCGCGCGTAGGTGTAGACCGAGCCCGACACCGGGAACAGCTTCGCCATCTTGCCGTAGCTGAGCGCGGTGAGCAGCATCGCGAGCGTCGCCACGAGGTAGCCGCTCGGCGCGGAGCCGTGCGTGGCGACCGCGATCACGCCGAACGTCGACACCACGATCGACGGCGACATGTAGCAGAGCCCGAACACGACGACCCCGGGCAGGGTCAGCCGTGCGGTCAGTTTCGTGTCCTGGTCGGCCATCACAGGCTCCTGTCTTCCGGCGCCCAGCGGGCGGGGTCGAGCACCCCGGAGTACAGCGGCAGTGCCAGCGGCTGCTCGTCCGGTGACCACTGCGCCCACGGGCGGTTGAGCCCGGCGGTGCCGTACCTTCGGACGGTTTCGACGGCGGCCAGGTCGACCACGTCGGTGAGGACGGTCGCCTCGGCGCCCGCGGCCTCCGCGCGCACGGTGCCCTCGGGGTCGACGAGCAGGCTGCGTCCGACACCGTGCGGGGCGGCGGCGTTGAGGCTCGCGACGAACACCTGGTTGACGATCGCGTTCGCGCGGGCCAGCACCAGTTCCTGCGTGCGGTCCACAGTGGGCGTCTGCACGAAGTTCAGCACCAGCTCGGCACCCATCCACGCGAGGTGCCGGGTGCTCTCCGGGAACCACGCGTCGTAGCAGATGGACAGTCCGATCCGGCCGAACCCGGGCATGTCGAACACGACGAAACGGTCACCGGGCTTGGTCTTCTCGTAGGGCCGCCACGGGAAGATCTTGCGGTAGGACGCCACGCGGCGCCCCTCCGGCGAGTACACCACGGCGGTGTTGTAGATCTCGCCGTCGTCGCCGCGCTCGTAGACGCTGCCGGGCGCGAGCCACAGGCCCAGGTCGCCCGCGAGCTGCGCGAGCGCGCGGTCACGCGGGCCGTCGAGCGGTTCCGCGTCCTCCATCCGCTCGCACAGGTGCAGTTCGGGGTGGACGACGAGGCGCACGTGCGGCCGGTCCTGGCCCAGCTGCCGCACCTCGGCGGCGTACTCGTCGAAGGTCCGCGTCGGCGCCTGGACGAGTGCCAGCGGAAGGGGTCTGCTCATGGGAAAGGTCCTCGGAACGGAGGGAGCCGGAAAGTTAAACGAAATTTAGATAACGAACTCGGCCGTGTCAACAGGGGTCTCAGGAACTCCGTGCGACGATTCGGACATGCCGCGCCCCCGCAACCAAACGGCCCGCCGGGCCCAGCTCATCGCCGCCGCCACCCAGACCGTGCTGGAGCACGGCGCGGCGCAGGCGCGGCTGCGGGACATCGCGCAGCAGGCCGGGCTGACCCCGGCGTCGGTGCTGTACTACTACCCTGACGTGCACGAGCTGTTCACCGCCGTGCTGACGCAGGGCAGCGAGATGTACTGCGAGGGGCGGGAGCAGGAAATCGCGCGGTTTTCCACCGCCGCGGACCGGCTTCGGGCGTGCATCCGGTCCGGTGTGCCGCGTCCGGGCGAGACGGCGGACGCCAGCCGCGTGCTGTACGAACTCGCGCCGGTGGTGCTGCGCAACGAAACCGCGGCGGCGGAGTACAAGCGGTTCATCGACCGGCAGACCGCGCTGTACCACCGCGTGCTCACCGACGGTGAGCGCTCGGGCGAGTTCCGTCCCGTCGACGACGTCGCCGTACTGGCGCGCAGCTTCGTCGCACTCGAGGACGGTTACGGGCTGGACGTGCTGACCGGTGATCTCGCCGCGGACGAGGTGGAACGGCGGCTGCTGCTCCACGCCCGCCTCACGCTGGAAGTAGACCTCACCACGTGACGCAGTGATGCAATTTTCCTTCAGCCTGTATCTTGACGTGACGGATTCTTGCACGAAGAATCGGTGACGTGCAGAACGACGCCAAGGGGCGCAATCTCGACCGGCGCATCGCCGCGGCGCTCCAGCTCAACGGCCGGGCCGGCTGGAGCGCGATCGCGCGGCACGTCGGCGCGAGCGAGTCCACCGTGCTGCGACGGGCCGCGCAACTGACCGAGTCGGGGCAGCTGCGGGTGATCGGCGTGGTCGACGTGCTCCGCTGCGGTCTCGGCGTGCCCGTGCTCGTCCGCGCGCGGTGTGCCCCCGGCACGGTCGGTGACGTCGCCGAGGCGTTCGCGGCGCGGCCCGACGCCCGGTATGTCAGCGTGCTCGCCGGCAGCGCCGACTGCGTCGCGGAACTCGTGCTGCCCTCCTACGCCGACCTCGCCGACTTCCGGCTGCCCGCGGGGAATGCGCTGCTGGAGACCGAGACGCTCGCGGTGATCCGGACGTTCACGTCCAACCACGACTGGAACTCCGGCGAACTCGACGAGCCCGCGGTGACGGAGCTGCGGGGCGGTGACGCGCGGCCGTTCGAGGAGCAGCACTGGGAAAACCCGCCCGAGAAGCTGGACGAGCTGGACCTGGCGATCTGCGCCGCGCTCGGCGAGGACGGCCGCATGTCCGCCAAGGACCTGGCGCGCCAGGTGGGCACGAGTGAGTCCACTGTGTCCCGTCGGATGGAATCCTTGGTGCGCCGGGGATGCCTGCGGTTCCGCACGCTCGCCGAACCGGCATTGTTCGGCTTCACGGTGGAGTTCATGCTGTGGCTGTCGGTGCTGCCGTCCGCATTGGACGCCGCCGGACAGCAGCTGGCGGCCCACCCCGCCACCAAGTACCTGTCCGCGACCACCGGCCGGTTCAACCTCGCCGGACAGGTCGTGCTGCGGCACCACGGCGAGCTCTACCGGTACACCACCGACGTCGTCGGCGCACTGCCGGGCCTGCAGGCGGCCGACGTGACGCTGCAGGTCAAGACCCTCAAACGTGCCTGGGCCCCGACCCCGGCGACCCGAGTGAACCTGGAGAAACCGTGAGCGAGCAACAACCTTGGCAGTGGGACGAGGCGACGTGGCGGGGGCACGTCGAGCACGTCCGGGCGGGCCGTCCGCTGCGGCCGTCGTCGTGGCCCGGTGGCGCGAAGGTCGCCGTGGCACTGTCGTTCGACTCCGACCACGAGACGCCCGCGCTGCGGGACGGCGAGGTGCTGCCCGGCAAGCTCGCGCAGGGCGAGTTCGGCGCCCGCGTCGGCGTGCCCCGCATCCTGCGGCTGCTCGACCGGTTCTCCGCGCCCGCCTCGTTCTACATGCCTGCCGTGTCGGCGTTGCTGCACGACGGCGAAGCGAAGTCCTATGTGGATGCCGGACACGAAGTCGCGCTGCACGGCTGGATCCACGAGCGCAACACCGCACTGTCCGAACAGGACGAACGCGAGCTGGCGTTCCGCGCCGCGGACACGCTCGAAAGCCTGACCGGCGTCCGGCCCGTCGGCATCCGCACGCCCTCGTGGGACTTCTCGGCGAACACGCTCAAGATCACGCGCGAGCTGGGGCTGCGGTACGACTCGTCGCTGATGGCCGACGACGACTGCTACGAGCTGCTCGCCGACGGTGAACCGACCGGCATCGTCGAACTCCCCGTGGAGTGGATCCGCGACGACGCCCCGTATTTCATGATGGACCGCTTCGCGTCGCTGCGGCCGTACACACCACCGCGCGGGGTGCTGTCGATCTGGCGCGACGAGTTCGACGGCGCGTACGCCGACGGCGGCATCTTCCAGCTGACGATGCACCCGCACATCATCGGCCACCGCTCGCGGATCGCCGTGCTGACCGAGCTGCTGGAGTACATCTCCGGCCACGAAGGCGTCTGGTTCGCCACGCACGCGCAGATCGTCGACCACGTGCTGGCGGCGTCATGACCGTCACGACCCCCGCCACCCACCGGTTGACGACCCACCAGCGCAAGGCGATCGTCGCGGGCGCCATCGGCAACACCGTCGAATGGGTCGACTGGGCGGTCTACGCGACGTTCGCGCCGGTCTTCGCGAACCAGTTCTTCGCCAAGGGCAACGAAACCACGGCACTGCTGTCCACTTTGGCCGTCTTCGCCGTCGGCTTCGTCATGCGCCCCATCGGCGGCGCGGTGCTCGGCGCCTACGCCGACCGCCACGGCCGCAAGAAGGGCCTCACGCTCACCATCTCCCTGATGGCCGGTGCGTCGCTCGTCATCGCCGTGTGCCCGACATACGCCAAGATCGGCGTGCTCGCCCCCCTGGTGTTGCTGCTCGCGCGGCTCGTGCAGGGGTTCTCGGCGGGCGGCGAGTTCGGTTCGTCGTCGGCGTTCCTGATCGAGTCCGCGGCTCGCGGGCGCCGGGCGTTCGCCGGGTCGTGGCAGCAGGTTTCGGTCGGTGCCGGTGCGCTCATCGCGTCACTGCTGGGCACGATCCTGAATTCCACTTTGGACACCGACGACCTGCACGGCTGGGGCTGGCGTCTGGCGTTCGCGATCGCCGGCCTGCTCGGGCTCGTCGGGCTGTGGTTGCGCCGGTCGGTGCACGAAACCGAGGCGTTCCAGCGGATCGAGCGCGGCCCGCGCCGGAACCCGCTCGTCGCGATGGTGCGTGACCACCCGGGCGCGGCCCTGCGCGTCGCGGGCATCACGATCGCGGGCACGCTGATCTACTACGTGTGGGTCACGTACATGCCGACGTACGCCCACCTGGCGACGGGAATCCCGCTCAACCAGGCGTTGCTGGCCAACACCCTGGCGATGGTCGTGTTCCTCGTGCTGCTGCCCTTCGGCGGCCTGCTGTCCGACCGGATCGGCCGCAAGCCGACGCTCACCGCGTTCGCCGCCGGGTTCCTCCTGTTCGCGTGGCCCGCGTTCCACTTCCTGGGCAACAGTTTCTGGAGCGTGCTGGTCATCGAGATCATCGGGCTGGTGCTGATCGTCGGCTACTCGGCGAACTGCGCGGTGATCATGGCCGAACAGTTCCCGCCGGAGGTGCGCACCACCGGGATCGGGCTGCCGTACGCGTTGTCGGTCGCCCTGTTCGGCGGCACCGCGCCGTACGTGACGACGTGGATGAACGCGCACCACTTCGGCGGGCTCGTGTGGGTCGACGTCGCGGTCGCCGCCGTGATCGGCATAGCCGTGTACCTCACGATGCCCGAAACCAAGGGGAAGGAGCTGTAGTGCGGCATGTGCTCGTCACCGGAGCGGGCGGAGGGATCGGGGCCGCGATCGCGGACCGGTTCGCTGCGGACGGCTGCCGGCTGACCTTGTCCGACTACCGCGCGGACGAACTGGCCTCGGTGGCCACCGGGCTGCGCGAGAAGCACGGAGTGGACGTGTCCGAGCTGCCCGGTGATCTCGCCGAGGCGGCGTTCGCCGAGGAACTGGTGCCACGGGCGGGAAAGCTCGACGTGCTGGTGAACGCGGCGGGCATCTACCCCGCGACCCCGTTGCTGGACATGACGGCCGCGACGTGGGACCGCGTGCAGGACGTGAACGTACGCGCGGCCATGCTCACGACTGTCGCTTTTGGACGGCAGGGCGGACCGGGTGCGGTGGTCAACATCTCCTCCGGTGCGGCGACGCGGGCGCGCCCCGGCGCGGCGCACTACGCCACGTCCAAGGCGGCGCTGGAGATGCTGACCAAGGCGTGCGCGGTGGAACTGGGCGGGGCGGGTATCCGCGTGAACGCCGTGAGCCCCGGTTTCGTCACCGTGGACAGCCCGGCGAACCCAGTGACCGAGGAGTACGCGGCGGCGGTTTCGGTGAACCCGCTGGGGCGCCGGGGTTTGCCGGCCGACATCGCGGAGGCGGCGTACTGGCTCGCCGGGGACCACGCGAACTGGATCACGGGTGCGGTGCTGCGGGTCGACGGTGGGTCGACCGCGGGCGCGCCCTCGTTGCCGCTGCACTGGGACGGGCAGACCGCCGTGCAGCAGGGAGGACACAGTCATGGCTGAGTACACGGTCGTCGGTGGTGGTGCGATCGGTGGCACGCTCGCGTTCCACCTGGCGCGGGCAGGGCACCGGGTGCTGATCGTGGACGCCGACGAGGCGCACGTGGCGGCGATCCGGTCGAACGGACTGGTGCTGCGCGGCCCGGACGGGGACGCACGGGTGAGCATCGAGGCGGTGGTCCCGGACGCGGCCCCGGCGGAGCTGCGCGGGGTGCTGCTGGCGGTGAAGGCGCAGGCGACGGCGGGGGTGCTGTCGTGGCTGGAGCCGCGGCTGGCGTCCGACGGTTTCGTGGTTTCACTGCAGAACGGGCTCAACGAAAGGCTGATCGCGTCGGTCGTCGGTCCGGAAAGGACGGTCGGCGCGTTCGTGAACCTGTTCGCGGACGTCGTGGAGCCTGGCGTGGTCCGGGACGGCGGGCAGGGCGCGCTCGTCGTGGGTGAGCCGGACGGGCGGATTTCGGAGCGGGTGGAGCGGATCGTCGCGGACCTGCAGGCGTGGGGCCCGGCGAAGGCGACGGACAACGTCGAGGGCTACCTGTGGGCGAAACTGGGCTTCGGGGCGATGCTGACGACGACGGCGCTCGCGGACGCGCCGATGGCGGAGCTGATCGACCGGCACCGCCCGTTGATGCACGCGATCACGGCGGAGGTGCTGGCGGTGGCGCTCGCCGGCGGGCGGCGGCTGGAGGCGTTCGACCAGTTCGACCCGGCGGCGTACGTCCCCGGCTCGACGGCGCAGGACGCCGCGACGGACCGGCTGACGGCGTGGCTGCGCACGATGCCGAAGGACCGCAGCGGCATCTGGCGGGACATCGCGGTGCGGCACCGCCCGGTGGAGGTGCACGACCACTACGGCCCGGTACTCGCGGAGGCGGCTTCGCGGGGTGTGCCGGTGCCGCTGCTCACCGCGATGCTCGAACGGCTGCGTGCGGTGGAGACCGGCGAGGCGGCGATGTCGGAGCAGCACCTGGTCGAGCTGGGGCGATGAGTTCCGGGCTCGGCTGTGGTCTCCTCAGGTAGACGCCTTGAGGAGGCACCATGGACGACCAGCTGCGACACCTGAACGCACTCGTCGGCGAGTGGGAGACCGACGGCGCCCATCCCCTGCTGCCGGGTGAGGACATCAGGGGACGGGCGACGTTCGAGTGGCTCGACGGCGAGCGGTTCCTGATCCAGCGCGCGCACTACGACCACCCCGCGATCCCCGACGCCGTCGCGGTCATCGGGGTGACGGACGGCCGCCTGGCGATGCACTACTTCGACTCCCGCGGCGTGCACCGGGTGTACGAGGTGAGCGCGGGCCCCGGCAAGTGGGAGTTCCGGCGCGAAGACCCGGACCTCGCCCAGCAGTTCACGGGCACCTTCAGCGACGACGGCACGACGCTCACGACGCGCGGCCGGATGTCGCGGAACGGCGAGGACTGGGAGGACGACCTCACGCTCACCTACCGGAGAACGGCTGTTTAGAGCCGAACCCCCAGCGCCTCGTCCAGTTCGGCGAGGAGCCTGCCCTTCGGCCGGGCGCCGACGATGGAGCGGATCGGCTGGCCGTCGCGGAACAGGAGGAGCGTCGGCAGCGACATGATCTGGTAGGTGCGCGCCGTCAGCGGGTTCTCGTCGCTGTTGAGCTTGCACACCAGGAGCGAGTCCGCGCGCTCCACGGCGATCTCCTCCAGCACCGGGGCGATCATGTGGCACGGCGGGCACCACTGCGCCCAGAAGTCGACCAGCACGGGCCGGTCGGCACGCAGGACCGCCTCGGTGAACGTCGCGTCGGTGACGGTGAGCATTTCAGGACTCCTCGGGATCGTCGGGAACGGTGCACGGGCCCGCCTGGCGCGGCAGGGCACGGGCCAGCTTGTCCAGCAGCTCCGCCCGCACGGCGGTGAGGCGCTCGATGCACGCGTTCACCTCGTCGAGTTTGCGCTGGTAGACCTCGATGGAATCGGCGCACGAGTCACCGGCGGGATGGCCCGCCCGCAGGCACTCGACGAACGGCCGGGTGTCGTCGAGGCTCAGCCCGGCCGCCTGCAGCGAGAGGATCTCGGTGACCAGCCGGTACTCCTCCTCACCGTACTCCCGGTACCCGTTCGCCGCCCGCGGTGCCGTCAGCAACCCCTGGGACTCGTAGAACCGCAGCGCCCGGGTGGTCGTCCCGGCCCGCTTCGCCAGCTCACCGATTCGCATGACCCGACCGTAAACGTTGACGCACGCGTCAAGGCAAGCCGATGATCCGCGTCACGACCTCCGCCAGGTCACCGCCGGACACCGTGGGGGCAGCCGCCGCGCTGAGCGGCACCCGGCCGTCGCGGGAGACGAAGGCCGTCTTCAGGCCCGCGGCGGCGGCACCCGCGATGTCCCAGTCGTGCGCGGCGATCAGCACCGCGTCGGCGGCCTCGACGCCCTCGCGTTCGAGCACGTACCGGTACGACTCAGGAGCGGGCTTGAGCAGACGCACGCTGTCCACCGAGTAGGCGGTACTCACGAGCGGCCGCAACCCCGAGTTCCGCAGCTGGCTCTCCGCGACCTCGGCGACGGAGTTGGTCAGCGTGACGACGCCGAACCCCGCGTCCCGCAGGCGTTCGATCGCGCGTGCGGCTTCCGGGTGCGCGGGCAGCGAACCCAGCCCCTCGGCGAGTTCACGCTTGTCGTCGGGGGTCACGTCGGCGCCGTGCCGCCCCGCCACGGCCTCCAGGCACGCCCCGCCGATCTCGCCGAACGGCCGGTACTGCCGCGCGGCGGTCAGGGTCAGCGCGTTGTGGATCATCAGGTCGAACCACTCGATCCTGGCGGCGGCGGTCCCCGTCAGGCGGGTGAAGAACCCGTCGAGCGCGGCCAGGTCGAGCAGGGTTTCGTTGACGTCGAACACGCACAGCAAGGCAGCCTCCGAAGGTACGATAGTTGTCGTACCTAGACGGTACCTGAGCGCGTGCCGCGCCTACGATGGGTCTTGTCCCCAGCCGCAGCCGAGCGAGGAGCCGTTCGAGATGGACCTGCCCGTGCCGCCGATGGCGGAGGTCGACCTCGGTCAGGTGTTCCGCGCGCTCGCCGACCCGCACCGCCGGGCCGTGCTCGCCGAGCTCGCGGCCGACCCGTCGGACACCGAACGCGCGTGCTCGTCCTTCCCGATGCCGGTGGCGAAGTCGACGAAGACGCACCACTGGCGCGCGCTGCGCGAGGCGGGCCTGATCGTGCAGCGCGACGCCGGGAACGGCACGTACGTCCGCCTGCGCCGCGCCGAGTTCGAGCAGCGGTTCCCCGGCCTGCTCGACACGGTCGCGGCACTGGCGCGGGCGGACCAGCCGAACGCGACGGGCGACGCGCGGCGGTAGACCAGCAGGACCAGCGCAGAGGCCGGGCCGCCGTTTCCGGACTCAGGCGTCGTAGTCGACGGTGAGTTCCGCGGAGCGGGGCAGGGTCTGGCAGGTCAGCACGAAACCGGCCGCCACCTCGGACTCCTCCAGCGCGAAGTTGCGCCGCATGTCCGCCTCACCGCTGGTCACCTTTGCCCGGCAGGTGCCGCAGACCCCGCCCTTGCACGCGAACGGCAGGTCCGGCCGCACGCGCTGCGCGCTGTCCAGGATCGGCACGTCCCGGGGCAGGGCCGCCGTGGTGGACCGGCCGTCGAGCACGACCGTGACCTCGCTGGTGTCCCCCTCGACCGGGCCGTCCTCGTGGCGGACCGGGGCGGGCGGCACGTCGTCGACGTAGAACAGCTCCTGGTGCACGCGCGCGGCGGGCACGCCCGACCGCAGCAGCAGCTCCCGCGCCTCGGTGACCATGCCGAACGGGCCGCACAGCCACCAGTGGTCCACGCCTTCGAAAGCCGGCACGAGCGCGAGCAGCGCCTCGAGCTTGCCCGCGTCCAGTCGCCCGGTGAACAGCTCGGCCTCACGCGGCTCCCGCGACAACACGTGCACCAGCTCCAGCCGGGACGGCCAGCGGTCCTTCAGGTCGGCCAGTTCGTCGGCGAACATCACCGAGTCCGTGCGCCGGTTGCCGTAGAACACGGTCGCCGTCGAACCCGGGTCACGCAGCACGGTCGCGGCGATCGACAGCACCGGCGTGATCCCCGAACCCGCGGCGATCAGCACGTGCCTGCCGGGCCCGGGCGGCGGGGTGAAGTTCCCCGTGGGCGTGGCGACCTCGATCTCGTCGCCGGGGCGCACGTCGTGCACCAGCCACGACGAGAACAGCCCGCCCGGCACCTCGCGCACGCCGATCCGCGGCGCGGCGCCCTCCGGCGCGCAGATCGAGTACGACCGGCGCTCCTCGCGCCCGTCGACGGTTCGCCGCAGCGTGAGCGACTGGCCGGCGCGGAACGCGTACGACTCCGCCAGGTCCGGCGGCACGGCGAAGGTGACGGCCACGGCGTCGTCACACAGCCGCTCGACGTCCGCGACGGTGAGCCGGTGGAACTCCGTGCGCACCCGGGTGCTGGTGGTCACTGCTCAGATCTCCTTGACGTGCTCGAACGTTTCGGCACACGCGCGGCAGCGCCGCAGCGCCTTGCACGCGGTCGGCCCGAACTCCGAAACCAGGTGCGTGTCGGCGGAACCGCACCGCGGGCACTCGACGCGCTTCGCGGGCGGCACCAGCGTCAGCGGCACCGGGCCCGTGCGGCGGGGCGCCGCGCCGGGCGGGGCGATCCCGGCTTCGGCGAGCTTTCGGCGCCCGGTGTCGCTGATCCAGTCGCTGGACCACGCGGGCTGGAGCACCGTGCGCACCTCGACCTCACGGTACCCGGCGCTGGACAACGCGTGCACGAGGTCGTCGCGCATCGTGTCCATCGCCGGGCAACCGGTGTACGTCGGCGTGATCGACACGACGACACGACCGTCCTCTTCGGACACCTCACGCAGCACGCCGAGGTCGGCGAGCGTCAGCATCGGCAGCTCGGGATCGGTCACCCGCTCGGCGACCGCACGCGCGCTCACCACGTCGCGTCCGGGTGCGCTCGGGCGACGCTCTGCAGCTCCGCCAGCAGGTACCCCATCGCCTCGGTGTGCACGCCGTCGCGGCCCATCCGGCCCGCGACCCCGGCACGGGGCGCGACCTCGGGGCGCGTCACCGTCGCCGCCGACAGCACCTGCGCCAGGACGTCGTCGAAAGCCTCGCGCACGGACGACGGATCCACGCCGACCGCCAGCTCGACCTCGTGCGGCGTGAACAGTTCCTCGACGTACGGCCACACACCGTCGAGCCCCGCCTGCATGCGCTCGTGCGAGTACTCCGTGCCGTCGCCGAGCCGGACCGCCCACTGGGCCGCGTAGTCGCGGTGGTAGGTCAGCTCCTTGACGCCCTTGGCGGCGATCGCCGCCAGCACCGGGTCCGGCGAGGCGGTGAGCTTCTCGAACAGCGCCAGCCGCCAGGTGGAGAACACCAGCAACACGGCGATCAGCTGCCCGAAGTCGCCGCGCTCCAGCTCGGCGAGCCGCACGTTGCGGAACTCGCGCTCCTCACGGAAGAAGGCCAGCTCGTCCTCGGTGCGCCCGGTGATCTTGCCCGCGCGGGCCAGCAGCAACCGCGCCTGCCCGAGCAGGTCGAGCCCGATGTTGGCGATCGCCACCTCCTCCTCCAGCTCGGGCGCGTTCGTGCACCACTGCTGGAGTCGGTGGGAGAAGATCAGCGCGTCGTCGCCGAGCATGAGGCAGTACGCGGCCAGCGCGCCGGCATCCACACCGGACGGAACCGTGGTGTCCACACCGGACAGCGGGTCCTCGAAGCCGGTGCCGAACGCCCAGCGGGAATCGTCGTGCGCTTCGGTGAGCGCCTCGAAAGCGTTGTCAAAGGCCATCGGGCACACTCACATGTGGGGGACGTCGTCGGGGATGTCGTAGAACGTCGGGTGCCGGTACACCTTGTCCGCGCTCGGCGCGAAGAACGGGTCCTTCTCGTCGGGGCTGGACGCGGTGATGTCGGCGGCCTTGACGACCCAGATGCTCACGCCCTCGTTGCGCCGCGTGTAGAGGTCGCGGGCGTGGTGCAGGGCCATCTCGTCGTCGGCGGCCCGCAGGGAACCCACGTGCACGTGGTTGAGCCCCCGCTTGCCCCGCACGAACACCTCGTACAACGGCCACTCCGCACTCACGCGACCGCCCTCCTCTGCTGCTTCTCCGCGTGCGCGGCGGCGGCTTCCCGCACCCAGGCACCGTTTTCGTGCGCGGCGCGGCGGTGCGCGATCCGCTGCTCGTTGCACGGGCCGTTGCCGGACACGACCTGCTTGAACTCGTCCCAGTCGACCGCGCCGAAGTCGTAGTGCCCGCGCTCGGCGTTCCACTTCAGCTCCGGGTCGGGCAGCGTGACGCCGAGGATCTCCGCCTGCGGCACCGTCATGTCGACGAACCGCTGCCGCAGCTCGTCGTTGGTGTGCCGCTTGATCCGCCACGCCATCGACTGCGCCGTGTTCGGCGAGTCCTCATCCGGCGGGCCGAACATCATCAGCGACGGCCACCACCAGCGGTTCACGGCGTCCTGCACCATCTCCCGCTGCGCTCCGGTGCCCTTCATCATCGTCATCAGCAGCTCGTAGCCCTGCCGCTGGTGGAAGGACTCCTCCTTGCAGATCCGGATCATCGCCCGCGCGTACGGCCCGTAACTGCTGCGGCACAACGGAACCTGGTTGCAGATCGCCGCGCCGTCCACCAGCCAGCCGATCACGCCGACGTCGGCGAACGTCAGCGTCGGGTAGTTGAAGATCGACGAGTACTTCTGCTTCCCGTTGATCAGCCGCTCGGTCAGGTCGGTGCGGTCGGCGCCCAGCGTCTCCGTCGCCGAGTACAGGTACAGCCCGTGCCCGGCCTCGTCCTGCACCTTCGCCAGCAGGATCGCCTTGCGCCGCAAGGAAGGCGCGCGGGTGATCCAGTTGCCCTCCGGCTGCATGCCGATGATCTCGGAGTGCGCGTGCTGCGCCATCATCCGGATCATCGTCCTGCGGTACGCCTCGGGCACCCAGTCCCGCGGTTCGATCCGCTGGTCCTTGGAGATCGTCCGCTCGAAGTGTGTTTCCAGAGTCGCGGTCATGACTTCGCCACCAGAGTCAGCACGTCGTACTTCGCCACCGATTCGCCGTTCCCGTTCGTCACGTCCGCGTCCCAGCGGACCTCGCCGTAGTCCTGGTCGACGCGCGGGGTGATCTGCTTGCACGTCAACGTCACCGTCAGCTCGTCACCCGGTTTGACCGGGGTGAGGAACCGCAGGTTCTCCAGCCCGTAGTTCGCCAGCACCGGCCCCGGCTCGGGCGAGACGAACAGCCCGGCGGCGAAGGACACCACGAGGTAGCCGTGCGCCACGATGCCGCCGAACAGCGGGTTCGCCGCCGCGGCCTCGGGGTCGGTGTGGGCGTAGAAGGTGTCGCCGGTGAACTCGGCGAAGTGGTCCACGTCCTCCTGCGTCACCGTGCGCGGCCCCGCGACCACGGAGTCGCCGATCTTCAGCTCCGCCAAGGACTTCCGGAAGGGGTGCACGCCCTCGGCCCGCGGCGCGCCGGCGACCCAATGGCCGGTGACGCGGCTCAACACGCTCGGCGAAGCCTGCACGGCGGTGCGCTGCAGGTGGTGCAGCACGCCCCGGATACCGCCCATCTCCTCGCCGCCACCCGCGCGGCCGGGACCACCGTGCACCAGCTGCGGCAACGGCGAACCGTGCCCGGTGGACTCCTTCGCGTCGTCGGCGTCGAGCACCAGCAGCCGCCCGTGCCACGGCGCCACCCCGAGCACCACGTCCCGCGCGAAGTCCGCGTCACCGGTCACGATCGAACCCGCGAGGCTGCCGTGACCGCGCGCGGCGTAGTCGATCACCTGCTCGGCCGCGGTGTACGGCATGAGCGTGGACACCGGGCCGAACGCCTCGACCTCGTGCGGCTCCGCCCGCTCCGGGTCGCCCTTGAGCAGCACCGGCGAGAGGAACGCGCCACGCTCGGCGTCGGCGTCCACGACCTCGACGTGCTCCGGGTCGCCGAAGACGACGCTGCCCGCGGACAGCAGGGCCTTGAGCGAGCGGCGCACCTCCTCGCGCTGCTCCAGGCTCGCCAGCGCGCCCATCCGCACCCCCTCCGACGAGGGGTTGCCGACGGTCACCTTCGCGAGCCGTTCGCTCGCCGCCGCGGCCACGTCGTCCAGCAGCTCCGCGGGCACGAACGCGCGCCGGATCGCGGTGCACTTCTGCCCCGCCTTCACGGTCATCTCCGTGACCAGCTGCTTGACGAACAGGTCGAACTCCGCCGTGCCCGGCTTCGCGTCCGGGCCGAGGACCGAGCAGTTGAGCGAGTCGGCCTCGGCGTTGAACCGCACCGCGTTGCGCACGATCACCGGGTGCGCCCGCAGCTTCTGCGCGGTGGACGCCGAACCGGTGAACGACACGAGGTCCTGCCCCGTCACGTGGTCGAGCAGGTCGCCGGCGCTGCCCGCCACGAACTGCAGCGAACCCTCGGGCAGCAGCCCGGATTCGACGATCAGCTCGACCAGCCGCGCCGTGAGGTACGCGGTCTGGCTGGCGGGCTTGACCAGGCTCGGCACCCCGGCGAGGAACGCGGGCGCGAACTTCTCCAGCGGCCCCCAGACCGGGAAGTTGAACGCGTTGATCTGCACCGCCACGCCCCGCAGCGGCGTCGCGATGTGCTGCCCCACGAACGTGCCGCCCTTGCCCAGCGGCTCCACCGCGCCCTCGACGTACACGGTGTCGTTCGGCAGCTCGCGCCTGCCCTTGCTGGCGTAGCTGAACAGCACGCCGATACCGCCGTCGATGTCGAACTTCGAGTCGAACAGCGTGGCACCCGTGCGCGCCGACAGCGCGTACAGCTCCTCGCGGTGCTCCCGCAGGTGCGAGGCCAGCGCCTTGAGCAGCGCGGCCCGCTGGTGGAAGGTCAGCTCACGCAGCGCGGGCCCGCCGGCCCGGCGGCCGTGCTCCAGCGCGGCCGCCATGTCCACCCCCTTCGAGGAGACGCGCGCGACCTCCTCGCCGGTCACCGCGTCGTGCAGCGGAACACCCTCGTCGGCGGCGGTCTGCCACCGGCCGCCGACGTAGCTGCGCAGGAGCGCCATCGGTCCTCCTCGATTTACCAACCGAACGTTCAGGAAGTCATGGTAGCGTCTTGACAACGGGCGGGCCAGGGGTCAGTTTGTTTCCCGTCCGTTCGGTCAGTAAGCGAGGCGGTGAGCAGGTGGTCCGGTCCCCGGCGGCACAGGCGATGTTCGACGACGACGCGGCATCGAGGTCGGCGGGCATCGAGCTGCTCGAAGCTGACGACGGCCACGCGGTCGCGCGCATGCGGATCACGCCGGAGATGGTCAACGGGCACAAGATCGCCCACGGCGGGTACGTGTTCCTGCTCGCCGACACCACCTTCGCCTGCGCGTGCAACAGCCACGGCCCGGTCACGGTCGCCGCCGGCGCGGAGATCTCGTTCGTCGCCAGCGCCCGGCTCGGGGACGAACTGGTCGCGACGGCCGAGGAGCGCACCCGCTACGGCCGCAACGGCATCTACGACGTCACCGTCCGCCGCGGCGACGAGGTGATCGCCGAGTTCCGCGGCCGCAGCCGCACGATTTCCCGCTGAGGAGAGCCATGACCACCACGCACAGCGAAGTGCCCCGCGCCAAGCGCCTCGGCGCCGCCCCCGCCGCGGACGACCTGTCCCCCGCCGAACGCCTCAGCGTGGACGAGCTGCGCACGCTGCAGCTCGAACGTCTACAATGGACTCTTCGGCACGCGTACGAGAACGTGCCCGCGTACCGGCGGAAGTTCGACGAGGCCGGGGTGCACCCCGACGACTGCCGGTCGCTGGAAGACCTCGCGAAGTTCCCGTACACCACCAAAGCCGACCTGCGGGACAACTACCCGTTCGGCATGTTCGCGGTACCGCAGGAAAAAGTGCTCCGCCTGCACGCCTCCAGCGGCACCACCGGCAAGCCCACCGTGGTGGGCTACACCGCGGACGACATCGACACGTGGGCGGGCGTGATGGCCCGTTCGATCTTCGCGGCGGGCGGGCGGCCGGGGCACAAGGTGCACGTCGCCTACGGGTACGGGCTGTTCACCGGCGGCCTCGGCGCGCACTACGGCGTGGAGAAGCTGGGCGCGACCGTGATCCCCGCGTCCGGTGGGATGACCGCGCGGCAGGTGCAGCTCATCACCGACTTCCGGCCCGAGATCATCATGGTCACCCCGACGTACATGCTCACGCTGCTCGACGAGTTCGAACGCCAGGGCGTCGACCCGCGCACCAGCTCGCTGAAGGTGGGCATCTTCGGCGCGGAGCCGTGGACGGAGTCCATGCGCGCGGAGATCGAAGAGCGCATGGACATCCACGCGGTGGACATCTACGGTCTGTCCGAGGTGATGGGGCCGGGCGTGGCGCAGGAGTGCGTCGAGACCAAGGACGGCCTGCACATCTGGGAGGACCACTTCTACCCCGAGGTGATCGACCCGGTCGACGAGAACGTGCTGCCCGACGGGGAAACCGGTGAGCTGGTGTTCACGTCGCTGACCAAGCAGGCGCTGCCGATCATCCGGTACCGCACGCGGGACCTCACCGCGCTGCGGCCCGGCACGGCGCGGCCGTCCTACCGGCGCATGGACAAGGTCACCGGGCGCAGCGACGACATGATCATCCTGCGCGGCGTGAACGTGTTCCCCACCCAGATCGAGGAGATCGTGCTCGCCACGCCGGGCCTCGCGCCGCACTTCCAGCTCCGGCTCACCCGCCGCGACCGGATGGACCACCTCACCGTGCTCGCTGAGGCCCGCGCCGACACCCCCGCCGAGCGACGTGTCGCGGCGGCTTCGGAGATCGCCCAGCGGGTCAAGGACGGCGTGGGCGTGACCGTGGGCGTGGAGGTGCTGGACCCGGACAGCCTGGAGCGCTCGCTGGGCAAGCTGCGCCGGGTGATCGACCAGCGTCCGCGCGACTGAACGCCGGTTGGGATACTTCCGGTATGACGACCGCACCGCCCGCCAAGCGCGGCAGGCCGGGATACGACCTCGAGTCGCTGCTGGCCGTCGCGGTGAAGCTGTTCAACGAGCGCGGGTACGACGGCACCAGCATGGAGGACCTGTCCCGCAAGCTGGGCATCACGAAGTCCGCGATCTACCACCACGTGCCGAGCAAGCAGGACCTGCTGCGGCTGTCGGTGGACCGGGCGCTGGACGGGTTGTTCGCGCTGGTCGAGGAGCTGGACGCGGTCGAGGGCCGGGCGGTGGAACGGCTGGAGTTCCTCGTGCGCGGCAGTGTCGCGGTGCTGGTGGAGCGGCTGCCGTTCGTGACGCTGCTGCTGCGCGTCCGCGGCAACACGAAGGTGGAACGGGACGCGCTCGCCCGGCGGCGCGAGTTCGACCGCATCGTGTCGGAGCTGGTGACGCAGGCCGTCGAAGAGGGTGACCTGCGGTCGGACATCGACCCGGCCACGGCGGCGCGCCTGCTGTTCGGCATGGTGAACTCGCTGATCGAGTGGTACCGCCCGCGGGGCGGGCTCGGCGCGGACCGGCTGGCCGACGCCGTGGCGACGATGGCCTTCGACGGCCTGCGCGTCCGGGACGACTGAGCCCCGCCTCCGGGTGGAGGCGGGGCTCCTGGGCGCTACTTGTCGTCGAACACGCTCTTGGCGGCGTCCTTGAGCTTCTCGCCCGCCTGCTTGACGTTGCCCTTGCCCTGGTCGGCCTTGCCCTCGGCCTGCCACTGCTCGTTGTCCGTGGCGTTGCCGAGCCCCTCCTTGGCCTTGCCCTTCAGTTCCTCGGCCTTGTTGCTCATCTTGTCGTCAGCACTCATGATGCCTCCCTTCGGGGTCGCCGTGCGGGTACCCGTTCGACCGAGGGCGAAACAGAGTCCACTGTGGACCCTGGGTGCGGGTTTCCCGGGAGGATCGCACCCATGTTCCACCCCGTGGTTCCGGTTAGCGTCGATGCCATGACCACCAGTAACGGAAAAGTCGTCCTAGTCACCGGCGCCAGCTCCGGGATCGGCCGCGCCACCGCGCTGCGGCTGGCGCGTGAAGGGCACCAGCTCGTCGTCGGCGCCCGCCGCGAGGACCGGCTCGCGGAGCTGGCCGAGACCGCCCCCGGCGTGGACGTGCGGCGCCTGGACGTGACCGACCGCGAGGACGTGGCCGCGTTCGTGGACGGGGCGGTCGCCGACCACGGGCGCGTCGACGTGCTCGTCAACAACGCGGGTGTGATGCCACTGTCCCGTTTGGACTCGCTGCACGTGGACGAGTGGGACCGGATGATCGACGTCAACGTGCGCGGCCTGCTGCACGGCATCGCCGCCGCGTTGCCGCACTTCCAGCGGCAGGGCGGCGGGCACTTCGTCACGGTGGCGTCGATCGGCGCGCACCAGGTCGTCCCGACGAGCGCCGTGTACAGCGGCACGAAGTACGCCGCGTGGGCGATCACGGAGGGCCTGCGCCAGGAATGCGACCCGTCGATCCGCGTCACCACGGTGTCGCCGGGCGTCGTCGAGTCGGAACTGGCCGACACGATCACCGAAGCGGGCGCCCAGGAGGCGATGCGCACGTACCGGGCGAACACGATCCCGCCGGACAGCATCGCGGCGGCCATCTCGTACGCGATCAGCCAGCCACCGGAGGTGGACGTGAACGAGCTGATCATCCGCCCGGCGCGGCAGCGCTGAGCGGGGCGGCAGTGGGGTGGGGCGGCGGTGGCGCGGCAGCGCTGAGCGGGGCGGCAGTGGCGGAGCGGCGGCGGCGGAGCGGCGGCGGAGCGGCGGCGACGGAGCGGCGGCGGCGGAGCGGGCGGGATGGGCCGCCCGTGCAGGCGAG
>NZ_BAABIB010000035.1:0-70850 GCF_039542405.1 Amycolatopsis dongchuanensis
AGCCGATGAACGTGGTCCAGAAGTGGAGCTTGCCCAGCTTCTCGTCCAGCATCCGGCCGGTGATCTTCGGGAACCAGAAGTAGATCCCGGCGAAGGTCGCGAACACGATCGTGCCGTAGAGCACGTAGTGGAAGTGCGCCACCACGAAGTAGCTGTCCGACACGTGGAAGTCGATCGCGGGCGCCGCCAGCAGGATGCCGGTCAGGCCACCGAAGAGGAACGTGACCAGGAAGCCGATCGAGAAGATCATCGGCGTCTCGAAGGTCAGGTGCCCCTTCCACATCGTGCCGATCCAGTTGAAGAACTTCACACCGGTCGGCACCGCGATCAGGAAGGTCATGAAGGAGAAGAAGGGCAGCAGCACCGCGCCGGTGGCGTACATGTGGTGCGCCCACACCGCGACCGACAGCGCCGCGATGCCCAGCGTCGCCCAGACCAGGCCCTTGTAACCGAAGATCGGCTTGCGGGAGAAGACCGGGAAGATCTCCGACACGATGCCGAAGAACGGCAGCGCGACGATGTACACCTCGGGGTGGCCGAAGAACCAGAACAGGTGCTGCCACAGGATCACGCCGCCGTTGGCGGGGTCGAACACGTGGGCCCCGATGTGCCGGTCGGCCAGCAGGCCCATCAGCGCGGCGGTCAGGATCGGGAACGCGATCAGCACCAGCAGCGACGTGACCAGGATGTTCCACGTGAAGATCGGCATCCGGTACATCGTCATGCCGGGCGCGCGCAGGCAGACGATCGTGGTGACCATGTTGACCGCACCGAGGATGGTGCCCAGACCGGAGACCGCGAGGCCCGCGATCCACATGTCGGCGCCGACACCGGGCGAGTGGATCGCGTCGGACAGCGGCGTGTAGGCGAACCAGCCGAAGTCGGCCGCGCCACCCGGCGTCAGGAAGCCCGACACCGCGATCGTGCTGCCGAACAGGTACAGCCAGTACGAGAACGCGTTGAGCCGCGGGAACGCGACGTCCGGCGAACCGATCTGCAGCGGCATCACGAAGTTCGCGAACCCGAACAGGATCGGGGTCGCGTACATCAGCAGCATGATCGTGCCGTGCATCGTGAACAGCTGGTTGTACTGCTCGTTCGAGAGGAACTGCTGCCCCGGACGCGCCAGCTCGGTGCGGATGAGCATCGCCATCGCGCCACCGATCATGAAGAAGGCGAACGACGTGACCAGGTACATCACGCCGATCTGCTTGTGGTCCGTCGTGCGGAACAACCGCAGCAGGAACGAACCCTTGGCCGCCTCACGCGCCGGGTACGGCCGCGTAGCGATCGGCTGCGGGGCTACGGCTGTCACTCCTGCCTCCAAGACTTGCCTCGATGTCTGTCTGCGGCCGCCGGGGCAGCCGATCGGATCGTATCCCCCGGGTCCGACAAGCCTGCGCACCGGCTGGGAAGATCACGCGATGGAAGACCCGTGGCTGACCTCGGCCGTTGCCGCGGCGGTCGCCGTCGGCCGGCGGCTCGGGCTGCCCGCCGGCGAGCCCGAGGTGCTCGCGTCCCGGTCGAACGTGCTGGTCAGGCTGGGTCCGGCGGTCGCGAGGGTGCCCGCCACGACGCTCCTCGCGTGGCCCGATCCGACCGCCAGGATGGCCCGGGACGTCGCGTTGTCGGCGTTCCTCGCGGAGCGGGACGCACCGGTCATCCCGCCCTTCGAAGACCCGGGACCACACGTCGAGCTGGGGCTTCCGGTGACGCTGTGGCGTTTCACACGTCACGAGCCCGGGGCGGTGTTCGAACCGGGCGAAGCGGCCGTTCTGCTCGCCGGGTTGCACGCCGCACTGGCGGACTTTCCGGGCGACTACAGCGATTCGGGCCCCGCGACGGATCTTCCGGCGATGCTGGCGTCCGCGGACGACCCCCGGCTGCCGGACGAGGTGGCGCGCAGCCTCGCCGCCCTGCCGGACCTGCCCGCGCAACCGCTCCACGGCGACGCCCACACCGGGAACCTCGTGCGCACCCCGGACGGTCCGAAGTGACTGGACTTCGAGGACACCTGGCGCGGGCCGGTGGCGTGGGACCTCGCGTGCCTCGCCCGTTCGGACGGCCCCGGCGCCGTGGCCGCCTATCCCGGCGAAGTCGAAGGGCTGGCCGCGTACCTGCGACTGCGTGAGCTGTACGCGGTGTGCTGGCGGTTCGTCATCGCCCGCCGGTTCCCGGACCGGTTACCCGAGGCGCGAGCCGCCGCCGACCGGTATTTCGCCTAGCGCCACCAGCCCACGATCGCCTCGGCCAGCGCGTCCGGAACCTCCAGCGGGGTGAGGTGACCGGCACCCGGCAGGACCACCAGCTCCCCCTTCGGCAGGGCGTCCGCCATCGCGCGCGCCGCGTCCGGCGGGGTCAGGCCGTCTTCCTCGCCCACGACGACGAGCGCCGGGACGTCGGCCGAAGCGAGCACGTCGAAGGAGTCCGGGCGGGCGGCCATCGCCCGTGCCGCCCACGCCACCCCGGCCGGGGGCTGCGAGCCGATCAGGTCGCGCACGGTCTCCACGACGTCGGGCCGCTCGGTGCGGGTGCGCTCGGCCAGGAGGTTCGGCAGCATCGACTCGGCGAGCCACGAGATGCCCTCGGCCTCGGCCCGCGCGGCCACGCGCTCGCGGTTCTCCGCCGCTTCGGGCGTGTCGGCGGCCGCCTTGGTGTCGATCAGCACCAAGCCGCCCACCCGTTCCGGGGCCAGGCGCAGCACGGCCATGGTCACGTAGCCGCCCATCGAGCAGCCCCCGAGCACCACGCGGTCGAGTTCGAGCTTGTCCAGCAGCGCCACGACGTCCCGTGCGGCGTCCTCGAGGCTGGGCGCGCGGTCGGTCTCGGGCAGCGCGGTGCGCCCGAGGCCCCGCTGGTCGGGGGTGATCAACCGGCCCGCGGCGGACAGGGGTGCCCGCACCGGTTGCCACATCCGGGCGTCGACGGGGAAGGCGTGCAGCAGGACGAGCGGGAGTTCCGACATGGGTCCCTATTGTGTACTGCCGTGGCCGCCGAGTTCCCCGAGATCCGCACCGAGCGGCTGCTGCTGCGCCCGCTCACGGAGGCCGACCGCGCGATCGTGGTGCGGATCCAGACCGACCCGCGCACGAACCGGTACCACCCCGAGCCGCCGGACGCCGCGGAGAGCGACGCGAAGTTCGACTCGTGGCTGGAGGACTGGGCGGTGCACGGCTTCGGCTACCTGCCCGTGCGTACACTGGCGACGGGAGAGGTGCTCGGCGTCGGCGGGCTGCAGCTGCGGACGTTCGGCGACGAGAAGATTTTGAATGTGTACTACCGGTTCCTGCCTGAGGCGTGGGGCCACGGCTACGCGACGGAGATGGCCGCGGCGGTGATCGGCTGGGCCGACCGGACGCTGCCGCGGTACCCGGTGCAGATCAGCGTGAACGTGGCGAACCAGCCGTCGATGAACGTCGCCAAGCGGCTGGGCTTCCGCACGTACCTGGAGACGCTGTACGAGGGAGCCCTCACGCGCCACCTGCGCCGGGACTAGCGCTCCCCCGCGCCGATGCCTTCGAACACGAGCGTCAGGTGGCGGCGCCAGTCATCGTCGTCCGGGTTCATGTTGGCCATGGCCCCGCGGGTGATGAGGACGAAGTCGGTGAAGGTCAGGTCGCTGCGGACGTGGCCGGCGTCGACGGCGCGCCGGATGATCCGCCGCGCGATGTCGGCGAACCGCGCCTTCTGGTCGGCGATCCCCGCCCACTCCTTCTTCTCGGGGCCGAGGATGGCGTACCGGAACGCGGCGTCCCGTGCCGCCGCCTCCAGGTAGCCGAGCAGCAGCTCCCGGAACGACGCACCGGGGTCGTCGACCTCCTCGGCGGCGCGGGCCTGCTCGGTCATCGCCGCGAACCGCAGTCCGACGATGGCGGCGAGCAGGGCCTGCTTGGTGGCGAAGTGCCGGTACAGCGTGCCCATGCCCACTCCGGCGCGCTCGGCGATCTCGTCCATCTGGACTTCGCTGCCGCGCTGCGCGAACAGCTCACTGGCGGCCGCGACGATCGCGTCACGGCTGCGTCGGGCATCGGCACGGAGGGCGCGGTCGGGGGCGGACATAACTTGAATCGTAGTTCCGCTTCCGCTACGGTTCAAATAGGAACCGGAGTTCAACTTCCGATTAGGAGAGATCATGATCGTCGTCACCACCCCCACCGGCCAGATCGGCAGCAAGCTCGTGGCCCGGCTGCTCGCCGAGGGCGAGCCTGTCCGGGTCATCGTCCGCGACGCCGCGAAACTCGGCCCCGACGTGCGCGAGCGCGTCGAGGTGGTCGAGGGCTCCCACGGGGATGCGGACGTGCTGGACCGGGCACTACCCGGAGCGGATGCGCTGTTCTGGCTCGTGCCGCCCGATATGCGCGCTTCGAGCGCCGAGGCGCACTACCTGGCCTTCGCCAGGGCGGGCGCGGACGCGGTTCGCCGACACGGCGTCGGCCACGTCGTCGGAGTCACCAGCGCCGGACACGGCTGGCCGAAGCCCGCCGGGCTGTTGTCGGCCGCGTTCGCGATGGACGCCGAGTTCGAGCGGACGGGTGTGGCGTACCGGGCGCTCAGCATGCCGTTCTACATGGAAAACCTGGAGCGCGATCTCGGGGCGATCCGCGAGCGGGGAGAGTTCTCCCTGCCCTACGCACCGGACCGGCCGCTGGCCATGATCGCCACGCGCGACATCGCCAGCACGGCGGCCGGGCTGCTCACGGACCGGTCGTGGACCGGGCAGGCGCACGTCCCCGTGTTCGGGCCCGACCGGCTGACTCCGAACCAGCTGGCCGACGTGATGTCCGAGGTGATGGGCCGCTCCGTCGCCTACCACCAGACGAGCCACGAGGACTTCGTCACAGGACTGACCGCGGCCGGCTTCAGCACGCAGGCGATCCAGGACATGGTCGAAATGCACGACGCCCAGAACGACGGCCTGTACGAGGCCGACTGGGCAGCGGCGACCCCCACCGAGACCGACTTCCGCACCTGGTTCAAGGAAGCAGTCGCGGCGTAGCGGCCTTCACCACCCAAGCAACCGGCACCGCCGCGGGTTCTGAGGCGGTTCCTCGCGAGGACAGCGCCGACGTGGTGGGAGGCACAGCCGCGAAGCGTCCATGAGGGGCGGTGGGCGGGCTGGCGGGCGGGGGGTCATGAGTCGGCGATCCCGGAGCCGAAGGCACTGCGGCGCGGCAGCGCCTCCGCCGGGGGTGGTGGTCGGGCTGGCGGGCGGGCCTCAGGTTCCGCCACCCGCACCGGCCCGCAAGCCACCTCTGAAATTAGTGTCGCCGGGTTGGCCTCCGGCGGGTGCGGGCGCGCCAGCAGGCCTGGTGCCAATGCCTGCGGTCGGCCACCGAGCCGGTCTCGTCCGCGGGCCAGGCCACCACGTGTGCGACGCCGACGTGGATCTCGTGGTCGCACCCCGGGCAGCGGTACACCTTGCTCGCCTGGTTGCCGGGCACCGTCCGCACGAGCCAGTCGCCGTCCGGCCCCGATTCCGAACGCGCCCAGCCCGTGGCCGCCCCGAGTGGGACGGGGCGGCCACGGTCGGGTCGGTTGCGGCGGGGCATACCTCCAAGTTATCTGGTGCGCTTGAAGGTCAGCGCGACGACGAAGCTCAGCGCGGCGATCACCGCGGAGGCGACGAACGCGTGCGTCATGCCGGTGACCAGGACCTCGTGCGCCGAACCGGTCGCGTGCCGCGTCGTGGTGCCGAAGATCGTGACGAGGATCGCCAGGCCGACCGTGGCGCCGATCTGCTGCATGGTCTGCAGCACGCCGCCCGCCGCACCCGCGTCCCGCGGGGGCACCGTGCCCATGATGATCACGTTGAGCGGCGAGAAGGCCAGCCCCATGCCGAGGCCCATCAGCAGCATCGGCAGGAACAGCAGCGGGAAGTACCCGGTGGTCGTCGTGAGCTGGGTCAGCAGCGCGAGCCCGGACGCCATCAGCGTGGTGCCGACGAGCGCGACCGGCTTCGGGCCGAACCTGGGCAGCAGCCGCGGGATGAGCCTGCTCGTGCCGAACACCAGCAGCGCCATCGGCAGGAACGCGAACCCGGTCGCGAGCGCGCCGTAGCCGTGCACCTCCTGCAGGTACTGCGCGAGGAAGAAGAACATCGACATGCCGGCCATCGGCCCGAGGAAGAAGTTCGCGTACGCCGCCGCGCGGTTGCGGTCGGCGAACAGGCGCAGCGGCAGCAGCGGCTGGGCGGTGCGGACCTCGATCGCGAAGAAGGCCGCGAGCAGGACGACACCGACACCGAGGGCGAGCAACGTCGTCGAATCGCCCCAGCCGTCCGTGGCGGCGCGGATGAAGCCGTAGACGAGCGCGGCCACGCCGCCGGTCGCGGTGATCGCGCCGGGCAGGTCGAGCTTCGCCGGGTGCCGCTCCGGTTCCCGCAGGTAGCGGGCGGCGAGCGCCACGGCGGCGACGCCGAACGGGACGTTGATGAACAGCACCGCGCGCCACGACAGCCATTCGGTGAGCAGGCCGCCGAGGATGAGGCCGACCGCGAACCCGGCACTGGCCATGCCGGAGAACAGGGCCAGCGCCCGCAGCCGGGCCTTCGGCTCGGTGAACGTGGTGGTCAGCAGCGCGAGCGTGCTGGGCCCCGCGGCCGCGGCGCCGAGCCCCTGCACGACGCGGGCGACGAGCAGCCACGTCGCGGAGTCGGCGAACCCGCCGGCGAGCGAGGCGAGTGTGAACAGGGTCAGCCCGCCGAGGAAGACCCGGCGGCGGCCGAACAGGTCCCCGGCGCGGCCGCCGAGCAGCAGCAGGCCGCCGAAGACGAGGGTGTACGCGTTGATCACCCACGACAGGCCGGTGGCGCTGAAGTGCAGGTCGGACTGGATGCGCGGCAGCGCCACGTTCATCACCGTGGCGTCGAGGACGATCATCAGCTGACAGGTGAGCAGGGTGGCCAGGACGATGCCGGGCCGGTGCGCCCGGACCTCCCGGGCGAGCGCCGGAGCGGTCGCGGACAGCGTTCTTTCAGTCAAGAAGTGCTCCATCGGATGCGCGAAAACAAGCGGACGAACTCTCCGCTTCTCAGGAGCTATCATATGGAGGTTGTCTCCGGTTTCGCAACCGGATTCGGAGATCGCGTCCGCTTTTTTCGAAGGAGGGCCCGTGGCATCACCGACGACACCACGGCCGATGCGTGCCGACGCCCGGCGCAACTACGAGCGGCTCGTCGAGGTCGCGCGCCAGGTCTTCGCCGAGCTGGGCCCCGAAGCGCCGCTGGACGACATCGCCCGCCGCGCCGGTGTGGGTCCCGGGACGCTCTACCGGCACTTCCCCAACCGCGAGGCGCTGATCGCGGCGGTGTACCGGGCGGACATCGAGAACCTGGCAAGGCAGGCGCACGAGCTGGCGGAGCGCTACGAGCCGGGTGAGGCGCTGGCCAGGTGGCTGCGCGTGCACGTGGACTTCGGCGTCCGCAAGCGGGCGCTGGCGGGCGCGCTCAAGGCGGCGATGGACCGGGATTCCGAGGTGTTCGCCGCGTGCAAGGTCGAGCTCAACGCCGCGGCCGAGATGCTGGTGTGGGCCGCGCAGCAGGCCGGTGCCGTCCGGTGGGACATCGAGCCGAGGGACGTGCTGCTCATGGCGCACGGGATCGGTGTCGCGTCGGAGAAGACGCCGGAGACGGCGGACCGCCTGCTCCAGGTGATGCTCGACGGCCTGCGGGGGAGCTGATCCCGGGCGCGCGCCCGGGGGGGCGGTGGCTGCCGGGCGGTGGTTGCGGGGTGCGGGCCGGAACGGCGGTGGCTGCCGGGCGGTGACTGCGGTGACTGCGGTGGCTGCCAGGCGGCGGCCGCAGGGTGGCGAGCGGCCGCGGGGCAGTGGCTGGTGACCCGGCCGGGAGGCGGCCGGGACGACGGTGGCTGCGGGGCGCTGGCCGGAACGGCGGTCGCTGCGGTGCGGACGCGGACGGTGCAGCCGGGCAGCGGCTGCGGGGCTGCGGTGGCTGCCAGGCGGCAGGACAGCGGTGGCTGCTCGTGGCGGCCGGTGGCGACTCGCCACCCTCTCTGGGGGCGGGAGCGACAGCGGAGCCGCCTCGGCGGGGCGGTGGATCGTCGCGACGGGGCGCGGCCGCCGGGGTGCGTGGCCGCGCGGGCCGCGACGCCAAGCCCACCTCCGACCATCGCCCTCCGGCCATCGCCCTGCCGGCCCCGCTCCGGTGACCGCTACTCCCGGTGTGCCACCACCAGCGGCACCAGCTGCTCCGCCGGCGTGAGTGACCCGTGCTGCCCGATCAGCGCGGACTCGATCGGCTCGGCGCGGCGGCGTAGCAGGCCGAAGCGGTCCCGCGCCGCCACGACGACGTCGCCGATCCTCGGGCGCACGCGGTCGCTCACGCGCGGGCCGAACCAGCCCGCCTCGATCGCCTCCTCGCGGGTTGCCACCCACGCGTGTTCGCCCAGCTCCGCGCCCCACGTGGCGAGCACGTCGGACAGGGCGCCCGGCCGCGCGTACACGTGCCGCGCCCGCACCTCACCCGCCACCACGCGTACGCCGTCCATCAAGCCAGGAGTCGCGTCGAGGTCGAGCGCCGTCGCGTCGACCGCCACCATCCCGTGGTCGGCCACCACCGCCAGCAGCGCCCCCGGCGGCAGATCGTCCACAATGGACTCCACCAGCCGGTCCACCTGCCGCAGCTGCATGCGCCACGCCGGCGTCCCCGGACCGTACAGATGACCGAGCTGGTCGAGCTGGCTGTGGTAGGCGTAGCAGAACCCGGGCGCCGCCAGCGCCCGCTGCACCGACGCCGCGAGATCGCCGAGCGCGTGCACGCCCACGTACTCCCCGCCCCGCTGCACCGCCGCCGTCAACGAGGACTTCGCGAACTGCGCGTCCGACACCACGCACGCGTGCACTCCCGCCGCCGCCGAACGCATGAACGTCGTCGGCAGCGGCTGGACCTCTTCCGGGCGCAGCCGCTCCCGCAGGTCCGGACCACCGGGGTGCTCCCGCCAGCGCAACGCGTTCAGCACCGCGACGCCGGGCACCTCGAAGGTGTAGCCGGTCAGCCCGTGCTCGCCCGACTGCACGCCGGTGCCGATGGCCGCCAGCCCGCCCGCCGTCGTCGACGGGAAGCCGACCGTCAGCGGGCGCCGGGGCAGCGACGCCAGCACGGGGGCATCGGCCGCGTGGGTCTCCAGCAGCTCCCAGCCCAGCCCGTCGACGAGCAGCACGCAGGCGGCGGAGCACGGCGGCAGGCCGAGGGAGTTCTCGAACCCGGGAACCCCGAGCACCGCGAGCGCGGAGGGCACGACCTCGGCCAGGTGCGGGGTGCTTCCCGCCGTCGGCAGATCCACGCGGCCCAGCTTGGCAGGGACTACCCCACCTCCGCATGTCCAGCTGATAATGGGGCCATGCCGACCTACGCCTACCGCTGCCGCGAGTGCACGGAGACCTTCGAGGTCAACCGCCCGATGAGCGAATCCGCGGCGCCCGCGACCTGCCCGGAAGGGCACGCCGACACGGTCAAACTGCTCACCACCGTGGCGCTGACGGGTGCCGCCGGAGCACCGGCCACCGGCGGCTGCTGCGGCGGAGCCTGCGGCTGCGCCAACTGAACGGGGTCACTCCTCGCCGCCCTGCCCGCAAAGGCACGCCGACACAGCCGAACTCCACCGTGGCGCTGACCGGCGCCGCCGGAGCCTGGCCACCAGCGCCTGCCGCGGCTGCGCCAACTGAACGGGGGTCACTCCTTGCCGCCCTGCCCGCAAAGGCACGCCGACACAGCCGAACTCCGCCACGGCGCTGACCGGCGCCGCCGGAGCCTGGCCACCAGCGCCCGCCGCGGCTGCGCCAACTGAACGGGGGTCACTCCTCGCCGCCCTGCCCGCAAAGGCACGCCGACACAGCCGACCTCCACCGTGACGCTGACCGGCGCCGCCGGAGCCTGGCCACCAGCGCCCGCCGCGGCTGCGCCAACTGAACGGCGTCACTCCTCGCCGAAGTTGTGCTCCACCAGGTCCCGCACGGTCCGCAGCGCCTCGGCCGCCTGTGCGCCCCGCGCCCGCACCTCGATCCGGTCGCCCTTGCGCGCGCCGAGCGACATCAGCGCCAGCACGCTGTGCGCGTCGGCTTCCTGCTCGCCGAGCACGACGCTGACGTCCGCCTCGATGCCCGCCAGGCTGCGCGCCAGCACGGCCGCGGGCCGCGCGTGCAGGCCGACCTCGTTGTGCAGCACCAGTTCCACGCGGTCGGCGCCGGTACCAGCCGTCGCCTGCGGGGCGTCCGGTGCGCCGGCGGCCGCCGCGGCGGACAGCACGTCCGCCCGGCTCGCCCCGCCCTGCGCCGCGACCGCGGCGGCGACGGTGCCCTCGACGAAGGGTGCGTCGACGACTACGGCGGCCTCCGGGTCGGCCAGCGACTCGACCGCCAGCTCGGCGGTCATCTGCGCGCTGCCCAGGTCGTAGAGCAGCACGACCCCTGCCCCGCCGTCGGCGCGCTGCATCGCCGCGACCACCTTGTCGTAGTCCGTGCCGATGCCACCGCCCTCGAGGCCGCCGGCGGGCTCGATCGCCACGTCGGGCGCCATCTGCCCGGCGACCTCGGCCAGCCCTTCCGCGAGCTTCGCGCTGTGGGACACCAGCACCAGTCCGACGCGGCTCACCGGGCCGCCTCCGCGAGCGCGCGGAGCAGCAACGCCGAGGAGCGCGCGCCCGGGTCCAGGTGACCCGCGCTGCGCTCCCCCAGGTACGACGCGCGCCCCTTGCGCGCCACCAGGTCCACAGTGGACTCCGCACCCTTGGCCGCGGCATCGGCGGCCGCGGTCAGCACGGCCGCGACGTCGGCTCCTTCCACGCGGGCGGCCTCCTCGGCGGCAGCGGTGGCGGGCAGCAGCGCGTCCACCATCGTCTTGTCGCCCTCCACGGCTTTTCCTCGCGCCTGCACCCCTTCCACAGCGGCACGCAGCGCTTCCGCGACCGCTGCGGCGTCCAGTTCGGACACCGCGCCGACCTTGGTGGCGGCCCGCAGGAAAGCGGTTCCGTACAACGGCCCGGCGGCACCGCCCACCTTCGAGATCAGCGTGGTCGCGGCGAGTTTGAGCACCGCGCCCGGCGTGTCCGGCACTGCCGAGTCCAGTGCGGACACGATGGCCGCGAAACCGCGGTTGAGGTTCTCGCCGTGGTCGGCGTCGCCGATGGCCCTGTCGAGTTCGATCAGTTCCACCCGGTGCTCGGCGATGGCGCTCGCGGCGGCGCGCAGCGCATCCGCGACCCCGTTCGCGGTGCAACTCATGTCAGGCCCTCCAACGCAGTGCGGCGGTTTCGACGGGAGCATCCCACAGCTCCGCCAGTTCATCGTCCAGTTTGAGCAGTGTCAGGCTGATGCCCTGCATCTCCAGGCTCGTGATGTACGGGCCGACGAGCCGCCGCGCCACGGTGATCCCGCGCTCGGCCAGCAGCCGTTCCGCGATGCCGTGCGCGAGGTACAGCTCCAGCTGCGGCGTCCCGCCCATCGAGTTGGTGAACAGCAGCACCCGGTCCCCACTGGTGAACGGCAGGTCCTCCACGACGGCGTCGACCATCCTGGCCACCAGCGCGTCGGCCGGTTCGAGCTTGATCCGCTCGCGGCCGGGCTCGCCGTGGATGCCGATGCCGAACTCGATCTCGTCGTCGGCCAGCTCGAAGCTCGGCTCTCCCGCGTGCGGGACGGTGGGCGCGGTGAGCGCGACGCCGATCGAGCGCACCTGCCCGATCACCTTGCGCGCCAACGCTTCCACGGCGTCCAGCGAGTCCCCTCTCTCGGCCGCGGCACCCGTGATCTTCTCCAGCAGCACCGTGCCACCGACGCCGCGCCGCCCCGCGGTGAACGTCGAATCCGCCACGGCCACGTCGTCGTCGATCACGACGCTGCGCACGTCCAGCCCCTCGGCGGCGGCCAGCTCGCCGGCGGTCTCGAAGTTGAGCACGTCGCCGGTGTAGTTCTTGACGATCAGCAGGGCGCCGGCCTCGCCGGTGGTCGCGGTGACGGCGGCCTGCACGGCGTCCGGCGTCGGCGAGGTGAACACCGCACCCGGCACGGCGGCGTCGAGCATCCCCGGCCCGACGAACCCGGCGTGCAGCGGCTCGTGCCCGGAGCCACCGCCCGAGATGATCGCGACCTTGCCCGCCACGGGGGCGTCGGCTCGGACCACCACGTCCGGTTCGTACTGCACGCGCACGAGGTCCGCGTGCGCCGCGGCGAACCCGCGCAGGGATTCGGTGACCACGTCCGCCGGATCGTTGATGATCTTTTTCATGCCCGCCTCCGTTGGCTCTCGATCTCCCGCCCCCTGTCTACCTCCCGGAGGGCTCCGGCGCTACGCGCGCGGGAGTTTCGCCAGCAGGGCCTTCACGACGGTGAGCGCCTTGCCGCAGGCGTCGTCGTTCGCGGCGTCGTCGTGGAAGTTGTTGTACTCGAAGGACACGACCTCGCCCTCGCCGTCGGCGGTGGGGCGGTGCAGCCAGTCGATCGAGCAGGTCTTGCCCGAACCGCTGCGGAGTTCCTGGACGCCGGTGAGCCCGCCGCCGAGGTCCACCTGGGTCTCGCCCTCGCCCACGGTCGGCACGCGCTTCTCGTCGTAGTCGAGGTAGCCGGTCGCCGCGCCGCCGTTCCAGGAACAGCCGTGCATGCCGTAGGGCGTGGGATCGGACCCGCGGCCGAGGACGTTCGTGATGGTCGTTTCGTCGAGGATCGTGCAGAAGTCGACGTCGATCAGCGAACCGGCGGGTTTCGACAGCTTCGCCGGGGAGCTGTGCAGGCGCCGCACCACGTTCCGCAGGGCGAGCTGCCCCGCGCCGCACGGGTCGCCACCCTGGTAGGAGACGTCGAGGTTGACGCCGTAGCCGGGGCTGCGCGAGGTCACGGCCGTGACGGAACACGACTTGCCGTCCGGACCGCGGACCAGCAGCGGCAGCCCCTCGACGGTCCCGGTCGCCGCCCCGGGGTTGATGGTGATGTCGTCCAGCTTCAGGTTCAGCCTGACGTTCTTGCCCCCGACGTCGGTCAGCTCGACGGCGCACTCCCCGAGCGAGGAGGAGTCCGGCGCGTCGCCGCGCGGAGTGCCGACGTCGGCGAGGGTGGAGCTGTCGAGCAGCGCACATGGGTCGACGGTGCGCAGCGCCGCGAGCGATACGGCGGGGTCGGCGACCGGGCTGTCGGGCGCGGCCGAGGCGGTGACGGTGGTGCGCGGGAAGTTCTGCTTGCTCAGGTCCGGACCTCCGCACGCGGTGGTCAGCAGCGCCCCCAGCAGGACGGGGACGAAAAGACGGGGCCGGGCGGAACGGGCAGGCAGACGCACGCCTGCACCGTAACCGCCCGGCCCCGCCGGGTCGCACCGAACCGCGTCATTCGCCCGCGGGCGGCTCCTCGGGCACGCGCAGCGGCCGCACCAGCGCCCACAGCACGAACAGCGCCGTGAAGACCAGCATGCCGATGCCGCCCCACAGGTTGATGTTGATGCCACCGGACTTCGCGATGTCCGCGTCGTCGGTGAACCCGATGCCCATGATCGTCAGCACGATGCCGTACACGCCGGTCAGCAGGGCGATGACCAGCCGGATGTCGAACGCGCCCGCCCGGCGCGTCCGGTTCGGAGTGGGGGTTGCCATGGCTGTCGTCCTCCTAGAACGCGATGTTCAGCACGATGGTGATGACGGCGGCGATACCGGCCAGCAGCACCGGCTTGCGGTACCAGCCCGCGTCCTCGCCCGTGGTCTCGTGCTTGAGCGTGTCGCGCGGCGTCAGCGAGTACACCAGGCCGACCAGCTCCTCCTCGGGCTTGGGCTTGGTGACCATGGTGACCCCGACGCTGACGACGATGTCGACCACGAAGGCCGCGATCGCCGCGACGAAGCTCGTGCCCTGGCCGGGCAGGTCGAGCACACCCATCTCGCTCAGCACGAAGATCACGATCGCGGCGAGCGTGCCGAACACCAGACCGGACCAGCCCGCGGCCTTCGTCATGCGCTTCCAGAACATCCCGAGGATGAACGTGGCGAACAGCGGCGCGTTGAAGAAGGAGAACAGCGTCTGCAGGTAGTCCATCAGGTTCGAGTAGGTCGAAGCGATGGCGGCGGTGCCGATCGCCAGGAGCGTGGCGATCACGGTGACGACGCGGCCCGTCGTGAGGTAGTACGCGTCGGGCCGGTTCTTCTTGATGTAGGTCTGGAAGATGTCGTAGGTGAACACCGTGTTGAACGAGCTGAGGTTCGCCGCCATCCCGGCCATGAACGAGGCCAGCAGACCGGCGATCGCGACACCGAGGATGCCGTTCGGCAGCACGTCCCGCATGAGCAGGAGCAGCGCGTCGTTGAACTTCGCGCCGCTGGGCGCGGCCTTGCCGTCGAGCAGGGCCTGCTTGTTGTCGCCCATGAGCTCGGTGACGGTGACCGCGGCGATCATGCCGGGGATGATCACGATGAACGGGATGAACATCTTCGGGAACGCGCCGATGATCGGTGTGCGGCGCGCGGCCGACATGCTCTTCGACGCCATCGCGCGCTGGACCTCGACGAAGTTCGTGGTCCAGTAACCGAACGAGAGCACGAAGCCGAGACCGAACACCAGGCCGAGCACCGACAGGAAGTTGCTGCCGAAACCGGTCAGCTGGTTACCGGGCCAGGAGTGCAGCTGCGGCGTGCCGCCGGGGCCCGCGCCGACCTTGTCCATCAGGCCGCTCCAGCCGCCGACCTTGTACAGGCCGACGATCGTGAGCGGGATCAGGGCGGCGAGGATGACGAAGAACTGCAGCACCTCGTTGTAGATGGCGGCCGAGAGACCACCCAGCGCGGTGTAGACCAGCACGATCAGCGCGGCGACGATGATCGAGACCCAGATGCTCCAGCCGAGCAGCAGGTTCACGACGCTCGCCAGCAGGTACAGGTTCGCACCCGCGATGAGGATCTGGGCCAGCGCGAAGCTCACGCCGTTGACCAGGTGGGCCGTCGGACCGAAGCGGCGGAGCATGAACTCCGGGACGCTGCGGACCTTGGAGCCGTAGTAGAAGGGCATCATCACGACGCCGAGGAACAGCATCGCCGGGATGGCGCCGATCCAGAAGTAGTGCGCGGTCGGCAGACCGTACTGGGCGCCGTTCGCCGACATGCCCATGACCTCGATGGCGCCGAGGTTCGCGGAGATGAAGGCGAGACCGGTGACCCAGGCCGGCAGGGAACGCCCGGAGAGGAAGAAGTCGAGGCTGGTCGAAACCTGCCTCCGGGCCAGGTAGCCGATGCCGAGCACCAGCACGAAGTAGAACGCGAGCAACACGTAGTCGATCGCGCTCGCATCAAGTCGCAGGTTCGCTGCGGCTAGGACATGCACCGGTGCACCTCCACGAGTCAACACCATTCAACAAGAAACACCAGGATCAAGCTGACGAGCGCACATTACTACCTGGGCTTCCGACATGTGAACTTCGCCGGTGCGCGTTGACCATGTTGAGACCGACGCTGTGAGCAGCCAACCGCGTCGAGTGAGGATCGGCAACTCGAGAGCGCCGCGCGAGTACGATCAGAGGCCTTCCGGCAAGGAGGTGTCCCGTGGACGGCGCCGAGAAGTTCACCGAGGAAGAGCTGGCGTTTCTCCGTTACGCGCGCTTCGGAGAGCTACCGCCCCGGCCGCGTCGGGAGGACCTCGTGGAGACGCAGGAGACGGAGCAGCCGTGGCTGCCCACCCGGCCGCGTTTCGACCCGGGGCCGGAAATCCCTACGCAGTGGTGCTGAGGGCGTTGCGCTTGCGGCTCATGAAGGGGCGCTCGAACCAGCGGTAGCTGACCGCGGCGAGTCCCAGGCTGACGAGGACGACGGCCACGGCCAGCCCGGCCAGCAGCACCATGCTGGGTTCCTCGGGCAGCAGGCGCTTGCCCAGTTCCAGCACGGGGCGGTGTCCGACGTAGACGCCGTAGGAGATCAGCCCGACCCACGCCAGCGGCCGCCACGACAACGGCCGCGACCCGCCCAGCGCGACGAGCACGATCGCGCCGGTGAGCGCGGCGATCAGCGAATACCCCCAGATCCAGGCCAGCTGCCGCGGGAACGCGATCGGGAAATGCAGGTTGCCCGTGATCGGACCCTCCCGGCGCAACACCCCGACCAGCTCCACCACGCAGATGACGGCCGTCAGCCCGGCGACCACCCACAGGACCCGGGCCGGGCGCGGCAGGCGCGCCCGCACCTCGGGCAGCGCGGTCAACGCCCCGATCGCGAACGCGTCCAGGTACGTCGTGGGCAGCTCGTACGTCGCGATCACCCGCTGATCCGGGCCGAACCCGACCATCGCCAGCCACACCAGCACCCGCACCACCGGCCCGCCCATGGCGAGCGCGACGAGCACGCGGGTGAACCAGCGCCGCGGCAGCAGCAACGCCAGCGCCGCCCACACCAGGTACAGCTGCACCTCCACCCCCAGCGACCACAAGTGGTCGTAGAGGTTGTTGTCGACATACCCGGCCGTGACCGGGCGGAAGTCGTAGGTCCAGGTCCACAGGAACGGCAGATCCCCCGCCAGGTTCTTCGGCCCGTGCTTCACCACCGCGAGCACCGTCAGCGCCACACACGCCAGCAGGTACAAAGGGGCCAACCGCAGGGCGCGATTGCGCAGGAAATTCCCGAGGTCGGTGCTTCTGTTCCCGGTGCGGCGCTCCAGCAGGATGCGCGTGATGAAATGCCCGCTCAGCACGAAGAACACCGGCACCCCGAGCCAGCCGAACGGCAGCACCCCGGTGTGGAACGCCACCACGGCCAGCACCGCGAGCCCCCGAAGTCCGTCCAGCGCAAGGGAATGCCCGGCCCGCCGCGTCGGGCGAGCCACCGACGACGACAACCCCCAGGAGATCGTCATGCCTGCTGATCGATCCCCGGGCGCGCGGTGTTACGAGGTTTTTACGCAGATCCGAATTGTCCTGTTATCGGTTTTGGTCGAATGACAGTAGGGGGTAGGCCGTTTGGCGTAATCGCTGGTTGAGGGAGAAGGGGCTTGAAACGCCGCAACAACTCGCGATCGAAACACCTAGTCATCGCGGCCAGGACGATCCCGGTTCAGCGTCCCGGTTCAGCTCATGCCTGAATGCCACCTCGGCAGCGCTGTGGCCAGACCGGCAATCCCCGGGCGTTCTCGTGGAGGAACGAAAGGCGATGACCGATAACGGGCAGCGGGGCGGCAAGTGGTACTTAGTGACGATCCCGCACCGTTCTCAGGACTGGCCGCTGCCGGCCGCCGAGCGCAGTTCCTCGATGAATTCCACGACCGCCCTCGCGTTCATCAGCCGGAGCCTGATCGGCGGACCGTTCGTCACCTTGATCTCCAGTTCGCCGTGGCTCGGTGCCTTCACCGACCGCACCTGCGACCACGGGAACTCCCCACCCTCGCCGTACCGCGGGTTGTGCACCAGCCCGGCGGGCGTCACGACGAGACCGCCCTTGTCGAACTGGACGCTCCCCTCCGTGTGCAGCGCCTCTTCGAGATCGACCTGGATGGCGGGGATGATCCGGTCGTCGATCTCCTCGAACAGCCGCGCCATCCGCCGCACGTGCTGCAGGTCGATCGGGGCGCCCGGGACCCAGATCGTGCCCCGCTCGTAGGTGCGGGTGGTCCTGGTCTGCCCGGCCCCCAGCCGCTCGTCCCGGTAGCTCTCCGGGACGTACTCGGTGGCGCGGACGTCGTCCCAGTGGACGATGCGCCCCGGCCCGGCCTCGCCAGCGAGGAGCAGACCCTCCTCGTACACCAGCACGGCCTGCAGGCCCTGGACCGGCACCAACCGCCCGTACGCGATCCCGGCCGCGATCGCCACGACGACGGCCACCGCCAGCGGCCACCACGTGCCGACGCCCACCCCGACGGCCATGCCGATGGCCAGCGCCGCACCGCCGAGCCACGCCTGCATCGCCAGCGGCACCGGCCGGTACCGCCGGTGCACCGCGAGCCTTTTCCCCAGTCCGGCCTTCGTGGCCGCCGCCTCGTAGTCGTCCGGTCTGCTCATGCCCAACTCCCCAAGTCGCACAAACGATCATGACCCTAACCGATCTTGAGGAGGTCAGCGCCGAAGCGACCGGAAACAATTCGGACGCGATCGATCGCGCGGGCCCGAAGGCGGCAATTCTGCCGTCAGAAAAGCCGGAACTCGTCGCTTTCCGTGCCGCGGAGCTTGTCGTAGTCCAGGGTCAGGCAGCGGATGCCCCGGTCCTCCGCGAGGGTGCGCGCCTGCGGCTTGATCAGCTGCGCCGCGAACACGCCCTGCACGGGCGCCAGCAGCGGGTCCCGGTTGAGCAGTTCCAGGTACCGCGTCAGCTGCTCCACCCCGTCGATCTCACCGCGGCGCTTGATCTCCACCGCGACCGTGCTGCCCGAGGCGTCACGGCAGAGGATGTCGACCGGGCCGATCGCCGTGGGGTACTCGCGGCGGATGAGCGAGTAGCCCTCCCCCAGCGTGGTGATGTGCTCGGCCAGCAGCTCCTGCAGGTGCGCCTCCACGCCGTCCTTCACCAGACCGGGCTCGGCGCCGAGGTCCTGCTTCAGCTCGTGCAGGCGCTCCTCGATCGTGATCACGAGCTTCTCGCCCGCCTTGTTCTGCACCGTCCAGATGTCGCCGTCCTCGATGAGCCAGCACGGCGGGCTCATCCAGTTCAGCGGCTTGTAGGCCCGGTCGTCCGAGTGGATGGAAACCGAGCCGTCGGCCTTGATGAGCAGCAGCCGGGTGGCCATCGGCAGGTGGGCGGTCAGGCGGCCGGCGTAGTCGACCTGGCAACGAGCGATGACGAGGCGCACCCGAGGAGGGTAGAAGACGCCTTGGGCACACTGTTCGGGTGGATCCCATTCGACAGCTGAGCTCCCGCGAGGTGTACCGCAACAACTGGATGACCGTGCGCGAAGACGCCATCCGCCGCCCCGACGGCTCCGACGGCATCTACGGCGTCGTCGACAAGCCGCGGTACGCGCTGGTCATCCCCCTCGACGGCGACCGGCTGCACCTCGTCGAGCAGTTCCGCTACCCCGTCGGGCTGCGCCGCTGGGAGTTCCCGCAGGGCACGGCACCCGACCTCGCCGAGGTCGACCCCCTCGAACTCGCCGCACGCGAACTGCGTGAGGAGACCGGGCTGATCGCGGGCAAGCTGGAGGACCTCGGCCTGCTCGACGTCGCACCCGGCATGTCGAGCCAGCGCGGCCGCGTCTACCTCGCCACCGACCTCACCGAAGGCCCGCACGAACGCGAGCACGAGGAACAGGACATGCGCACGGCCTGGTTCACTCGCGCCGAGTTCGAACAGCTCGTGAAGCGCGGCGAGATCACCGACGCGCAGTCCATCGCGGCGTACGCCCTGTTGCTGCTCCGCGAGCGGGAACGGTGATTTCTCCGCAGCGCAACGCCCAGGCAACACCGCGGTCCTAGCGTTCGGGAATTCGCCCCCTCCCCCGTTCCGGAGGCACCGGATGACCGAACTGACCGCCCGTCCCGTCGCCGTCGCCGAACCCGCCCCGCACCACGGCCGCCTCGCGGCGGGCGCGCTGGGGCTGCCCTCCGTCCTGTTCTGCATCGTCACCGGCGCCGCGCCGCTGACGGCGATGCTGTTCAACGTGCCCGTCGCCGTGCAGGGCGGCGGCTACGCGGCCCCCGCCGCGTTCCTGCTCGCGACCGTCGCGCTGACGGTGTTCTCCGTCGGCTACATCGCGATGAGCCGCCGCGTGACGTCCGCCGGCGGGTTCTACACGTTCGTCACCCGCGGGCTCGGCCGCGTCGTCGGCGTGGGCTCCGGGGTGCTGATCGCCTTGTGCTACATCGTGTTCGCCGCCTCGGTGATCGGCGTGATGGGGTACTTCGCCGCCACCGGGGTCGAATCGTGGACCGGCGTGCGCATTCCCGCGTGGGGTTACATGATCGCCGGGCTGGCGGTGATGACGCTGCTCGCGTGGTTCCACATCGAGCTCACGTCCAAGGTGCTCGGCGTGCTGCTGATCTCCGAGGTGCTGGCGCTGCTCGTGCTCGGGATCGGCGTGCTCGTGCACGGTGGGGCGCACGGGTTTTCGGCGAAACCGTTCAACCCGGCCGAGATCTTCGGCAACGGCAGTGCGATTTCGGTGTTCGGCGGGGCCGCGGCGGGCGTGGCGTTGTTCGCCGCGTTCTGGTCCTGGGTGGGCTTCGAGATGGCACCCAACTACGCCGAGGAGTCCCGCGACCCGCACCGCATAGCCCGCTCCGCGACCTACGCCTCGGTGATCGGGCTCGGCCTCTTCTACATGTTCGTGTCGTACCTGTTCGTCTCGGGCTGGGGCCTGCCGGAGTCGGTGCAGGCGGTGAAGGACCAGTTCGAGGGCGCCTTCGCGTCGGCGTTCTTCCCGCTGGCGGACCGCTACGTCGGCACACCGCTCACGACGGTCATGCAGGTACTCGCGATCACGAGCTCCTTCGCGTGCGCCATGGCGTTCTACAACACCGGCGCGCGGTACCTGTTCTCGCTCGGCCGTGAAGGCGTGTTGCCCGCGAAGCTGGCGAAGACGTCGAAGCGGCACAGCCCCGCGACGGCGGCCATGACGGTCACGATCCTCGTGGCGTTGTGCGGGCTGGGTTTCGTGCTCTACGACCCCAGCACCGAAGGCGCGCTGCTCAAGCTCGGCACGTGGGCGCCACTGCTCGGGGTGTTCGGCATCCTCGGGGTGCAGGCGCTCGCGTCGGTCGCGATCATCCGGTACTTCCTGACGAAGGCCCGCGACGGCTTCCACTGGTGGTCCACGCTGGTGGCACCGGTGCTCGGCGGCGCGGCGATGGCCGGGGCGTGTTTCCTGCTGGTGGCGAACCGCAGCGCGCTCTCCGGCGCCGGCGACGCGTGGTTCATCCGGTTCCTGCCCGAAATCGCGGCAGGCATGTTCGCGATCGGTGTGGTGATCGCACTCGTGCTGCGCCGCCGCAAGCCGGAGGTGTACGCGGAGCTCGGCCACTTCACCTTGGCCGACAGCCCCTAACCCCAGTTCGGCTTGCGCTTCTCGAGGAAGGCGGCCATGCCCTCGCGAGCGTCGGGGGTCTGCGAAGCGGCCGCCATCACCTCGACCGCGATGGCGTACGCGTCGGCTTCCGGGCGGTCGAGCTGGGCGTACAGGGTGGTCTTGCCCAGCGCCTTGCTCGCCCGGCTGCCGCGCGTCGCCCGGCCGAGGAGCTCCGCGACGGCCTCGTCGAGCTGCTCGTCCGGGACCACGCGGTTCACCAGCCCCCAGTCGAGCGCGGTCGCTGCGTCGATCGGGTCGCCGGTGAGGGCCAGCTCCATCAACCGCTTCCGGCCGACCGCGCGCGCCACCGGCACCGCCGGGGTGTGGCAGAACCAGCCGCCCTTGCCGCCGGGCAGCGCGAAACCGGCCGATTCGGCGGCGACAGCGAGATCGCACGACGCGACGAGCTGGCAGCCCGCAGCGGTCGCGAGGCCGTGCACGCGCGCGATGACGACCTGGGGCACCGACTGGATGGTGTGCATCAGGTCCGTGCACAGCCGCAGCAGCGAGCGCACGCCTTCGAGGTCGCGCGCGGCCACGTCACCGAAGTCGTGTCCGGCGGAGAACACCGGCCCCGCCCCCGCGAGCACGATCCCGGTGGCGTCGCTCTGCCCCGCCGCCTGGAACGCCGCGTGCAGCTCACGGAGGTGCTCCTCCGACAACGAGTTCCGCCGCGCGGCCCGGTTCATCGTGATCGTGACCGTGTCGTTCTCGCGCTTGACCAGGATGTGCTCGTACTCGCCCATGCTCCCGAACTTACGTCCCGGACTCCTCGATGGGAACTCGGCTCCGCGCCTCGCCGAGCGCTCTGGCCTCCGCGAGGTGCTCCCGCGCCGACTCGACGCGACCGGACGCGGTCTCCAGCTCACCGAAGGCGAGCAGGACCTCCGCGAGGGACGCGGGTGAACCGGCCTCGCGTGTCATCGCCAGTGCTTCGCGCATCAGGGCGAGCCCCTCCTCCGCGCGGCCGCGGCGGGCGTGCAGAGACGCCAGTGCTGTGAGGGTCCGCGCGTACTGGACCGGGTCGTCCAGCTCCGCCATCGCCCTGGCGGCCGCGGTCAGCTCGGCCGCGGCCTCTTCCAGCCTGCCCAGGTCGGCGAGCACCTCCCCCGCGCGCCGGCGGCACAACGCGACCCCGCGCGGCACCCCCATGCGCGCCTGGACCCCCGCCGCGTCGCGGAAGTGGTCCAGTGCGGCGAGCAGGTCGCCGGAACCCCTCGCCGCGCGGCCGAGTTGCGACAACGCGGTCGCCATCGTCAGGTCGTGCTTCTCGGCCCGGCCGAGCCGCAACGCGAGCTCGTTCTCCGCGACGGCCTCGCGGTACCGGCCGACCTTGGCGTAGGCGAACCCGAGCTGCGACCGCAGCCGCGCCTCCGCGAGCCGGTGGCCGCACCGCTGCGCGGCGGCGATGCCCAGCTGCTGCAGCTCGATCCACTCCGCGTAGTCGCGGTGGTGGAGGAAGAACCCCCACAGCGCCTCGCAGAACTGCCAGACCAGCTCCGACCAGCCCTGACGCTCCGCCTCCAGCAGCGCGCCTCGCACCGCCGCCTGCTCCCGGTCCAGCCAGCGCCAGGCCTCGTCGGCAGACATCGGCCCGACCTCGGCGTAGAGCGGGCTCAGCCGCCAGCGGTGCGGGTGCACGCTGGCGTCGGCCCGCACCAGCGCCTTCAGGTACCACTCGACGATCGCGCGCCTGAGCGCATCGGGCTCCTGCTCCGCGCTGGCGGCGGCGTGCGCGCGAATGAGGTCGTGGAAGCAGAAGCGGCCGTGCTCGTCCTCCTCGATCAGGTTCGCGTCGAGCAACTCCTCCAGCGCGTCGTCGACCTCCTCGGGCTCGGCGCCGCTCACGTCGATCAGCATCCCGGCGTCGAAACCGCCGCCCGGGTGCAGCCCGCCGAGGCGGTACAGCCTCGCCGCTGCCGGGGAAAGGCGCACGACAGACGCGTCGAGCACCCCGCTCAGTGACGGTTCCTCCGACGACACGACACGCCGTCCGAGCGAATCCGCCTCGCGCCGCAGACTCCGTCGCGGCCGGGCGCGCAGCCGCGCGGCGACGACCGCCAGGGCGAGCGGCAACCCTCCGCACAGCATCACAAGCGTCCGAGCCGCCTCGGGTTCAGCCTCGACCCGCTCCTGTCCCACCAGTTCCGCCAGCAGCTCGACGGCCTCGTCACCGTCGAGCGGACCGACTTCGACGTAGTTCGCCAGACCGGCCAGCCGCCACCGGCTGGTCACCACGGCGATGCCACCGGCAGGCAGCAAAGGACGCACCTGCGCGGCCGAGACAGCGTTGTCGAGCAACACGGCGACAGCGCGCCCAGCCGTCAACGACCGGTACACCGCTTCGCGCTCTTCGCGCGTTTCTGGCACTTCGTCCGCCGGAACGCCCAACGCCGTGAGAAACCGGTGCAGCACCGTTTCCGGCGTTGTCGGACCTGCCGGGTCGAAAGCCGCGAGGTCCGCGTACAGCTGCCCGTCGGGATAGTCGGCGCGTACGCGGTGGAGCCAGTGGAGCGCCAGCGTCGTCTTGCCAGCGCCCGCCGGGCCGGTCAGGATCACCAGCCCCTCGCGATGGGCGTCGAGTTCGGCGAGTTCCCGCGCCCGCCCGGCGAAAACCGACGGCAGCTGCGCGAGCGTCACCTCTCCGGTCTACCTCACCCTTCGCCGGGCGGGCAAGGGCGTGCGGTGTTGTGGTAGCCGAAAACCCGGCGTTCGCGGGCGGTCACGCGGGCCATCACCTCGCTGCGCCACGGCGTGCTCGTCGCGGCGCGGTAGGCCGTTCGGTCGAACAGGCCGACGTCGTCGATCTCGTGGAACGCCAGCAGGTCCGGGCCCGAGCCCTCGACCCGCCGGTACCGCCGCACGCGGCGCCAGCCGGGGATCGCCAGCAGCAGCGGCACGTGCTCCTCGCGGTACCACGCGTCCAGCCCGCGCTCGTCGCCGCTGGACAGGGCGACCGACACGACCACCGGCGATTCCACCACGGGGGTGCCCTGGTCGTCGATCAGCTCGTACACCCGCCGGTCCAGGGTCTCCAGCCGCTCGACGACGGACTGCTCGCGGGGGCTGCGCCGCCGGATCGCCTGGTACGCCTCGCCGCGCAGCACCTCGGTGTCCAGCTCGTACCACGCCAGCCAGCCGGGGCGCCGCCCGTCGAGCGCGCGGTACCGGTAGCCGCTGCGGATGCCGGGCACCCCCACGCGCGCGGGCGCGTGCTCGGTGTCGTACCAGTCGTGGAACTCCGCCTCCGGCACCCGGCCGGGCTCGGCGAGAACGAACAGCAGTCCTTCGGTCATCGGGTACCGTCTTTCCGGTGTCGAGAGAAGACCCCGACGTCATCGACTCGGTCGAGAAGGCCTTCCGGCTGTTGCAGAGTTTCTCGGCCGAGCGCCCCGCGATGACGGTGAGCAGCGCGGCGGCCGCGACGGGACTGACCCGCGCGACGGCCCGCCGGATCCTGCTCACCCTGCAGCGGCTGGGCTTCGCCGAGACGGACGGCCGCGAGTTCCGGCTCACCGCCGGGGTGCTGCGGCTGGGGTACGGCTACCTCGCGGCGCTGCCGTTCTGGGAGCACGCCCAGCCGCACATGCGCGCGTTGTCCGACGAGCTGCGGGAAGCCAGCTCGATGGCCACTTTGGACGGTGGCGAGATCGTCTACGTGGCCAGGGTCCCGGCGCCCCGCTCGATGAGCATCACGCTGAACGTGGGTTCGCGCCTGCCCGCGTACCCGACGTCGATGGGCCGCGTGCTGCTCGCCGCCCTGCCGGACGACGAGCTGCGGTCCTATCTGGACACCGCGGAACTGCGCCGGCTCACCCCGCACACCACGACCGACGCCGGGAAGCTGCGCGCGGAGCTGAGGCGCGTGCGCGAGCAGGGCTACGCCGTCGTGGACGGCGAGCGCGAGGAGGGCGTGCGCTCGGCGGCCGCCCCGGTGCGGGGCTCGGGCGGGCAGGTGCTGGCGGCGCTCAACGTCTCCGCGAACGCCGCCCGCGTCACGCTCGACGAGCTGCGTGACGTCTTCGTGCCGCGCCTGCTGGAAACCGCCGAGGCGATCTCGCGGGACATCGCGGGCCTTCACTGAAAGTCGAAACACCGCGAAGGATTATCCACCAGCAAGCGGCGCAACGACGCCTCGTCGGGGGCGATTTCGGCGAGCAGGTTCACCAGATCGCCGTCGTTGGGCATGAAGCCGTGCGTGTTCGGGTGCGGGAAGTCCGTGCCCCACACGACCCGCTCCGGCGCGTGCTCCGCCAGCAGCCTCGCCAGCACCGCCGCGTCGCCCAGTTCCGGCGGGTGCACGGCGATCCGGTCGGCGCCGCTCAGCTTGACCCACACCGAGCCGGTGTCCAGCAGCCGCCGCAACGCCGTGACGGCCCTGCTGTCCAGCCCCTGCCGCAGGTCCACGCGCGCCATGTGGTCGACGACCACGGGCAGCGGCAGCGCACGCACCATGTCCTCGTGGTCGGCAATGCCGTCCCCCGCCACGTGCAGGGCGATGTGCCAGCCGTAGGGCCGGATCTTGTCCACGATCCCCTGGATCGTCTCGGCCGACGGCGCCGGCCCGAGGTGCGGGGTGAAGTGCAGCCGCGCCCCGCGCACGCCCGCCTCGTGCAACCTCGCGATCTCAGCGTCCGGCGTGTCCGGCCGCACCAGCGCCACCCCGCGGTAGGAGCCCCTCGACAGCGCGTCGAGCAGCGCGGAGTGGTCGGTGCCGTGGCAGGCGGACTGCACGATCACCGCCCGCTCGAAGCCGAGGAACCCGTGCAGCCGCTGGAGATCCTCCAACGGCGCCTCCGGCGGGGTGAACGTCCGGTCCGGCGCGTACGGGAACTTCGCGGTCGGCCCGAAGATGTGGCAGTGCGCGTCGCAGGCACCCGGCGGCAGGGTCAGCGCCGGCCGCTTCGGGTCCGGGTCCGGGCCGGGGCAGGTGGGTTCGGTCATCAGTCGCACCTCGCGGTCATGCCACCGTCGACGACGATCTCCGTGCCCGTGACGAACCGGGCTTCGTCCGAGGCCAGGTACAGCGCGGCGTAGGCGGTGTCCCGGCCGTCGCCCATGAACCCGAGCGGGATGCGGGACTGCCGCTGCGCCAGCAGCGTGTCCACGTCCCCGCCCGCGCGCTGCCCGGCGAGCCGCGCCTCGACCATCGGCGTGTGCAGCTGCCCCGGCACGACGGTGTTGACGCGGATGCCGTCGGCGGCGTGCTGCACGGCGGTCACCTTGGACAACTGGATGATGCCCGCCTTCGCGGACGCGTAGCCGACCTGCGGTGAGCCGGTGAAGCGCGTGCCGGACGTGGACGCAGTGTTCACGATCGCCCCGCCGCCCTGGGCCTTCATCACCGGGATCACGTGCTTGCACGTCAGGAACACGCTGGTCAGGTTGTAGTCCAGCTGTGACTGCCAGTCCTGCTCGCTCAGCTCGACCGGACCGCCGGGCCGCGAGCCGCCGACGTTGTTGACCAGGATGTCCACCCGGCCGAACTCCGCGCGGCAGGCTTCGACCATCCCCGCCACCGCCGCGCTGTCGGTGACGTCGCAGAGGTGCGTGCTGATGGTGCCTTCGACCATGCCCACCGTCTCGGCCAGCGCGTCCGGGTTGAGGTCCACGGCGAAGACCTTCGCCCCCTCGCGCGCGAACAACACCGCCGCCGCACGCCCGTTGCCCCAGCCGGGGCCGACGCTCCCCGCGCCGGTGATGATCGCGACCTTGCCGTCGAGCCTGCCCGTCACCGCCCGACCTCCAGCGCGACGAGGAACCGGGACACCATGTTGTAGGCGGCGACCGTGACCGTCAGCTCCACGACCTGCTGCTCGTCGAAGTGCTCGCCCAGCGCCCGGAACAGCTCCTCGGGCACGGTGACGTCGCGGGTCATCGCGTCGGTGTAGGCGAGCGCGGCCCGCTGCCGCGCGTCGAGCACCGACACGTCCCCGCCGGTGCGCAGCGCGCCGATCTGCTCGACGCCCAGCCCCTCGTCCTTCGCGACGGGCTCGTGCGCGGACCACTCGTACTCGGCGCCGTTGAGCTCGGCGACGCGCAGGATCGCCAGCTCACGGACGTCCCCGGGCAGCGTGGAAGCCCCGCGGATGGCGCCGAGCAGGCTGTTCCAGCCGTCCGCGAACGGCGGGCTGTGCAGCAGCACGCCGTCCAGCGGGGTCAGCCTGCCGCCGCGTCGCGCACGGATGCGCTCGGCGACCTCGCCGCCCTCGGCCACGTAGTCGAGCCTTGCCAATTTCCCACTCCTTTTCAGGCCGCGGGCACGGTTTCCGGCGCGCCCGCGGGTTGTTGACCGGACAGCACCTTCCGCGCCCGGTCGAGGTCGAACACGCCCTCCCAGCGGCTGACGACGATGCTGCCGAGCATCTGGCCGCACAGGCTGACGAGGCCGCGCATGGTGGACAGGAACCGGTCGATGCCCAGCACGAGCATGATCCCGGCGACGGGCACGGCACCCGTCGTGGACAACGTCGCGGCGAGGATGACGAAGCCCGCGCCCGCGACGCCCGCACTGCCCTTCGACGTCACCATGAACACCGCGAGCAGCCCGATCTGCTGCCACAGCGTCAGGTTCACGTCGAAGGCCTGTGCGATGTAGAGCGACGCGAAGCCCAGGTACAGGCAGACGCCGTCGCCGTTGAAGGCGTAACCGGACGGCACGACGAGCCCGACGATCCGCTTCGGCGCGCCCAGGTGTTCGAGCTTGCGCATCAGCTGCGGCATCACGGCCTCGTAGTTGGCCGTGCCGAGCGTGATCAGCAACTCGTCCTTGAAGTACTTGTACAGCTTGAGGATCCGGATCCCGCACAGCCGCGCCACGACGCCGAACACGACGAGGCAGAACACGATCCCGGTGGCCCAGAACAACACGACGATCCCGCCGAGACTGGCCAGGGTGGACGCGCCGAACTTGCCGGTGGTGTAAGCCATCGCGCCGAACGCGCCGAGCGGCGCCAGGTACATGACGATCTTGACGATGCCGAACAACGCGTCGCTGACGCGTTCGATCCCGCGCACGAGCGGCGCGCCGCGCTCCCCCAGCGCCTTGACCGCGATGGCGAACAGGACCGCGACGAGCAGCACCTGCAGCACGTTGCCCTCGGTGAACGCGCTGACCACGGTCTTCGGGATGATGTTGACGATGAAGTCGTACCAGTGCTGCGACTCGCCGGTCTGCACGTACTGCTGCGCGGTGCCGGACAGCTTGAGCGACCCGGGGTCGGCGTGGATGCCGGTGCCGGGCCGGAACAGGTCCATCACGACGAGCCCGATGATCAGGGCGATCGTGGTGAGCACTTCGAAGTAGACGAGCGCTTTCACGCCGACCCGTCCGACGCTGGTCAGCTCGCCGGCCGACGCGACCCCCGTGACGATCGTGCAGAACACGACAGGCGCGATGAGCATCTGGATGAGCGAGATGAACCCGGTGCCCACGGGTTGCAGCGAGGCGCCCACGCCGGGCGCGACGAAGCCGAGCACCGCGCCCAGGACGATCGCCACCAGGACGGTGACGTAGAGCTTCGTGGTGAAAGCGCTTTTGAGGACTCTTCCGGCCGACATCATCGTCTCCGCTTGTTCGACTGACGCACATCTGCTCGACTGACGAACACATGATGCGCCGTTCGGGTACACCTGGTCAAGGGGCGCCGGGAAAACCGGCCACTTGGACCATCCGAGGTGAATTCCGCTCGGGTCTGGGCATCCCGAAAGGACGGCACCGTGGCCGGCCTGCAGGGGCAGCGCTTTCTTTTCGAGACCGCGCCGCGGAGCCGCAGCCAGTCCGGCCGCCGAGTCCGCGCCCGGCGGTCCCCGAGGGGAAGGAGCGCGCGATGACCCAGCTCATCGTGCTCGGCCTGATCGTCGCAGCCGTCTACGCCATCCAGTGCCTCATCTGGCCCTTCGCCGCCTGCCGCAGCTGCGGCGGCACGGGCAAGCACCGCTCACCGTCCGGAAAGGCCTTCCGCAGCTGCGGGGCCTGCGAGGGCAAGGGCCGTCGTCTCCGGCTGGGGCGGAAGCTGTTCGGCGGGCGGTGAACCGCTTTCAGGGCCGGTCGAGCACGGCGTGCAGGAACTCCCGCGTGCGCTCGTGGTCCGGTTCGGTGAACAGCTTCTCCGGCGGGGCGTCCTCGATGACCTGACCCTGGTCGAACATCATCACGCGGTCCGACACGTCACGCGCGAACTGCATCTCGTGCGTGACGCACAGGAACGTGATGTCCGTGGTCGTCGCGATGTCCTTGAGCACCTTGAGGACCCCGGCGACCAGCTCCGGGTCGAGCGCCGACGTCACCTCGTCCAGCAACAGCACCTCGGGCCGCATGGCCAGCGCCCGCGCGATGGCGACCCGCTGCTGCTGCCCGCCGGACAGCCTGCTCGGGTGCTCGCGGATCTTGTCCGCGAGCCCGACGAGCTCCAGCAGCTCCACCGCGCGCTCCTCGGCGTCCGATTTGGACAGTCCGAGCGCGCGCACCGGCGCCTCGGTGACGTTCTGGAGCACGTTCATGTTCGGGAACAGGTTGAACTGCTGGAACACCATGCCGATCCGTTTGCGCATGCGCCGGAGGTGCTTCTCGCCCGCGGGCACCCACCGGTCGCCCTTCTGCTCGTGCGTGAGGCACTCGCCCCCGACGTGGATGCGGCCGTCGTCGACGCGTTCCAGCGTCATGAGCAGGCGCAGGATCGTCGTCTTGCCCGACCCGCTCGGCCCGATCAGCGTGACGAACTCGCCGGGCGCCACGGAGAAGTCCAGGTCCCGCAGCACGACGTGGTCGCCGAAGCGCTTGACCACGCCGTCGAAGACGATCTCGGGGTCACTGTGCGATGCCAAAACAGCGCTCCAACCATCGGACGAGCAGCGCTGCCGGATAGCTCAGCAGCAGGAACAGGACACCCGCGATCGTCAGCGGCTCGACGAACCGGAACGACGCCGAGCCGACCTCGTAGGCCGCGCCGACGACGTCCAGCACGCTGATCGTGAGCAGCAGCGGGGTCTCCTTGAACATGGAGATCATGTTGTTGCCCAGCGCGGGCAGCACGCGCGGCACGGCCTGCGGCAGGATCACCGCGCGCCACGTCCGCCACGGCGGCAGGCTCAGCGCCCGCGCCGCCTCCCACTGCCCTCGCGGCACGCCCTCGATCCCCGCGCGGTACACCTCCGCGGTGTAGGTCGCGTAGTGCACCCCGAGCCCGATCACCCCCGTCGTCAGCGGGGACATCGTGATGCCGACCGTCGGCAGCACGAAGAACAGGAAGAACAGCTGCACCAGCAACGGGGTGCTGCGGACGAACTCGATGAACAGCCACGTGATCGTGCTGACCACGCGGATGCGGGAACGCCGCAGCAACGCCAGCGGCAGCCCGAGCACGTAGGCCAGCAACGAGCCCAGCAGCGTCGCCTCGATCGTCACCACGAGCCCGTTGAGCACGGAGGGAAGCGCTTCCCAGGCGAAGTTCCAGTCCCACGTCATCGCACACCTGCCTGCAACGCCTTGGTGCGCAACATCCCCCGCCGCTCCACCGGCGTCCGGCCGACGCGTGCGGCCGCGGCCCGTTCCAGCAGCCGCATGCCGAAGGTGATCACGATCGCCAGCACGAGGTAGAACAGCAGCACGAGCGTCCAGATCAGCAGGGCCTGTCCGGTGTGGTTGATCAGCAGCACCCGCCGTGCCTGGTAGGTGATCTCGTGCACGTTGACGATGGTCAGCAGCGCGGAAGCCTTGAGCAGCTGGATGAACAGGTTGTTGAACGGCGGGAGCATCTCGACGACGGCCTGCGGCAGGATCACGCGCCGCATCCGTTGCCACGCCGTGAGGTTCAGCGCGACCGCACCCTCGTACTGCGCCTTCGGCACGGACTGGACCGCGCCGCGCACGATCTCCGCGCCGTACGCGCCGTGGTTCAGCCCGAGCACCAGGATGCCCGCCCACAACGGCATCAGCTGGAACCCGGTGAGGATCGGCAGCACGAAGTAGATCCACAGCAGCTGGACCACTTCGGACGTCCCGCGCCACACCTCGACGTACACCCTGGCCACGAAACGGACGACGAGGAACGGCGACAGCATCGCCAGCCCCGCGACGAACGACAGCAGCGCCGCCACCACGATCCCGCCGACCGTGGCCTCGACCGTCAGGAGCAGACCGTCGGCGATCGTCGAGGCGAAGAAGCCGAGGTTGTCGAACATCCGGTCACTTTCCCGCGCACAGCTGCTCGGTCGTGATGTCCGCGGGTGGCACGTTCGACTCCGCGAAGCCGAACGGTTTGACGATCTGCAGCCACTGCCCGCTCGACTGGAGTTTCTTCAGCTCCGTGTTGAAGGCCGTGCGCAGGTCGTTGTCGTCCTTGCGGAACACGAAACCGCCCGCCTGGATCTGGCGTTTTCCGTTGACCACCGGGATGAACCCGTCGGTGACCTCCAGCGGGGCGCCGGGGTTCTGCGCGACCAGTGCACGCAGGGAGATGTCGGTGAGCGCGCCGCAGTAGGCGCGGTTGGTCAGCAGCGCCTGCAGCAGTTCCGGCTGGCCGTCGTAGGCGTGGATCTTGTCCTTGGGCAGCCCGAGATCGGTGGCGACCTGTTGCTCGACGGTCCCCGACAACACTGCGACGTCGACGCCCTTCGCCTTGGCGTCGTCGAAGTTGCGGACCTGCTGCGGATTTCCCTTCGGTACCAGGAAAGCCGTGGGCGTCACGTAGTCCACATCGGAAAAGGCCGCGTTCTCGCACCGTTTCGGCAGGATCGCCATGCCCGCCGCGACCATGTCGTACTGCCGCGCGTTGAGGGACTGGATCAGCTGGCCGAACTCGACCTGGTCGGCCTGCACGTTCGCGATCCCGATGTTGCGGAACACCGCCTTCGCGACCTCCGGCGCCTCACCGGTGACGACGCCCTTGTCCGTGTAGCCGTAAGGGATTTCGCCGGCGATGCCGACTTTGATGACCCCCACGCTCCGCGCGCTCTGGAGCGTTCCGCCGCTGCCGGAACCGCCCTGGGGCACCTGCGTGCACGCGGCGAGGACCGCCGGTCCGCCCAGTGCCACCGCGCCGGCTGCCGCCGACCGCATGAAGAAATCCCGTCGCGTCCACTCACCGTGCGGCATCATCGCCCCCTTGTCGGTTCGGGTTGTCACCGAACGTAGGTGGAACACCCGTTCAGGTCAGGGGGCGTTACCAGATCGAGATCAAAGCGGCGGATTTCTGGAAAAGCCCGCGGAGCGACCGAGCAGCACCTATCGCCTGATGACCGTGAATTGCCAACCGGATCGAGGCGGTTCACGAAATCCAGGGCGGCCGCCGGCCTGCCCGCATTGGTGCTCGTCTGCGGCGCCACGACCACCACCGCACAAGTGGCTCCGAGGATCGCCTGTACGCCGGGAGCGCTCGCCTACACGGTGGACGCGCGCCCGGCGAACGTCACCGCCGGCGGTCGGGTCAGCTGTGACTCCCCTCCTCGTCCCACGCGACCTGTGCCGTCGGGCAGGGCTGCTCGGCCGCCACGGCGGAGTACACCGACGGTCTCGCCGGGGACCAGGCGTGGCAGGCCCATGCCATCTTCCGCGGCGCCTACCAGGGCGAGGCCTGGAGCCCCGTCATCCACCGGATCGTCGGCAACTGCATCAGCGTGTGATCGCACACCAACCCGAAAACCCCTTCGCGCGGGCAGGCCAGCGGATTAGCGTGGATATCCGTGACGTGGAGTTCTTATGGCACCTACCTGGTGTTCGTCGTACTGGTGGTCCTCGCGCCGGGGCCCGACACGATGGTCACGCTGAAGAACGCGCTGGCGGGCGGCACGCGGGGCGGGCTGCTGGCGGTGTTCGGGATCGCGGTGGGCAACCTGGCGCAGGGCACGGCGGTCGCGCTGGGGCTCGGGACGCTGATCGTGCGCTCACAGCCGCTGTTCACGACGTTGCGCTGGGCGGGCGTGGTGTACCTGTGTTACCTCGGGGTGCAGGCGCTGCGCAGCGCCCGCCGCGGCGACTACGGCATGCTCGACGCGATCGGTTCCCGTGCCAGCGGGTTCCGGCGCTGGCGTGAGGGTTTCCTGTCGAACATCACCAACCCGAAGGTGCTGGCGCTGTACCTGTCCGTGCTGCCGCAGTTCCTCGACCCGGTGCGCTCCACGGCGTGGGACGCGCTGCTGCTGGCCTACACGGTCGCGGTGCTGGGTGCGCTGTGGCTGCTGGTGCTGATGGCGCTCGTGCACCGCGTGCGGGCGTGGCTGCAACGCCGCCGCGTCCGCCGCTCCCTCGACGCGGTGACCGGCAGCGCCCTGATCGGCTTCGGCATCGCACTCGCCGCGGAGGGCTAGAGAGGGCGCGGCGCCATGACCGCGCCCTCGTCCAGGTCCACCAGGCCGCTTCCGCAACCTCACCCGGCACCACCCCGACCGCGGGACGCGGTCAGGAGCGCTCCGGCGCTCCCGAAACCCGCTCGATGCGCGCCCCCAGCCGGTTCAGGTTCTCGACGAAGTGCGGGTAGCCGCGGTCGATGTGGAAGACGTCCCACACCTCCGTCACACCGTCGGCGCACAGGCCGGCCAGCACGAGGCCCGCTCCGGCGCGGATGTCCGACGCCCACACCGGCGCGCTGGACAGCGAATCCACCCCGCGCACGACCGCGTGGTGCCCGTCCGTCCGGGCGTCCGCGCCCAGGCGCTGCATCTCCTCGATGAACCGGAACCTCGCCTCGTACACGTTCTCCGTGATCATCGACGTGCCCTCCGAGATCGCGGACAGCGCCACGGCGAACGGCTGCAGGTCGGTCGCGAAACCCGGGTACGGCAGCGTCACGAAGTCCACCGCCTTCGGCCGTTCCGCCTGCACCACGCGGAAACCCGTGCCGTCGAACGTCGTCACCTCGGCGCCGGCCATGCGCAGCTTGTCCAGCACCAGGTCGAGGTGGTGCGGGTTCACGCCGCGCACGGTGATGTCGCCCCGCGTCATCGCCGCCGCGAACGCCCACGTGGCACCCACGATCCGGTCGCCGATCACGCGGTGTTCCGTCGGGTGCAGCGCGTCCACGCCGTGCACGGTCAGGGTCGATGTGCCGGCGCCCTCGATCTTCGCGCCCATCTCGATCAGCATCGTGCAGATGTCGGCGATCTCCGGCTCGCGGGCCGCGTTGTCGATCACCGTCGTGCCCTCGGCCAGCACCGCGGCCATCAGGATGTTCTCGGTCGCCCCGACGCTCGGGAAGTCCAGCCAGATCTGGGCGCCCTGCAGCTCGTCGGCCTTCGCCACGACGCAGCCGTGCTCGATCGTGCTCGTCGCGCCCAGCGCACGCAGCCCGTTCTGGTGCATGTCCAGCGGCCGCGAACCGATCGCGTCCCCGCCCGGCAGCGCCACGACGGCCCGCTTCAGCCTGCCCACCAGCGGCCCGAGCACGCACACCGACGCCCGCAGCTTGCCCATCGCCGGCGAATCGGCGCGGTGCGACAGCTCGGACGGCGTCGTGATCCGCGCCGTGTCGCCGTCGAGCTCCACCTCGCAGCCGACGCTCCGCAGGACGTCCGCCATCAGGGGGACGTCGAGGATCTGCGGGCAGTTGGTGATCGTCGTGGTGCCCTCGGCGAGCAGCGCCGCGGCCATCAGCTTGAGAACGCTGTTCTTCGCCCCGACGACCTCGACCTCGCCCTCCAGGCGGGCCCCGCCATGCACGTCCCAGTGCTCGCTCATGGCCGTCATCATGCCTCCCCCGGATGCCACCCGATCGGGAGGGCACGCGATAACACACCGCGACAAGATTCAGGCGAAAGTGTGAAACACTACGCGCTTCACGAGCGATAAACGCCTGCTGTGTAACCCGCCCGAGGGAGCGAAGCGCGAGATGGTGGCCCGTCCCACGACCCCCGAGCTACCGACGGTGCACCGCACCGAGATCGACGGCGTACCGGTCTTCTGGCACGACCAACCCGGTCGGCTGAACGCGAGTCTGATCTTCGGCGTGGGCCTCGCGCACGAGACGTTCCTCGAAACGGGCATCACGCACCTCGTCGAACACCTGGCGATGCGCCCGCTGCGCACCAGCCGCTACGACAACAACGCCTCGACCGAGATGCTGCACACCAGCTTCGACGTCGGCAGCAACCCCGCCACCGTCGTCCAGCACCTGCGCCGGATCTGCGACTCGCTGAGCGATCTCGACACCGGCCCGCTCGACCTGGAACGCGGCATCCTGATGGCCGAGGAGCGGACGAGCGAGGGCCCGGGCGTCACGTCGTGGCTCCCCGCGTCGCTGTGGTTCGGCAACCGCGCCTACGGCCTCGCGGGCAACGTCCAGGTCGCCACCGTCCGCGCCAGCGCCGAGGACGTGCGCGCCTGGTGCGCCCGCTGGTTCCACCGCGGCAACGCCGCGCTCGTGCTCTCCGGCCCGCCGCCGGAGGACCTGCGGCTCCCGCTGCCGGACGGGCCTCGCGGCCGGCCGCCCGTGGCCCCGCCGTTCACGCTGCCCACCCCGGCCACGACCACCGTGCCCAACGGCGTCGTCGGCTGCGCGCTGGTGGACTGGACGGCCGCGATGGGCTGCGCCACCGGCGTGCTGATCACCCGCCTGACCGACCGGCTGCGGCACGGGGAAGGCCTCGTCTACGACCTCGGTTTCGACCACCAGATGGTCGACGACCGGCGCGCGGTGCTCGGTTTCGGCACGGACGTGCCCGACAAGCACGCCTCCCGCGTCGTCGAGGCGATCCGCGGGGAGCTGCTCGTGCTGGGCGAGGCCGGGCCCAGGGACGAGGAGCTGGCCGCGGACCGCGACAACCTGGTGGAGCAGCTCACCGAGCGCGAGTTCGCCGAGTACCGCGTGTTCGACGAGGCGATGAGCGAGCTCACGGGCTGGTCGTCGGCCGCGGGGCACCAGAAGGAGGTCCTCGCCGGCGTTGATCCGGACGCGGTCGCGGCCGCGGCACGGGAACTCGCCGCGAACCTCGTGCTGTGCGCGCCGGAGGGCCGCGTTCCGCGTGACCTGCCGGAGCTGCCCGGCAGCCCGCTGACGCCGCCGCAGGGCCGCGAGGTCAAGCGGGCGTTCGTCGGGTCCACCGCGCCGCGCGGCCTGCGGCTCGTGGTCGGCGAGGAGGGCCTGACGTCGTACTACGGCGGCAGCCCGGTGCCGGTCGCCGTGATCCGCTTCGACGACGTCGCGGGGGTGGGCGTCGAGCACACCGACGGGCAGCTGCCGATCCTGCACGTGTCCGGCCTGCACGGCGGCATGATCACCGTGCGCCCCGGCGACTGGCGCGGCGGCAGGGCGCTCGTGCGCGAGCTGCTGTCGCGGTTCCCCGAGGAGGTCCGCTTCGACGCGCCGGACGCGATGCGCTTGTTCGAACAGTCCTAAGGCCAGCCGCTTCCCCACCACCACCCTCAACGGACACGCTCCGCGTGACAGCTACATTCGAGGCATGCCCGTACGCATCAACCGCGTCTACACCAAGGTCGGCGACAACGGCACGACGGCGCTCGGTGACGGCAGCCGCGTCCCGAAGACCGATCCGCGCCTGGCCGCGTATGCGGACGTCGACGAGACCAACTCCGTCATCGGTCTCGCGATCGCGATGGGCAACCTCGGCGAGGAGATCGCGGGCGTGCTGCGGCGGGTGCAGAACGACCTGTTCGACGTGGGTGCCGACCTGTGCGCGCCGGTCGTCGAAAATCCTCCGTATCCACCTCTCCGGATCACCGAGGACTACATCACGCGCCTCGAAGGCTGGTGCGACGAGTTCAACGAGCGCCTGCCGAAGCTGACGTCGTTCATCCTGCCCGGCGGCACCCCGGGCGCCGCCTTCCTCCACCAGGCCCGCACGGTCGCCCGCCGCGCCGAACGCAGCGGCTGGGCCCTCGTCGAGGCCGACGCCGAGCACACCAACGCCCTGGCCGTGAAGTACCTCAACCGCCTGTCCGACCTGCTGTTCATCCTCGCCCGCGCCGCCAACCCCGACGGCGACGTGCTCTGGCAGCCCGGCGGGGCTCCTTAGTTGAGCGGCAGTTCCCAGCGCAGCCCGGGGAACTTCGCGAAGTCGCGGTCCGTGCTCACCCACGTCGCGTCGTTCTCCATGGCCAGCGCCGCGTGGTACGCGTCCGGCACGAGGTTGCCGCGCGCCTCGACCTTGCGGCACAACTCCGCGAAGATGTCCCAGTGCCGCGGGCCCGGCCGGACCGGCACCGCGGCGGGCGCGTGGCGCACGGCCTCGCAGAAGGCCAGCGCCTTGTCCGGGGTGCTGGGCACCCGGAAGACCCGGTGGTTGGTCACCAGCCGCAGCAAGCCGGACAACGCGAGTTCGCTGATCCCCACCGGTTCGATCCCGAGGAGCCGGTGCTCCAGCCACCTCCGGTACTGATCGTGCCCCTCGACGTCCTGCCGGAAGGCGTGGACGAGGACGTTGACGTCAACGATCAGCAAAGGGCACATCCTCATCGAGCAGCGCGGACAGCGCCTCCTTGTCCCCGAGGTCCACGCCGGGGCGCAGGCCACCCTCGCCGTCGACGGGCAGCCGGAACCCGGCCGCCTGCCTCCGTGCGTCGGCCCGCTCCGCCAGCCACACCCGCAGCGCGTCCTCCAGCACGGCGCTGAACGACCTTCCGCTCCGCACCGCCACAGTCTTGGCCTCACGCAGAAGCGCGTCGTCGAGCGTCACCGTGGTTCTCATGACCACATCATAGCATCACCTGGGCGCATCATGATGCATCGGGCAACCTACCTGCGGAAACACGAAGAGCCACCCCGAAAGGGATGGCTCTTCGCAAAGCTCAGCTCGCCCGTGGCAGCCGCCGCCCCGGTGGGGCCGACTCCAGCCAGGACAGGAAGCCCGTCAGCGCACCGGGCCCCATCGCGATCTCGATGGGCTCGTGCCCCTCGGACTCGCACCGCAGCACCGTCGCGTCCGCCGGGACGGCGTACGCCTCCGTGCCCGCGGGATCCCGCCGGTCGGCGATCATCAGGGTTTCCCGCTCGAACACGCGGTCCGGCCCGGTCCGCAGGCTCCACACGCGGTACCAGGCGAACACCTCGGCCTCGTAGCGCGCCATGCCCAGGTGCCAGCCCGCGCGGGCGTTGTCCGGATCCCACCGCAGCGCGACGCTCACGCCACCGCCACGGCGCATCCGCACCCAGCGCAGCCCGTACCAGGCCGCCAGAACGACAAGAGCCAGCAGGAGAACCAGGACAACCACGGCGATCTCCACGGCCGGCTCCCGCTCGTCGCCCCGGTCAGGCCGGCTGGCCGGCCGCTCGCAGGCGGGCGCTCGCCCTCGCCCTCTCCGCCTCGTCCTCGGCGTTGAGCGCGGCCCTCGCCTGCTCGACGTCGATCTCCTCGGCGAGCTCGGCCGACTCGGCGAGCACGCTGACGCGCTCGTGCGTCACGGAGAGGAAGCCGCCGTGCACAGCCGCGTGCACCGTCTCGCCGTCGGTGGTCTCGATCTTGACGATGCCACCCTCGACGAGCTGCCCGAGTACCGGTTCGTGGCCGGGCATGATGCCGATCTCGCCCTCGGTCGTCTGCGCGACCACGAACGTGGCCTGGCCCGACCAGAGGCGGCGCTCGACGGCGACAAGCTCGACGGAAATCTCAGCCACGTAGCTCTCCTTCACCTCGGGCGTCGTACCCGAGTCTAATACGCCCGGATCGGCTGACGAGAACGGCGGGGCCCGCGTCCTCAAAGGACACCTGCCCCGCCGCTCCCGGTCGGGTCACTTCTTGGTGATCTCGCGGTACTTCTTCTCGAGGTCGTCCAGACCACCGATGCCCAGGAACGCCTGCTCCGGGTAGTGGTCGAACTCTCCCTTGGCGATCTTGTCGAACGCCTCGACGGTCTCCGACCGCGGCACCGTCGAGCCCGGCTGGCCGGTGAACTGCTCGGCGACCAGCATGTTCTGCGACAGGAACCGCTCGATGCGGCGGGCGCGCTGCACCGTCAGCTTGTCCTCTTCGGACAGCTCGTCCATACCGAGGATCGCGATGATGTCCTGCAGCTCCTTGTACTTCTGCAGGATCCGGATGACCTCGGAGGCCACGCGGTAGTGCTCCTCACCGACGATCGCCGGGTCGAGGATGGTCGACGTGGAGGCCAGCGGGTCCACCGCCGGGAAGATGCCCTTCTGGAACACCGACCGCGAAAGCTCGGTGGTGGCGTCCAGGTGCGCGAACGTCGTCGCGGGCGCCGGGTCGGTGTAGTCGTCCGCGGGCACGTAGATCGCCTGCATCGAGGTGATCGAGCGGCCCTTGGTCGAGGTGATCCGCTCCTGCAGCTCACCCATCTCGTCGGCCAGCGTCGGCTGGTAACCCACGGCCGAAGGCATGCGGCCCAGCAGGGTCGACACCTCGGAACCGGCCTGGGTGAACCGGAAGATGTTGTCGATGAACAGCAGCACGTCCTGGTTCTTGACGTCGCGGAAGTACTCCGCCATCGTCAGCGCGGACAGCGCGACCCGCATACGGGTGCCCGGCGGCTCGTCCATCTGGCCGAACACGAGCGCGGTGTCGTTGATGACGCCGTCCTCGCTCATCTCCAGGAACAGGTCCGTGCCCTCACGGGTGCGCTCGCCGACCCCGGCGAACACCGAGGTGCCACCGAAGTTCCGGGCGACACGGGTGATCATCTCCTTGATGAGCACCGTCTTGCCGACGCCGGCACCGCCGAACAGGCCGATCTTGCCACCCTGCACGTACGGGGTGAGCAGGTCGATGACCTTGAGGCCGGTCTCCAGCATCTCGGTCTTGCCCTCGAGCTGGTCGAACGCCGGGGGCTTGCGGTGGATGCTCCAGTGCTCGAGGTCCTTGCCGTAGCCCGGCTGGTCGAGGCAGTCGCCCAGCGCGTTGTAGACGTGGCCCTTGACCTCGTCGCCGACCGGGACCGAGATCGGGGCACCGGTGTCGAGCACCTCGGCACCGCGGACGAGCCCGTCCTGCGGGGCCAGCGAGATCGTGCGGACCAGGTTGTCGCCCAGGTGCTGCGCCACCTCGAGGGTGACGGTCTTGCGCAGCTGCTCGAACTCGATCTCGACCTTGAGCGCGTTGTACAGCTCGGGCACCGCGCCGCGGGGGAACTCGACGTCGACGACGGGACCGGCGACGGAGACGATCCGTCCCTTGGTCCGGGTTTCAGTGGTGGTCATCTACTCATCACTTCCTACAGCGGCGAGCGCATCGGCCCCACCGACGATTTCGCTGATCTCCTGGGTGATCTGGGCCTGCCGGGCCTGGTTCGCCAGCCGGGTGTAGGTGTTCACCAGGTCGTTGGCGTTGTCCGAGGCCGACTTCATGGCGGTCCGCCGGGCTGCCAGCTCGGAGGCCGCCGACTCCAGCAACGCCGAGAAGATCCGCGTGTTGATGTACTTCGGCAGCAGGGCCGACAACAGCCGGTCCGCGCTGGGCTCGAACTCGTAGGAGGGCAGCAGGTCCCCGGACTGGGGCTGCTGCTGCTCGTCCTCCTCCGTGTACTCGACCTCCAGCGGGGCCATCCGCTTGGCCGTGGGCACCTGGCTGAGCATCGAGCGGAACTCGGTGTACACGATGTGCACCTCGTCCACGCCGTCCTCGGCCAGGAACGCCTCGGTGAGCGCCCGGCCGGCCTCGGCCGCGTTCTCGTAGTGCGGCTGGTCGGAGAACCCGGTCCAGCTGTCCGCGACCTCGCGGCCCCGGAACCGGTAGTAGTTCAGGCCCTTGCCGCCGATGACGTAGACCGACGGCTCCTTGCCCTCCGAGCGGAGCAGCGACAGCAGCTCCTCGGTGGTCCGCAGCACGTTGGCGTTGTAGCCACCGCACAGACCCTTGTCACTGGTCACCACCAGCACCGCGGCGCGCTTCGGGTTCGGCCGCTCGACGAGGAACGGGTCGTCCAGGTTGGACGCCGCGCTCGCGAGCGCCGAGAGCACCTTCGTGATCTCGGTCGAGTAGGGCCGGGAGGCCTCCACCCGCGCCTGCGCACGGCCGATGCGCGAGGTGGCGATCAGTTCCATCGCCTTGGTGATCTTGCCGATCGATTTGGTCGCCCGGATCTTTGCCCGGAGCTCGCGAAGTTGCGCCATCAGCTATCCGGTCACTTCGTCGGGGCCGGCTTGTTGACCTTGACGGTCTCCTGCCCGACCTTGTCGGCGTCCATCGCCTCGGCCTCGGCCTCGTTCACCAGGCGGCCACCCTCGGAGGTGGTGAAGCCCTTCTTGAACTCGGCGGTGGCGGCGATGACGCGCTCGGCCAGCTCGTCGGTCCACTGACCCTTGTCGCGGATCTCGGCGAGGATGTCGTCGTGCTTGTGCCGCAGGTTCTGCAGCAGCTCGGTGTTGAACCGCGCCACGTCCTCCACCGGGACCTCGTCGAAGTGCCCGTTGGTGCCGAGGAACACGGTGACGACCTGCTGCTCGACCGGGACCGGCGAGTACTGCGGCTGCTTGAGCACCTCGTACAGGCGGACACCGCGGTCCAGCTGGGCACGCGACGTCGCGTCCAGGTCGGAGGCGAAGGCGGCGAACGCCTGCAGCTCCTGGTACTGCGACAGGTCGATGCGCAGCGAACCCGAGACCTTCTTCATCGCCTTGATCTGCGCGTCACCACCGACGCGGGAGACCGAGGTGGTGACGTCGACCGCCGGGCGCTGACCCGAGTTGAACAGGTCGGACTGGAAGAAGCACTGCCCGTCGGTGATCGAGATGACGTTGGTCGGGATGTAGGCCGAGATGTCGTTGGCCTTGGTCTCGATGACCGGCAGCCCGGTCAGCGAGCCGCCACCCAGCTCGTCCGACAGCTTCGCGCACCGCTCGAGCAGCCGCGAGTGCAAGTAGAAGACGTCGCCGGGGAAGGCCTCGCGGCCCGGCGGGCGGCGCAGCAGCAGCGAGATCGCGCGGTAGGCGTCGGCCTGCTTGGACAGGTCGTCGAACACGATCAGCACGTGCTTGCCCTGGTACATCCAGTGCTGGCCCAGCGCCGAACCGGTGTAGGGAGCGAGCCACTTGAAGCCGGCCGAGTCGGACGCCGGGGCCGCGACGATGGTGGTGTACTCCATCGCGCCGTGGTCCTCGAGCGCCTTCTTCACACCCGCGATCGTGGAGCCCTTCTGGCCGACCGCGACGTAGATGCAGCGGACCTGCTTGCTCGGGTCGCCGCTCTCCCAGTTGGCCTTCTGGTTGATGATCGTGTCGACGCAGACCGCGGTCTTGCCGGTCTTGCGGTCACCGATGATCAGCTGGCGCTGGCCGCGGCCGATCGGGGTCATCGCGTCGATCGCGGTGATACCGGTCTGCAGCGGCTCCGACACCGGCTGCCGCTGGACGACCGAGGCCGCCTGCAGCTCCAGTGCGCGCCGGTCGTTCGCCTCGATGTCGCCGAGGCCGTCGATCGGCTTGCCCAGCGGGTCGATGACCCGGCCGAGGAAGCCGTCGCCGACCGGGATGGACAGGATCTGCCCGGTCCGCTTGACCTCCTGGCCCTCTTCGATGGCCTCGTAGTTACCCAGGATCACGACGCCGATCTGGCGCGGTTCCAGGTTCTGCGCGACGCCGAGGATGCCGCCGGGGAACTCCAGCAGCTCGTTGGCCATGGTCGAGGGCAGGCCCTCCACGTGGGCGACGCCGTCACCGGTGTCCACGACGACGCCGACCTCTTCCCGGCTCACGTCGGGTGAGTAACTCGAGACGTAGTTCTCGATCGCGCTACGGATCTCGTCCGAGGAGATCGTCAGCTCCGCCATGTCGTTCCCGCTCTCGCTTCGTTCTTGCCAGTGTCCAAAGTCTGTGTCATCACGGTCGTCACGCCAGCTGCCTGCGCAGTGCCGCGATCCGGCCCGCCGCGCTGCCGTCGATGACCTCGTCACCGACGCGGACGACCAGCCCGCCGACGAGCCGCGGGTCGACCTCCACGTGCAGGGCGATCGGCCTGCCGTAGATGGCCTTCAGCTTCTCGGCCAGCTGCTGTTCCTGCTGCCCGGAGAGCGCGGCCGCGCTGGTGATGTAGGCGACCGAGCGCTCGCGGCGCTCCGCCGTCAGCCGCACCAGCCGGTCGAGCCCGTGCCCGACCCCTCGGCCGGTCTGCCGGGACACGACCTGCTCGACGAGAGCGAGGCTGATGCCACCGGCCTTGCTCCCGAACAGGTCCTTGACCAGCTTGCGCTTGGCCTCGGCAGGTGCCGCCTGGTCGGACAGCGCCTGGTCGAGTTCCGGTTCACCCACCACGATACGGGCGATCCGGAACAACTCGTCCTCGACGGTGTCCAGCGTCCCGGCCTTTTCCGCGCCGGTCAACAGCGCGGAGCGGCCGAGCGACTCCAGACCGTCCAGCAGCTCACGCGGGCTGGACCACCGCTGGCCGACCGCGGTCTCGACCACGCGCAGCGCGGGCCCGGACACCTTGCCGGTCAGCAGCGAGGTGGCCAGCCGACGACGGGCTTCGGGGTCGGAGGAACCGTCACCGAGCGCCCGGCGCAGCCCGATCTCCCTGGTCAGCAGGTCGACCACGGCGAAGAGCTCCGAGCCGAGCGCCTCCGGCTCGGCACCGGACTGGCCGAGCACCTCGTCGAGGGTGCGCTCGGCCGAGTCGAGTGCTTCGCGACTGGCGGCGTGCAGTGTTGCCGGGCTAGTCATGAGCGTCTACTTCCCTGCTCCGTTGGAGGTCCCGAGTTCGGCGAGGAAGCGGTCGACCGTGCCACGGCGCCGGGCCTCGTCCTCGAGGGACTCCCCGACGATGCGGCTGGCCAGCTCGACCGAGTTCCGGCCCAGCTCGGCCCGCAGCTCGGCGACGATCTGCGCCTTCTGCGCCTGCAGCGCGGCGTGACCCTGCGCGATGATGCGCGCGGCCTCGTCCTGTGCCTCGGCACGCAGTTCTTCCTTGATCCGCTCGGCCTCCAGCCGGGCGTCGTCGCGGATCTTGGCGGCCTCGGTGTAGGCGTCCTGGAGCTGGGCCTTGTACTGGGCCAGCGCCTTTTCGGCCTCCGCCTGCGCCTGCTCGGCCTTCTCGATACCGCCTTCGATCTTGGCGGCCCGCTCCTCGTAGAGCTTCTCGAAGCGCGGCACCGCGAACTTCCAGAGCAGCCACAGCAGGATCAGGAAGGCGACCAGGCCGAGGATGATCTCGCTCGGGTGCGGCAGCACCGGGTTCGGCGCCTCTTCCGCCGCGAGGACGATCTGGGTCTTCACCACAACGACTCCTTAAACGTGAGCGGGAAACTCAGGCGTTGGAGGCGATGAAGTAGATGACCAGGCCGATCAGCGCGAGCACCTCGGTAAGCACGAAGGTGGTCCACGCGATACCCATCAGCTTGCCCTGCGCCTCCGGCTGGCGGGCGGTGCCGTTGATGACCGCGGCCCAGATCAGACCCACACCGATACCGGGGCCGATGGCACCCAGCCCGTAGCCGATCGCGGCGAGACCCGGGTTGATGTTCGACGCGGCGTCGGCGGCCTGGGCGAGAACGATGTTGCTCACTTGCTATTCCCTTTCATTCGGTCCGCGGCGACCGCGGATCGGGGCTTTGCGTCTGGTGGTGTTGCTGTCAGTGGTCTTCGGCCAGTGCGGCGCCGATGTAGTTCGCGGACAGGACCGCGAACACGTAGGCCTGGATCACCTGGATCAGCGCCTCGACGAAGGTCATCAGGATCGCGAAGGCCCAGGACACCACCGAGATCGGCTTGAACGGACCGCTCGCGTGGAGCAGGAGGTACTCACCCGCGACGGTGAACACCAGCAGGATCAGGTGCCCCGCGAACATCGCGGCGAAGACTCGGATCGCCAGGGTGAGCGGGTTGAGCACGAACTTCTGCAGGAACTCGATGGGAGTCAGCAGGAAGTAGATCGCCAGCGGCGCCCCGGGCGGGACGGTCGCGTGCTTGAGGTACCCGACGAAACCGTGCCGCTTGAAACCCACGTAGTGGTAGACCGGGTAGACCACGAACAGGGACAGCGCGAGCGGGAAGCCGAAGTGGGACAGCGTCGGGAACTGCAGGATCGGGACGAGCCCGAAGATGTTGTTCACGAGCACGAACGAGAACAGCGCCAGGATGAGCGGCACGAAGGGCCGGAAGTCCTTGGACCCGATCTGCTCGCGGGCGATGCCGTTGCGCGCGAAGTCGTAGATGTACTCGACGGCGAACTGCCCCTTGCCCGGGACGATCTTCAGCTTCCGCGAGCTGATCAGGAAGAACGCGGCGATGATGACCACCGACAGCACGACCAGGATCATCGGCTTGGTGACCCCGCCGAAGATCGGCGGCAGGTTGAAGTCTCCGGCACCGGGGGGCGTGAAGGTGCTGCCCTCGGTCTTTACCAGCGCGCCCAACTGGGCTCCTTCCGGTTCTCCCGGCCGGCGTTCACTCCGCCGGGGGAATCGTCACGATCTGGACTTAACGTACCTGATACGTATCAGGTAGTTGGAAGCGGCTCCCGTGGGTGAACTGGCGGTGAACAGTCAGCCACCGTGGAACCCGACGACGATTCCCGAGGACGGGGACCGGGGAGGACCGTTGCCCGAGGCTCCATCACGATCGCGACAGTGCTGGTCGGGGTTCCGCCATCGGGGAGCGCGGTCGAGGCCCGCCTCCACGGTGCGGACGATACCAGCCGGTATCCGGCTGCCGTACGGCCGTACTCCTTAACGGTCGCCCGCGGGAATGATGGTCGGAATCCGCGTCCGGCGGAATGCGACGAACTCGGCCGCGGCCCACACGACAATGACGGCGAGCATCGTGAACGCCAGCGCTTTCACGTGGAGGAAGCCCACGTGGCGCAGCAGCATCATCACGCCGAGCAGCACCAGGATCTTGAGGATGTAGCCGCCGAGTGAAACGGCCATCACGGCCATCGGCTCCATCGCGGCGGTCTTGCGCATCATCCACAGCGTGACCAGCGAGGACGCGAAGGCCACGGCACCGCCGACGAGCGCGCCGAACAGCCCGGGCAGGCCGACGAGGACGACGGACACCACCGCCCCGATGGCGACGGTGGCCAGGCCAGGCCACAGCGCGCCCCGGTACATCGCGTCCGCGAGCTTGAGCACGGACTGGGCGTGCGGGTTTTCGGTCTCGGTCATCACGTCGCTCCCTGCTGGTTCCTCGACCTCAGTCTAGGGATGACCGAAACGATCGCCGCGAGCACCAGCCCCGCACCCGCGATCCACAGCACCGCGGCCGTATCGAACAGGGTCAGCGAAACGGCACCGAAACCGAGCAGCCCGGCCCACAGGTAAATGAGCAGCACGGCCCTGCGCTGGGAATGGCCGATCTCCAGCAGCCGGTGGTGCAGGTGCATCTTGTCGGCCGCGAACGGGCTCTGGCCGCGCCGCGTGCGGCGGATGACGGCCATCAGCAGGTCCAGCACCGGCAGGAACAGCACCGCGACCACGACCAGCAGCGGGGACAGCAGCGCGAGCGCGTCCGAACCGCCGAACCGGGTGTAGTTGATCTTCCCGGAGGCCGAGGTGGTGGCGCCGGCGAGCATCAGCCCGATCATCATCGAGCCGGAGTCGCCCATGAAGATCTTCGCGGGCTGGAAGTTGTGCGGCAGGAAGCCGAGGCACGCGCCGGCGAGCGTCGCGGCGATGAGGGCCGGCGGGTACGTGCCCACGTCGCCGCCCGCGGAGTTGAGCAGGCCCAGCGAGAACGCGCACGTGGCCGTCGCCGCGATGAACCCCAGCCCCGCGGCGAGCCCGTCGAGGCCGTCGACGAAGTTCATCGCGTTGACCAGCAGGACCACCAGCACGACCATCAGCAGGCTGCCCTGGTTGCTGTCGAGCGTGACGACCGAGCCCAGCGCGTCACCCTCGCCGCCCCACGGCACCCAGAACACGTTCCACTGCACGCCGAAGATGACCAGGATCCCCGCGCACAGCACCTGCCCGGCGAGCTTGGTCCACGCGTCGATCTCGAACCGGTCGTCGAGCGCGCCGATCAGCACGATCACGCCGCCGCCGAGCAGCACGCCGACGGGGTCGAGCGAGTACTCGAACGCGCGGCGCAGCACCGGCAGCTGGTGGGCCATCGCCATGCCACCGGCCACGCCGAGGTACATCGCCAGCCCGCCCATGCGCGGGATCGGGATGACGTGCACGTCGCGGGCGCGGGGGTTGGCGATGGCGCCGGCGCGGATCGCGAACCGGCGCACGAGACCGGTCAGCAGGAAGGTCAGCGTCGCCGAGATGAGCCCGACGAGGATGTACTCCCGGATCGGGAGCCCGGCGGTCGCGATGGGAGTCATCAGGAGCGGGGCGCCACCGGCACGCCGAGCACCTCGGACACGGCCTGCGCGCTCACGGAACCCTCCCGCAGCAGCACCGGCTCGCTGCCGGTGAGGTCGACGATCGTCGAGGGCACCGGCTCACCGCTCGGGCCGCCGTCGAGGTACACCGAGACCGAGTCGCCCAGCTGCTCCTGCGCCTCCTGCGCGGTGGCGGCCGGCGGCTGCCCGGAGACGTTCGCGCTCGAGACGGCCATCGGCCCGACGTCGCGCAGCAGCTCCAGCGCGACCGGGTGCAGCGGCATCCGGAGCATCACCGTGCCGCGCGTGGTGCCGAGGTCCCACTGCAGGCTGGGCGCGTGCGGCAGCACGATCGAGAGGTCGCCCGGCCAGAAGGCCTCGACCAAAGCCCTTGCCTGGGGCGGCATCCCGAGTACGAGACCGTCCACTGTGGACCATGAACCGACCAGCACGCCGACGGGCATGTCCGGACCGCGGTGCTTCGCGCGCAGCAGGGCGCGCACCGCGCCCGCGTCGAAGGCGTCCGCGCCGATGCCGTAGACCGTGTCGGTCGGCAGCACGACCAGGCGGCTCGAACGCACCGCGCTCGCGGCCGCCGCCAATCCCTCCGCCCGCGATTCCGGACGGCTGCAGTCGTACACCGCGCTCATGGCGGGCAGCTTATTCCGTGACGCGTAGCGTCTCCGTCGCGGGTCGCTCAGGTTCGGCGGGCCGTGACGAAGCGCGGGCGTCCGGTGAGGTCCTGGTGGTCCCGCACGTCCGTGAGGACCTTGCGCGCCGAGACGACCGACGGGGCCGCCGTGCCGTGGGAGTCGTCGTGCTCGATGGCCATGCCCCCGCCGGGCTTGAGCAGGCGCGCGGCCGTCGCGACGGCCAGCCGGAGCACCGCGAGCCCGCCCTCGGACGCGAACACCGCCTGCGCGGGGTCGTAGTCGATCACCTCGGGCGGCAGGTCACCGCCCGGCGGCACGTACGGCGGGTTGCACAGGACGAGGTCCACGAGCCCGTCCAGCTCCGCGAAGATCGTGCTGTCGCCGACGTCGCCGGAGTACAGCCGGATCGGGGTGTCCCCCGCGGCCGCGCAGGCGTCGGCGTTGTGGCGCGCCCACGCCAGCGCCGTCGGGTCGTTGTCGACGGCGTAGACGATGGCGTCCGGGCGCTCGTGGGCGACGGCGAGCGCGAGCGCACCCGAACCCGTGCACAGGTCCACGACCACGGGGTGTTCACGGCCCTTGAGCAGCTGCAACCCCCATTCGAGGAGCAGCTCGGTCTCCGGACGCGGGATGAACACGCCGGGCCCGACGCTCACCGTGATGTTGCCCAGTGCCGCCCAGCCGGTCAGGTGCTGCAGCGGCACCCGCTTGGCGCGTTGCGCGACGAGCTGCCCGATCGCGTCGATGACGGGCGGGTCGACCAGCGGGATCAGCGGGAGCCGCCCGCGTTCGACGCCGAGGACGTGCGCGGCGAGCAGCTCGGCGTCCGTCCTCGGCGACGCGACGCCGGCCTGTTCCAGGATCCGGGTCGCCTCGAGGATCGCCAGGCGCAGGGGTTGCCGCTTCACGGCTTCAACCTTCCCACAAGCAGTCGGAAAACCCTCGCACGCGGGCGGGAGAACCGCCCGCCTGCCGCACCCCGCAGCTCACGACCCGGCGGTGGCCAGCCGTTCCTCGCGGTCGGCGGCCGCCAGTGCGTCGAGCACCCCGTCCAGGTCGCCGTCGAGGACCTGGTCGAGGTTGTACGCCTTGTAGTTCACCCGGTGGTCGGAGATCCGGTTCTCCGGGAAGTTGTACGTGCGCACGCGCTCGGAGCGGTCGACCGTCCGGACCTGCGAGCGCCGCGCGTCGGCCGCCTTGCTCGCGGCCTCCTCCTCCGCCAGCGCCTGCAGCCGGGCCTGCAGCACCTGGATGGCCCGCGCCCGGTTCTGGATCTGCGACTTCTCGTTCTGGCACGACACGACGATCCCGGTCGGCAGGTGGGTCACGCGGACCGCCGAGTCCGTGGTGTTCACACTCTGCCCGCCGGGGCCCGAGGAGCGGAACACGTCGATGCGCAGGTCGTTGGGGTCGATCTCCACCTCGACCTCCTCGGGCTCGGGGTAGATCAGCACCCCGGCGGCGGAGGTGTGGATGCGGCCCTGCGACTCCGTCGCGGGCACGCGCTGCACGCGGTGCACGCCGCCTTCGAACTTCAGCCGGGCCCACACGCCGTCGGCGTCCGTGCCCTTGCTCTTCAGCGACACCGTGACGTCCTTGTAGCCGCCCAGGTCCGACTCCACGGAGTCGAGCACCTCGGCCTTCCAGCCGTGCCGCTCGGCGTAACGCAGGTACATGCGCAGCAGGTCGCCCGCGAACAACGCCGACTCCTCGCCGCCTTCGCCCGACTTGATCTCCATGACCACGTCGGAGCCGTCGTACGGGTCGCGTGGCAGCAGCAGCTCGGTCAGCCGGGACTCGAGCGCCGGGATGCGCTCCGCGATCTCCTGGGCCTCGGCGGCGAACGCCGCGTCCTCGTGGGCCAGCTCCTGCGCCGCGGCGAGGTCGTCGCGGGCCGCGTCCAGCTCACCGATCGCCTTGACCACCGGGCTCAGCTCGGCGTAGCGGCGGCCCAGCTTGCGCGCGCGGCCCTGGTCGGCGTGCACCGCCGGGTCCGCGAGCTGCTTCTCCAGCTCGGCGTACTCGTCGAGCAGTCCGCGCAGTGACGACGATTCCACTTCAAAGACCTCTGGTTTCAGCGGGAAGAAGACCTACACACGAAAGCGGCGCCCGCCCCCGGGACCGGGTGCGGGCGCCGTCGAGCAAGCTACTTGGCGTCGGCCTTCTTCTGACGCTTGCCGTAGCGCGCCTCGAAGCGCGCGACCCGGCCACCGGTGTCCAGGATCTTCTGCTTGCCGGTGTAGAACGGGTGGCAGTTGGAGCAGATTTCGACCGTGATGTTGCCGGACGCCTTCGTGCTCCGCGTCGTGAAGGTGTTGCCGCAACCACAGGTGACCGTGGTCGGCACGTACTCGGGGTGGATACCGCTCTTCATGGGGTCCTCTCATCGTGGCCGCCGGGTCCTCGCGTGGAGGTGAACCGGAGCCGGACTTCAGCGGGATGATTTTGCCAGATCAGCTGACGTCTGGCACAACGCACCCCCGCCCACGGAAATTCCGCGGGCGGGGATTCCCCTGGGGGTCCAGGGGAATCCCCGCCCCCGGCGGGGGTCCGGGGGTTCGACCCCCGGAAAACACCTGACGGCGAGAGATGGCGAAGCGCCTGCGCGAGCAGGCGTCGCCATCTCGCAACCGTCAGTCCTCGTCGGCACCCAGCGCGGTCTTGGAGACCTGCATGAGGAACTCGACGTTGTTCTTCGTCTTGCGCAGGCGGGACAGCAGCAGGTCGATGGCCTGCTGGGAGTCCAGCGCCGACAGCACGCGGTGCAGCCGGTGGTGGATGGCCAGCTCGTCCGGCGAGAGCAGCAGCTCCTCCTTGCGGGTGCCGGACGGGTTGACGTCCACGGCCGGGAACACGCGGCGCTCGGCGATCTTGCGGTCGAGCTTGAGCTCCGCGTTACCGGTGCCCTTGAACTCCTCGAAGATGACCGTGTCACCGGTGGACCCGGTCTCCACCATCGCCGTGGCGAAGATGGTCAGCGAGCCGCCGTTCTCGATGTTGCGCGCCGCGCCGAGGAACCGCTTCGGCGGGAACAGCGCGGTCGAGTCGACACCACCGGACAGGATCCGGCCGGACGCCGGGGCCGCCAGGTTGTACGCACGGCCGAGGCGGGTGATCGAGTCGAGCAGGACCACCACGTCCATGCCCATCTCCACGAGGCGCTTGGCCCGCTCGATGGACAGCTCCGCGACCGACGTGTGGTCCGACGGCGGCCGGTCGAAGGTCGAGGCGATGACCTCGCCCTTCACCGAGCGCTGCATGTCGGTGACCTCTTCCGGACGCTCGTCGACGAGGACGACCATCAGGTGGCACTCGGGGTTGTTCGTGGTGATCGCGTTCGCGATGTCCTGCATGATCGTGGTCTTGCCGGCCTTCGGCGGCGACACGATCAGGGCACGCTGCCCCTTGCCGACCGGCATCACCAGGTCGATGACGCGGGTGGTCAGCTTGTGCGACTCGGTCTCCAGGCGCAGCCGCTCGTTCGGGTAGAGCGGGGTGAGCTTGGTGAACTCGGGGCGCTTCTTGGCCTGGTCCGGCTCGAGCCCGTTGACGCTGTCGACCCGCACCAGCGGGTTGAACTTCTGGCGCTGCTGCTCGCCCTCACGCGGCTGCTTGACGACACCGGTGATGGCGTCACCGCGGCGCAGGCCGTACTTGCGGACCAGCGACAGCGACACGTACACGTCGTTCGGCCCCGGCAGGTAACCCGAGGTGCGCACGAACGCGTAGTTGTCGAGGACGTCGAGGATGCCCGCGACGGGCAGCAGGACGTCGTCCTCGCGGATCTCGGTGTCGGGGCCGCCGCCCTCGCCACGGCCACTGCCGCCACGGCGGCGACGGTCGCGGAACCGGCGACCGCGACGGCCGCCTTCGTCGTCGTCCGACCCGCCGGCGTTGCCACCGCCACCCTGCTGGCCGCGGTTGTTCTGGGACTGGTTGTTGTTCTGCTGGCGGCGGTCGTCACGCTGCTCACCGCCACGCTCGCGCTGCTGCTGGTCGCCGCCGCGCTGCTGGCCACCGTCACGCTGGCCACCGTCACGCTGCTGGCCACCGTCACGCTGCTGGCCACCGTCGCGCTGGCCGCCCGCGTCGGGGCTGCCCGCGGCGCGGTTGGAGCCGCGGCGACGGCGGCTGCCGCCCTCACGCCGGGCACCGTCCTCCCCCTGCTGGGGGGTTTCCTCGGCGGTCTTCTCCGCCTGCGGCGCCTTGGCGGCGGCGGGCTGCTCGGCCGGCTTTTCCACGGGCTTGTCCGCCTTCTCCGCCTTTTCCGGCTTCCCGGCCGGGGCGGGGGCCGCCTTCTCGGCGGTCACGGCGTCGAAGGGCAGCGTGTCGTCCGCCGCGGCGCGCTTGCTGCGGGGTGCCTTGCCCTGACGCTCGCGGATGGCGGCGATGAGGTCGCCCTTGCGCATGCCCTTGGTGTCCCCGACACCCAGTTCCGCCGCGAGTTCCCGCAGGTCAGCGATCACCATGCCGGACAGCCCGCCGGTGCGGCGCTTCGGCGCCGTGCCATTGGCCTGTTCCCCTGCTGATCCCGACGCGACCGGAGCGGCCTGGGTCTCCAGGTCACCGCTCAAAAGATCGGTGTTGCTCACACATGTCCTTCCTGACCGATCCACGCCTCCAGGTGGATCAGCGGACTACCGCCCGCGTCTGATCGCGCAGCGGTTCGCTACTGCCCGGTGCGGCTTCTCCAGCCCGAGACCGGCAGGTCACAGCGGCGGAGCCGCCACACGGGATGCCTGCTCCACGGGGGAGCACGCTGAATTCGTCACCGTTGCCACCGGAAACCCGCCTGAGGTCCATCCCTGCATCAGCTGTGCGGAATCATCGGCTTCAAACTGAAGATGCGATCCGGGAAGGATCCCCCGGGACCGTCACCGGGTGCGGAACTGCGCACGGTGATCGAACGCCCCCGAGGGTAGACCGAGCGGAGTCGAGGTGCAACAACCACCCCCGGCGTGGCGCCGAATCGGGTTGACCCCGCTACCGCGGCGTGACCTGGACTCCGACCGGATCGACCGGTAGTTCGGAGACGACGAAGCCTTCAACACCGACCGAACCGGGAATTATTCCGTCGGTCGTCAGCGCCAGCACCGTGGGTCCGGCGCCGGACACCGTGGCCGCCACCCCGGCGTCACGCAGCTCACGCACGAGCCGCGCGGTCGCCGGGTAGGCGGAGGCGCGGTAGTGCTGGTGCAGCCGGTCCGCGGTGGCGGGCAGCAGCACGGCGGGATCGCAGGTCAGCGCGTGCACGGCGAGGGCGGCGCGGCCCGCGGAGAAGGCGGCGTCGGGGTGCGGGACCTGCGGCGGCAGCAGCCCGCGAGTGGCCGCGGTGGAGGACTTCACGCCGGGTACCGCGACGACCGGGCGGATCGAAGGGTGCACCGTCAGCCGCTCGGCCGAAAACCGCCCGTCCTCGCACCACGCGATGACCAGGCCGCCCAGCAGGCTCGCGGCCGCGTTGTCCGCGTGCCCCTCGAACTCGGCGGCCAGCTGCACGGCCTCGGCGTCCGGCTCGCGCTCCGCGAGCGCGTAGCCCGCCGCGACACCCGACACGACCGCGGCGGCGGACGAGCCGAGCCCGCGCGCGTGCGGGATCTTGTTGAAACAACGCAGGTGCAGGCCCGGCACACGCACCCCGAGCCGCTCGCAGGTGTGGCGAATCGCACGTACGACGAGGTGTGTTTCGTCGGTCGGCACGTCCTCGACGCCACCCGCGCCCGCGTCGAACACCTCGACCTTCAGCCCGGCCTCGATGACCTGCACCTCGACCACGTCGTGCAGCCCGAGCGCCAGCCCCAGCGCGTCGAAGCCGGGCCCGAGGTTCGCCGACGACGCCGGCACGGTCACCTTGAACGACGTCACGACAGGTCCAGCGCCGCCGCGACCGCGTTCGGGTCCACCGACAGGGGTTCGACCTCGACGTTGCCTTCCAGGGCCGTAGACGGGTCCTTCAGGCCGTGCCCGGTGACGGTGCAGACCACCGTCGCGCCCTTGGGCAGCCGCCCGTCCGCCGCGGTGAGCAGCAGCCCGGCGACGCTCGTCGCCGACGAGGGCTCGACGAACACGCCCTCCTTGCTCGCCAGCAGCCGGTACGCGGCGAGGATCTGCTCGTCGGTGACCTTCTCGAACAGGCCACCGGAAGCGTTGCGCGCGTTGACCGCGCCCTCCCACGAGGCGGGGCTGCCGATCCGGATCGCGGTCGCGATCGTCTCCGGCTCCTTGACCGGTTCGCCGTGCACGAGCGGCGCAGCACCCGCGGCCTGGAAACCGAACATCCGCGGGGTGTTCTCGACGATCCCGTCGGCGGCGTAACCCGTGTAACCCGCCCAGTACGCGGTGATGTTGCCCGCGTTGCCGACCGGGAGGCAGTGGATGTCGGGCGCCCGGCCGAGCACGTCGCACACCTCGTACGCGGCGGTCCGCTGGCCGATCAGGCGCACCGGGTTGACGGAGTTGACGAGCGTCACCGGGTGGTCGGCCGCCGTCTTGCGGGCGAGTTCGAGGCAGTCGTCGAAGTTGCCGTCGACCTGCAGGATCCGCGCGCCGTGCAGGACGGCCTGGGCGAGCTTGCCCATCGCGATCTTGCCCTGCGGCACGAGGACCGCGCACGTCAGCCCGGCCCGCGCGGCGTACGCGGCGGCGGAGGCGGAGGTGTTGCCGGTGGAGGCGCAGATCACGGCCTGCAGCCCGCTGGCGAGCGCGTGCGTGATGGCCACGGTCATGCCGCGGTCCTTGAACGAGCCCGTCGGGTTGGCGCCCTCGACCTTGAGGTAGACCTCGGCACCGGTCAGCTCCGACAGGTGCGGGGCGGGCAGCAGCGGCGTGTTGCCCTCGCCGAGGGTGACCACCTTCGCCCCGGCCGGGATCGGCACCCGGTCCGCGTACGCCTCGATGATCCCCGGCCAACCGGGCTTCGCACCGGTCATGAGTCTTCGCCTTCCACCCGCATCACGCTGACCACTTCGCGCACGACGTCCATCTTCCCGATCGCCTCGACCGTCGCGTCGAGAGCCGCGTCAGGAGCGAGGTGGGTCACGATGACCAGGCTCGCGGTGGACAGCCGGTCGCGCTGGCGCACGGCCGCGATGCTCACGCCGTGGTCGGCGAACACCTGCGCCACCTGGGCCAGCACACCAGGGCGGTCGGCCACGTCGAGGCTCACGTGGTAGCGCGTGGGTGTCTGGCCCATCGGGCGCACGGGCAGGTTGGCGTGCGCGGACTCGCGCGGGCCTCGCCCGCCGAGCACCAGGTTGCGCGCCACCGCGACGAGGTCGCCCAGCACCGCGCTGGCCGTCGGCGCGCCGCCGGCGCCCTGCCCGTAGAACATCAGCTCGCCCGCCGCGTCCGCCTCGACGAACACGGCGTTGAACGCGCCGCCGACGCCCGCGAGCGGGTGGCTGCGCGGGATCATCACCGGGTGCACGCGGGCTGACACCGACTCCGTGCCGTCGTCGGCCGTCACGCGCTCGCAGATCGCGAGCAGCTTCACCGTGCGGCCCAGCGCTTTCGCGGCCGCGATGTCGGACGCGGTGACCCCCGAGATGCCCTCGCGGTGGACGTCCGACGCGGTCACGCGGGTGTGGAACGCCAGCGACGCCAGGATCGCGGCCTTCGACGCGGCGTCGTAACCGTCCACATCGGCCGTCGGGTCCGCCTCCGCGTACCCGAGGCGGCTTGCCTCGTCGAGGGTTTCGGCGTATCCGGCACCCGTGGAGTCCATCGCGGACAGGATGAAGTTGGTGGTGCCGTTGACGATGCCCATCACCTTCGTGATGCGGTCACCCGCCAGCGACTCGCGCAGCGGCCGCAGCAACGGGATCGCACCGGCCACCGAGGCCTCGAAGTACAGGTCCGCGCCCGCGGCGTCGGCGGCTTCGGACAGCTCGCCGGAGTACTCCGACAGCAGCGCCTTGTTCGCCGTGACGACCGACTTCCCCTTGCGCAGCGCGGTGAGCAGCCACGTCCGCACGGGCTCGATCCCGCCGATCAGCTCGACGACGACGTCCACATCGGACTCCACGAGCGCGGCGGCGTCGGCGGTGAGCAGGTGCTGCGGCAGCTCGGGGTGCTTGTCGGGGCGGCGCACCGCGATGCCGGCCAGCTCCACCGGGGCACCGGCGCGGGCGGCCAGCTCGTCGGCCTGCTCGGTCAGCAGGCGCGCGACCTCACCGCCCACCGTGCCGCAGCCGAGCAGCGCAACGCGGACCATCCTGCCGTCCGAAGTGGACAGTGTCACGACACCTCCAGGTTCAGCATGTCCTCGACGGTCTCCCGGCGCAGCAGCAGCCGGGCGCTGCCGTTGCGGACCGCGACCACGGCGGGCCGCGGCTGGCGGTTGTAGTTGCTGGCCATCGAGTAGCAGTACGCGCCGGTGGCGGCGAGCGCGAGCAGGTCACCGGGCGCGAGGGTGTCGGGCAGCCAGCAGTCGCGGACGACGATGTCACCGGACTCGCAGTGCTTGCCCACCACGCGCGAGAGCGCAGCGCCGACCTCACCGTCGCCGTCGGCGGCGGAGCGGGACACCAGGCGGCAGTCGTACACCGCGTCGTAGAGCGCGGTGCGGATGTTGTCGCTCATGCCGCCGTCGACGCTGACGTAGCGGCGGCTCAGGTTGTCGCCCAGCGACACGTCCTTGATGGTGCCGACCTCGTACAGCGTGATCGTGCCGGGACCGGCGATCGCGCGGCCCGGCTCGCCCGCGATGCGCGGCACCGGCAGCCCGGCGAACTCGCACTCCTTGCGGACGATCTCGCGGATCTGCGTCACCATCTGCGCGGGCGGCGGCGGGTTGTCCCGGTCGGTGTAGGCGATCCCGAAACCACCACCGAGGTCCACAACGGACAGCTGCTGGATCAGCTCGTCGCCGTGTTCCTTGCGCAGCTCCGCGAGCAGCCCGACGACGCGCCGCGCGGCGACCTCGAAACCGTCCGAGTCGAAGATCTGCGAACCGATGTGGCTGTGCAGCCCGACGAGCCGCAGCGAGGACGCGTTGAGCACCCGCCGCACCGCCTCGGCGGCGTCCCCCGCCGCGAGCGAGAACCCGAACTTCTGGTCCTCGTGCGCGGTCGCGATGAACTCGTGGGTGTGGGCCTCGACACCGACCGTGACGCGCACGAGGACGTTCTGCACGACCTCGCGGCGCGCGGCGACGTCGGCGAGCCTGGCGATCTCGTAGAACGAGTCGAGCACCACCGTGCCGACGCCCGCGTCCACCGCGGCCTCCAGCTCGGCGATGGACTTGTTGTTGCCGTGGAACGTGATCCGCTCGGCGGGGAACCCGGCGTGCAGCGCGACCGCCAGCTCTCCCCCGCTCGCGACGTCCAGGCTCAGGCCCTGCGCGGCGACCCAGCGGGCGATCTCCGTGCAGAGGAAGGCCTTGGACGCGTAGTGCACCAGCGACGGATCATCGAAGGCCTCGGCGTACTCGGCGCAGCGCGCCTTGAAGTCGGCCTCGTCCACGACGAACAGCGGGGTGCCGTAGGTGTCGGCGAGCTCGCGGACGTCGACACCGGCGATGCGGACGACGCCGTCGGGCGCGCGGTAAGTGTTGCGGGGCCACACCTTCGGGTACAGCCGGTCGAACTCGTCGGCCGTGGCCGGGGGAAAACCGGCGGTGTCGGCGTGCGGGCGCACATCGGCGTGCCGGGGTCCTGCGGGGTGAGCCATGGGTTACATCCGTTCCGGGGCGGAGACACCGAGCAGCGCCAGGCCGTTCGCGAACACCTGCCGCGCGGCCTCGCACAGGGCGAGGCGCGCGAAGGTGAGCGGGGTGGCCTCCGCGTCGCCCTTGGGCAGCACGGGCGCGACGGCGTAGAACTTGTGGAACGCGCCGGCCAGGCTCTCCAGGTACCGGGCGACGCGGTGCGGCTCACGCAGCTCGGCGGCCCGGCGGACGATCGTCGGGAACTCGCCGATCGTGCGGATCAGGTCGCCTTCCTGCGGGAGCGTGAGCAGGCCGAGGTCCACCCCGGCGTCCGGCTTCAGGCCGAGGTCGGCGGCGTTGCGCTGCAGTGACGCCAGGCGCGCGTGGGCGTACTGCACGTAGTAGACCGGGTTCTCGTCGCTGTGCTTGCGCAGCAGGTCGAGGTCGATGTCGATCGAGGAGTCCACCGAGTACCGGGTCAGCTCGTAGCGCGCGGCGTCCACGCCCACGGCCTCGACGAGGTCCTCCATCGTGATCACCGTGCCGGCGCGCTTGCTCATCCGGACCGGCTTGCCGCCGCTGACGAGGTTCACCAGCTGGCCGATCAGCACCTCGACGACCGCCGGGTCGTGCCCCATCGCGGCCGCGGCCGCCTTGAGCCGCGCGATGTAGCCGTGGTGGTCGGCGCCCAGCATGTAGATGCACAGGTCGAAACCGCGGCCGATCTTGTCCTGCAGGTACGCGATGTCGCCCGCGATGTAGGCCGGGTTGCCGTCGCTCTTGATGACCACGCGGTCCTTGTCGTCACCGAACTCGGTGGAGCGCAGCCACCACGCGCCGTCGGCCTCGTACAGGGTGCCCTTGGCCTTCAGCTCCTCCACCGCACCGGCCACCGCGCCGCTGGCGTGCAGCGAGTCCTCGTGGAAGAAGACGTCGAAGTCGGTGCCGAACTCGTGGAGGCTCTTCTTGATCTCGGCGAACATCAGGTCGACGCCGATGCGGCGGAACGTCTCGTGCCGCTCGGCCTCGGGGTGCGACAGCGCGCTCGGCTCCTGCCGCAGCACCTCGGCGGCGATGTCCGAGATGTACGCACCCGCGTAACCGTCCTCCGGCGCGGGCTCGCCCTTCGCGGCGGCGATCAGCGACCGGACGAAGCGGTCGATCTGCGCACCGGCGTCGTTGAAGTAGTACTCGCGCGTGACGTCGGCGCCCTGCGCGGCCAGGATGCGGCCCAGCGCGTCACCGACGGCGGCCCAGCGCGTGCCGCCCAGGTGGATCGGGCCCGTCGGGTTCGCGGAGACGAACTCGAGGTTGATCTTGCGGCCGGTCAGCGCGTCACCGGTGCCGTAGCGCTCCCCCGCGGAGAGGACCTGGCGCACCTGCTCGCCCTGCGCGTCGGCGGCGAGGCGGAAGTTCAGGAAGCCGGGGCCGGCGACCTCGGCGCTCGCGACCCCGTCGTCGCCGGCGACCTGCTCGGCGAGGGCCTGGGCGAACTCACGCGGCTGCATCCCGACCTTCTTCGCCACCTGCAGGGCCAGGTTGGTGGCGTAGTCTCCGTGGTCGGGGTTGCGGGGTCGCTCGATCGTCACGGTCTCGGGCAGGGCGGCGGGGTCGAGCCCACGCGAGGTCAGCACCTGCACGGCGGACGAGCGAACGAGTTCGGCAAGCACGGCGGGAGTCACCACGCGAGTGTATGTGGCCGTTGACGTGCACCTGACACGCCCACCCGCCAGCCCGCCACCACCCTCAACGGAGGCACTACGCGCCGCTCACACGATTCTCTCTAGACTCACTGAGGGCAATTCAGATCTCGAGCGGATGCGGGAGCCATGGCCAGCGGCACGAAGAAGAAGGCCTCCTCGAAGAAGGCCGTCAAGGCGGCGCGGAACTCGGTGGTGACCAAACGGGGCTTCCCGTGGGGCACGGTCATCGCGGTCGTCGCCGTCGTGGCGCTCGCCGCCGTCGTCGTCACCTACTACCTCGTGCAGTCCGCGCCCAAGCGCGCGCTCGCCGACTGGGTGCCCAGCGCGTCGAACCCCGACCCGTCGCTCAAGCTCGCCGGGATCGTGACGGTGCAGTACCAGGGCAGCGTGCACGTCCTGCCGACCGAGCGCGTCGCGTACGACCACTCGCCGCCGTTCGGCGGGCCGCACGACGGCTACTGGGCGGCGTGCAACGGCATCGTCTACCCGAAGGCCGTGCGCACCGAGAACATGGTCCACTCGCTCGAGCACGGCGCGGTCTGGATCGCCTACAACCCCGACCAGGTCACCGGTGACGCGGTGAACAAGCTCAAGGCCAAGGTCGAGGGCAAGCCGTACACGATGATGTCGCCGTACCCGGGCCTCGACAAGCCGATCTCGCTGCAGTCCTGGGGCCACCAGCTCAAGGTGGACAGTGCCGACGACCAGCGCATCGACGAGTTCATCACCGCGCTGCGCACCAACCAGAACACCTACCCCGAGGTCGGCGCCTCCTGCGACGCGCTCGGGCCGGGTGCGTTCGACCCCGACAACCCGCCCGCGTTCGACCCGACCCCGCCGGGCCCCGACGCGAAGCCGATGGACTACAAGGGTTCCACGGGCACGCAGCAGGACATGGGCGCCGGCGCGTCGACCGCCCCGTCCCCCACGCCGTGATGACCGAGCCCATCGAGGAGGTTCCGGCGCGGCCCTCGTGGTCGCGCCCGGTCGTGATCGGCGCGACGGTGGTCGCGGTCCTGCTGCTGGGCGCGGTGATCGGGATGTTCCTGACGCAGCGCGCGCTCAACTCGTCCGAACAGGCCACCCCGGCGGCGGGTTCGGTGGAGGTCGGGTTCGCGCAGGACATGTCGGTGCACCACCTGCAGGCCGTCACGATGGCCAACTGGGCCCGTGATCACAGCACCGACCAGCAGATCCGGCAGCTGGCGTTCGACATCCAGAGCACGCAGCTGGAGCAGGTGGGCCGGATGAAGGGCTGGCTGATGCTGTGGGGCCAGCCCGAGCAGACGACCGGCGCGTACATGTCGTGGATGAGCCAGCCGGACGCCCACCACATGGCCGGTATGTCGATGTCGTCCACGAGTTCCGGTGACGCGCCGATGCCGGGCATGGCGACGAACGCGGAGCTGGCGAAGCTGCGCTCGCTGTCCGGCAAGGACCTGGACGTCTACTTCCTGCAGCTGATGCTGCGGCACCACCAGGGCGGCACGGAGATGGCGCAGTACGCACACGACCACACGTCCGTGGCCGCGGTGAAGACGCTGACGCAGAGCATCCTCGACTCGCAGGGCGCGGAGATGGTGCTGATGAAGCAGCTGCTCGCCGCGCGGGGCGCTCAGCCGCTGTAGTTCACCAGGACAGTTCCTCGCAGCGCTTCGCCTGCTCGCACGGCTCGATCTGCAGCGTGGCGTGCTGGATGTGGTAGTCGTTCGCGAGCAGGTTCTGGGCCTGTGCCAGCACTTCCGCGGGTTCGGCGTGCTGCTCGACGGCGAGGTGCGCCGAGGCGACCTCCATGCCGGAGGTGAGGGTCCAGACGTGCAGGTCGTGCACGTCGCGGACGCCCGCGAGCGCGGCCAGTTCGGTGGCGATGCCCTCGACGTCGACCTCCGCGGGCGCGTGCTGGAAGAGGATCCGCAGGGCCCGCCTGGCCAGCGCCACGGTGCGGGGCAGGACGAACAGCCCGATCGCGACACCGATGATCGGGTCGGCGTAGCGCCAGCCGGTCGTGAGCGTGATCGCGCCGCTGACGAGGACGCCGACGGAGCCGATGAGGTCGGCGAGCACCTCGAGGTACGCGCCGCGGACGTTGAGGCTCTCCTTGGCGCCCGCCCGCAGGAGGGCGAAGGCGGCAAGGTTCGCGACGAGGCCCGCGACGGCCGTCAGGAGCACGGGGAGGCCGGGCACCTCGGGCGGGTCGGTGATGCGGCCGATCGCCTCGACGAGGACGTACCCGGCGACGCCGAACAGGAGGACGGCGTTGCCCAGGGCGGCCAGCACCTCGGCGCGGTACAGGCCGAAGGTGCGCCGGTAGGTCGGTCCGCTGCGCCGCGCCAGGACGATGGCCGTGAGGGCCATCCCGAGGCCGAACACGTCGGTGAGCATGTGCGCGGCGTCGGAGATGAGGGCCAGCGAGCCGGTCAGCACACCGACGACGACCTCGAGCACGAGGAACAAGACGCCAATCCCAAGCGCGACGACGAGCCGGGGCAGATGACGCCCCGACGCGCTCGGCACGCCGTGGCCGTGGCCGTGTCCCATGCCGCCCTCCTCCTCTCGCGTCTCTCGCCGCGTCGCTCCGCTCCTGGTTCCTGGTTCCTGGTTCCTGCCGGCAACGTATAGCGATATGCGCATGTATGCAATACAGGCTAGCCTTACCTCTCCCGGAACGTACCGCTCTTCGACCGAACCCGCACGGGGTCCCGGGTGCCGGACGCGCGATCGGGTGCGCTAGAGTTCTCCACGTCGTCAAGACGGCGCCCTCGTAGCTCAGGGGATAGAGCACTGCCCTCCGGAGGCAGGTGTCGCAGGTTCGAATCCTGCCGAGGGCACCCAGGTCAGAGCCACTTTTTCGATCGCAAGATCATTTCCGGGTCACATTGGGGGCACTCGCCGCCCGGTCCATCCGGTCGGCGATCTCGTCCAGCCGGTCCGGGAACAGGTGCCCGTACAGGTCGAGGGTCATCGTCGCGGTCTTGTGCCCCAGCATCTGCTGGACGATCTTGACGTCGGCGCCCGAAGCAATGGCCAGTGAAGCCGCCGTGTGCCGTAGCTCATGCGGGTGGAAGCCCTGCGGCCCGACCTTGCGCACAGCAGCGTCGAAGACCCGGCGCCGGAAGTTCCGCACCCGCAGGACACCGCCCTGGGGCGAGGTGAACACCAGTGCGTCGTCCGGCCGGTGCTCGATCCGGGACGCCAGCTCGTCCGCCAGGAAGCGCGGCAGCGGCACCGACCGCCGCTCGTGCGTCTTGGGTGTCCCCCAGACCAGTTCGCCGTTGACCTCCGTCACCGACTCCGCGATCAGGACCCGCCGCCGCTGAAGGTCCACCCGGCCGACCTTCAAGGCTGCCAGCTCTCCCCATCGCAGGCCGGTGTAGGCCAGGAACCGGACCACGATGCCGTAGGAGCCGCAGGCGTCGGCCAAGGCGGCAACCTGAGCGTGGTTCAGGTAGCGGTGGTCCGGAAGCGCCGGCCGGGGAAGCCGCACACCCTCGGCCGGGTTGCGCGCGAGCCGAGCGTCCTTCACCGCCCAGGCGAGCATCTGCGAGAAGACCCCGTGCACCTTGATCACAGAGGCGGCCGACCACTCCTTCGCAAGCCCCGAAACCCACACCTGCACGTCCGCGTGCTTGATCGACGACAGGTGCACGTTGCCCCAGCGAGGCAGGATGTGGGTGTTGATGGCGATCTCGTACCGGACGAACGTGGACCGGGCGAGGTGTCCTTGCGCATCAAGCCAGCGCTTCGCCCACTCCCCCACCTGGACACGGCCAGCCTCGGGGGCGATGTAGGAACCGGAACGCAGGCCGTGCTCCAGGCTCGCAGCGAAGCTCTCCGCGTCCGTCTTGCGCGTGAAACTCTTCTTGCGCTGCTTGCCATCCGGGTCGCGCCAGCGCACCAGCCAGCGGGCACCAACGCCGTAGCGGTCAGTGCGCACAGGCTTTCCGTCCGGGCCGCGCCGGTGCCACCGGTCGTCAATGTCAGCCATCAGGCCACCTCGGCGAGGTCTGGTCGGTGTGCCTTGCGGCGTTCGAGTGCAGCGTCTGCGATGGCTTCGGCGAGTTGGCGTTCGGCGTCGTTGCGGTAGCCGACGCCGGTCATGGACCAGTCGCTGACCACCACGACCTCGGAGGTGTCCTCGATCCCGAGCGCGGCCAGCTCGCGGGCGAAGCGGTGCTCACGGCGGGCCGACCGCAGAGCGGTGAAGGTGGTGGAGTAGCGGCGGGACTTGGTCAGGAAGTGGCCGCGGAAGCCGAGCATGTGCGCCCACTTCCGCAGCCGCAGGTCCGCGAACTCCGGCAGCCCGCCGAGGTTCCAGGCCGTGCGCATCATGGCGCGGGCGTGCTCGGAGACGTTCAGGTCGGCGATGTGCTGCTCGGAGCGGATCGGGGTGTCCGAGCCGGTGGTCTGGCCGGTGCCCTTGGTGGCGTACTTCGCGACGTACCCGGCGACCTGCCGGTCGTGGACGAGCTGGGCCGGGTCGTCGGGGTCGGTGGCGGTGATGGGTTCGCAGTCCACCTGGTCACCCCACGTCAGCCTTCGTGACCCGACCACGTCGGAGTCCGGACTGTCCACAGTGGTCGACGCGGCGGCCGAGCGGATCACGGCGTCGAGTAGCTCGGTGGTTGCTGCGGCGGGTGGGGTGCTGCCGGGGCCGGTGGGGCCGTCGAGGCGGACGACGGCGTGGAAGTGCACCAGGCCCCGCCGCTGGTACTCGGCGACCTTGGCGTACGAGAGGCGCGCGTGGTCGCGCAGCTCGCGGGGGCGCAGGCCCAGGGCGCGGGCGAGGTGGCGGGCGACAGTGATGGTGAACCGGCGCCACAGCTCCGGGGCGTGGGCCTGCCAGAGCACCGCGCCGGTGTAGTCGTAGCCCTGCGGGTCGATCGGCGATCCCAGGCGGGTGTCGTGCTCGTGGTGGTACTCCCCGCACGCACACCGGCGGGCCTTCCCGGCGCGGGTGGTCGGCCGGTTGTGCACCGCCCCGAACGACGGCGCCGTGAGGGTGATGAACAGCCGCGGGGACTGCCCCACCTCGTCGGTGACGCCCTTGCCGCCGGTCAGGCCGCAGCGGATCAGGTGGAAGGTGTCCGCCGCGTAGCGTGCCGAGCAGGCCGGGCAGCGGGACTCGCGCCGGTTGTTGCAGGCGGCGAAGATCGCACCCTCAGTCTCCTTGACACGCCGCCCATCACGGGTCTCCCAATACGAGGAGCCCGCCAGCCGGATCGGCTTCGCGCAGCCGCCCACGGCCTCCACTTTGGCCCGCCACGACCGGTAGCCCCCGGAGCGCAGCAACAGCGAGAGGCGTTCGTCCTCCGTGGACAGACGTTCGACGAGAGCAGCGCCCATCAGAACGTCCCCGTGCAGAACCCGCAGAAGTACACCCCGCCCTTACGGCCGGTCATCGACCCGTCGTAGTCATCGCACGCCAACGTTCCCCAGCAGTCCCCGCACACCTTCGGGTTCGGCGCGTCCCGGCCGTTACGGCGCCGCACCGAGGCCACGAACCGCGACAGCGAGTACTCCTTGTGCGGCCCCACCACCGAATAGGTCTCCCCCTGCTCCACCAGGGCGTCCCACTCCTGCGGCGACAACCCCAGCTCATCAGTGATGACCTCTTCGATATACGGCGGAAGATCACCGACCTTGTTCCGCGCGTACGGCTCCAGAGTCAGCGGGTTCTCATCCGAGAACCGGAACCGCTCCGGCACCTCCACCACATGCAACGGCTCATCAAGCACAGCCAGCGCACCCACAGCCACCTCCGTGTTTATGGCCCTAAACTCACTGGTCGAAGTGAGTCGCCTGCGTTTAGGGGGATAAACCGAGAGTAGCTCCCGTAGCCACGTACGTCAAGGGGGGCTAAACTCCAGAAGATGAGCAGCGAGTTCGAGGGCGTGCGGCGGGAGTCGGACCCAATCCGGCAAGGCCAGCGCGCCACCGAGCTACTTGCCGTCTACCAGCAGCGCGCGACCGAACTCGCTCGGCTCCGGCGAGACGCGATCGAGCGCGCGCACCGCGAACTCGGCCTCAGCTACACGGAGATCGCAACGAGGCTCGGGATCACCAAGGGTCGGGTCACCCAGATCCGCAGCACGGCCCCCGCGCCCGAACGGGCGTTCTTCGGTGTCGGTCCCGTCAGCGTCGGCGTGCCGTACCGCTACCAGACCACCGACCGCGAACGACCGTTGATCGCAGCCGAGGACGCGAAGACGGGGGAGCAGGTCGTCCGGCTGCTGGAGTCGCTGACCTTCGCGACCAGCCAATACCAGATCGAGCCGGACCGGACCGCCCCGCCAGCCGGAGACACGGTTGTTGTCTGTGGTCCGAAGTCGGCCCCGATCGGCGCCTGGCTGCTCGACCAAGACCCTGCTCTCGCGATGGTCAACGACAGCGGCCGGTGGTGGATCGAGGAGGCCGCCACGGGCAAGCGTCACGGCTCCCCCAGCGATGACGCCCAGGCTGCACCGGCGGATCTCGCGTACGTCGGGCGGCACATCATCGACGGCCGTGTCGTCGTCCACATCGCGGGTGTCCACAGCATCGGCTCGCTCGGGGCGGCCGACTACCTCGTGAAGAACCTCGCGGACCTCTTCGCCAAGACAGCCGAGACGCCATGTTCGCTGATCGTGCGAGCGGGGTACGACGGCTTAGACATCACCCACAGCGAACTTGCAGCCGGACCCTTCCTTTGGTGATCACGTGCGCACAGCAGCAGCCCAGCTCCCACCGTTCGAGCAGAGCGCCGACAAGGTGTTCGCCACGCCTCACGCCGTCGTGCTGCTCGACGGAGCGTCGGCGTTCGTACCCGTGCCCGTGTCCCCGGCTGCGTACGCTGAACAGCTGGGGATGAGCCTCCGGAATCTCTTGCTCACCGAACCACAGGCCGACCTCCGCCTGATCCTCAGTCAGGCCATCGCAGGTACGGCGGAGGCCCTGCACCTGGTGCCAGGGCGTTCCCCGTCGAGCACGGTCACGATCGCCCGCCAGACGAACGGCCGCGTGAATGTCCTGGCCCTTGGGGACAGCGTGGCCATCCTGCCGCACGAGGTGGTCACCGACGAGCGGATGGACGCGCTGGACCTGGAGCCCCGACGCGTGTACCGGGAGCGCTTGATGGCTGGACACGGGTACGGCGCCCAGCATCGCGAGACGGTTCGCGAGCTGCAAAGGCAGCAGGCCGCCTACCGGAACCGTGACGGCGGCTACTGGATCGCGGAGGCCGATCCGAACGCGGCTCAACATGCCTTGCTGCGGCAGTACGGCACTGACGAGGTTCCTTGGCTCGTTCTCGCCAGCGATGGCGCCTACAACACGATGAGCCATCTCCGCCTGAATGACTGGGCCGCTGTCGCGCGCATGTCCACAGAGGAGCTTCACGAACGCCTCAATCGCTGTCAGGCATGGGAAGCCGAGGCCGACCCGGATGGCAAGTCGCTCCCACGAGCCAAGCGCCACGACGACAAGAGTCTTGCAGCCGTCCTGCTCGACACTTGATCCGCAGAGCCACTGCCCGTACACGCGGTGAGGACTTTCTCTACATCATCAAGGCGGCCCCTGCGGGGCCGCTGACCCGGCCCCTCTCTGTCGAACCGCCAGGCGCGGGCGTGCGGCTGGCGCCGGTCCCGCGCGGCGGTTCGACACAGGCCGGGCGACCCCGCAGCCGCCGCGAAGAAGAGAAGATGCCCTCGCCGGGCGGGCAGGTCTCCGGGATGGCTGAGAGAGCAGGAACGCTGCGGTACGTGGGGCTGCTTGCCATCCCGACGACCTCCCCAAGGGCTATCACGCCGCGTCAAGGGGGCAGACCGCAGGCACAGTCGCCACAGCAGGAGAAGTGCCCCCTTGACCCGATGTGATCGGGCTGCGCCAGGTCGACGGGATGGCAAGAAAGCCCCACTCGAAGGTGGAGACCATCCACCCACGGCGGGGCACATCAGGGGCACACGAGAGCCACCAGCGACCGAAACCAACGGCAAATGACCATCACCACGCAAGACGGCCAACCGCAGGTCAGCGGCCGGGCAGCAGGTTGAAGCCCCGGCCGGAGCGCCCTCCGGAGGCAGGTGTCGCAGGTTCGAATCCTGCCGAGGGCACTCCAAGGATGGGAACGGGAGAGATGGTCGGCATGACATCCTCCTCGTTCTTGTCTTCGACTTGTGCGTGAGCGTGCCTGCTCTGCTGACCAGGCACGGTGATGGCTTCTACACCCCTCTGACGTGCCGCGAGTGCGGTTGCGCCGGAGAGTGTGACGGTGACTCGGAGTCGGTTGGCGTCCTTGTCGTAGTGCAGCTCGAGCCGCAGGGCCTCGAAGAGTCGCCGGGCGAGTTCCTCCGGTAGTTGATCTACCTGGATGTCACCGACAGGCATGACGTCGAGCAGGTCCGCGTTGGGTGCTTATTCGTGCTGTTCCTCGGCCTCGGTGAGCTGCGTCTCCAGGGCGGCCTTGCGTTCGCGGAGCTCCGCCCGGCGGTCGTTGATGTCTCGGATGAGATCTTGGTCGGGGTTGTCGAAGAGTTCCAGACTGCGCATGACGCGCTTCATCTTGACCGCGATGTCGTCGATCCGGTGCCGGAGCGCAGCGATGTGATCTTCGCGTTCGCGTTGTGCCTTGACTCCCAGCTCTTGAAGGTTGTAGGTGAGGAGGCTGCGGCGGTACGCCCCGAACACGTGGGCGGAGAGGAACTCGTCGAGCTTGGCGACCAGAGCGTCTTCTCGGACCCAGAACGAGCCCGGGGCCGGGTGGCCCTCGGGGACGTAGCCCTTCTTCGGCGCGCAAACGTAGTACGCGTGGCCGCGCCGGGTTTTTCCGTTCATCCGGCGGCCGCAGCTGTCGCAGAAGAGGTACGTGCGGAGCAGGTACGAGCGTTTCGTCTGCGGGTGCCTGACATTGGTGTTGCTGGTGCTCCGGGAGCCGAAGCGGTGCTGGCCGACTTCCTGGGCCCGCAGCCAGATTTCGAGGTCGACGAGCGGTTCGTGGACCGGCTCGGCGGACCAGATCCACTCCTCGATGGGGTTGATCCGGTTCCCGCGGTTCTTTCTTCCGCGCCGGTTCCAGACCATGTAGCCGGTGTATTTGGGATTGGTCTCGATGTCCCGGACATTGGAATCCGTCCAGTGCCCCACTGCTCTGCCGGGGTCGACGGGAATGGGAGGCGGATACCGTTCGAGGTCTCGGTTGAGCCGATCAGCGATAGCCCGGCGGCTGAGGCGCTCGTTGACCCGCCACTCGAAGATCTTGCGTACGGCAGGGGTCTCCGCCGGGTCGGGCTCGAGAAAGGTCTTCTTGATGCCCTTGGCGCGCTTGGCAGGAACCGGATGCGGCACGTGCTTGGCCCGGTATCCGTGGCAGGGCTTGCCGATGTTGAAGCCGGCCTCGGCGTGCACGGCGTAGCCATCCCATGCCTTTTCCAGCATGTCCACGACGTAGTACTCGGAGATGCTCTGCTTGACGCGCCGGGTCAGCAACTGGGTGGCGATCTTCGGCTTACGGCCGTCTACTGTGGATAGCTCGAACGGTTCGTCGGCAGCCAGCAGGCGCACTCCGGCGCGCTCAAGCCGGTGTTCGATGCTGGTTCCGTAGTACATGTGGCGCGCCGTGCGGTCGATGGACTCGCAGATGACGTAGTCGAAGTGTCGGTCCGTGCGTTCGGCCTCGGCGAGAAGATCGGAAATCCCGCCGTCGCGAGGAATGGGGATATCGAACTGCTCGTGCGCATGTCCACCGCCGCGAGCGTCCAGGTCCATCCGCCCCGACTCGACGTCGTAGAAGTTCGCCACAATCACCGCGTTCTCCGGCAACGCGCGCTGAGACACACCGAGCTGGCGGGGCAAGGACAGCGTAGGATCCTGCATGTCCTTTGTAGACACACGTCCCAGCCAGGCAAACCGGTAGACGACCGGAGCTGACGCGAGAGGGATCGCTCCGTCCCGCGACCGGGAGTGACGGTATGGACTCCGAACACGGCCTACGCCGCGCTTTCCCGTCCACTTGCGGACCTGTTCCGGGCCTGCCACTCCGTCACCTCCCACAGCACCCGAGCCTGCACCTCGGCCAGCCGTTCTCCCTCGGCGCCTCGGACGACCCTCAACTCCGCAACGACCTCAGGCGGCTCATCCCGGGCCAGGTGACCGGTCGATTCGTCACGGCGGGTGGTCTCACCTGCCATCAGTACATCTCCAGCCCAGGGCGTCGAACTTCTTCGGCCGGGTGCTGGACTTTGCCAGCTGTACCAGCTGAAGCAGCTGGCACGCAAGCGGTCCGCTCCTATACCGCGTCCGTCTCCATACCGGTGTCCCGCCGGACTGACTTCTCCGGTCGCAGTCCGATCTCCCATCGAACACGGGGAACCCAGTCCGTATCCCGACTCTCGCGCGGCCGACTCCGAGTGTTCCACCCCGCGCGGGCCCGGAGTACAGCGACAGGCTTCATGCCGACAGCGCGAAGGCTCGCTCCCGTTTCTCCGTCCTGCGTGTAGGAAATCAGTCTTCGATATCCAAGAGCGCGCGCCGTTCGCCACGCCGCTCCGTAGAGCGCGCTGTTCGCGTTGCGGGTGCCGTCGGTACACGTGCGAGTAACCTCCACGGTCAGGCCGTCATCCAGGTGGCGGGCGACAGGGCGCCCGACAGTGGCGACCCCGACCAGCTCGTGGCCGGCCGCTACCCCGAGCGCGAACTTCATCCCCCGCGGTGGCTTGTGATGCCGATGGTGAGCCTGAATGAACTCCGCAGCTTCACGGAACGTCACGGGCACGATGGTCAGTTTCCGGCCCATGGCCATCACGCGGTCCGCATCCGGACTGTCGACCAGGCGACGTCAGGAGGGCGAGCATCCAGTGTGCTGAACATGTCCAAGAAGTCCGCGAGCAGTCGGTCGATCAGACAGCAGAAGTCGCGCGGCGCTCGCCATCCGAGGTGGCGGATCGGCAATGAAGGTCAAGCTCTAGCTGCCACGGCTGTGGACAACTCCTGGCACGTCCTCCAGCGGCCGGTATCGGTGCGCCCGATTGACTGCGTCATCGTCGCAGGTCAGCATCGTGACATGTTTTGCGCCACCTCGAGAAGGGAGCAGCATGCGAGCTCACTTTCTCGGTAAAGACCCCTCCTCGCTGGAGGGCAACTCACCGACCCTGTTCGCCACCGACCGCTCCGATCGCAAGACCTATATCGCCCAGGGCTGGGTCGTGACCGACCCGGACGCGCTGGCCGACGTCGGTCCCGTCCCTCCGGGCGAAGCCCTCATCGAGATTCCGGAGGACGTCCTCGCGTTCTACACGCGCAACCCCGAGGAGGAAGACCGCTGAGCCGCTTCATCGAACCCGGGCCTGAGTTCACCGACCTTTTCCGGACTTTCGAGCACACCGCCTTCCGCCTTGAGGTGCGTGACCGCTACGACGCGCCCCGCGAGGCCGAATCCTTCCGCAAGTTCCTCGCCGGCGAGCCGGACGACCTCGCCTGGTACCAGGGCTGGCTCGACATGGTCCGTGGAGCTACGACCGCAGGCCGGCGCTTCTCGCGCGTCCGCGTTGTCAGCTTGCCCTTGTCGGACTACAACCGGTTCGGCTTCTGGGCCTCACAGTTCACCATCGAAGCCGGCGACGACATCCGCTACCTGACCCGGGAGCGGGCCGAAGCCGCGGACCTGCCGGACCACGACTACTGGCTGTTCGACTCGCGCCTTCTAAGGGATGTCTCGTAACCCGGTGGGCGGCTGGCCGGTCCGGTAGTTGATCATGTTGT
>NZ_BAABIB010000036.1:0-55463 GCF_039542405.1 Amycolatopsis dongchuanensis
AGCCGATGAACGTGGTCCAGAAGTGGAGCTTGCCCAGCTTCTCGTCCAGCATCCGGCCCGTGATCTTCGGGAACCAGAAGTAGATCCCGGCGAACGTCGCGAAGGCGATCGTGCCGTAGAGCACGTAGTGGAAGTGCGCCACGACGAAGTAGCTGTCCGACACGTGGAAGTCGATCGCGGGCGCCGCCAGCAGGATGCCGGTCAGGCCACCGAAGAGGAACGTGACCAGGAAGCCGATCGAGAAGATCATCGGCGTCTCGAAGGTCAGGTGCCCCTTCCACATCGTGCCGATCCAGTTGAAGAACTTGACGCCGGTCGGCACCGCGATCAGGAAGGTCATGAAGGAGAAGAAGGGCAGCAGCACCGCACCGGTGGCGTAGAGGTGGTGCGCCCAGACGGAGAACGAAAGCGCGGCGATCGCCAGCGTCGCGAAGATCAGTCCTTTGTAGCCGAAGAGCGGTTTACGGCTGAACACCGGGAAGATCTCCGACACGATGCCGAAGAACGGCAGCGCGATGATGTAGACCTCGGGGTGGCCGAAGAACCAGAACAGGTGCTGCCACAGGATCACGCCGCCGTTGGCGGGGTCGAACACGTGCGCGCCCAGCCGGCGGTCGGCCTCCAGTCCGAAGAACGCCGCAGTGAGGATGGGGAACGCGACGAGGATCAGGATCGACGTGACCAGGATGTTCCAGGTGAAGACCGGCATCCGGTACATCGTCATGCCAGGCGCGCGCAGCGAGATCACGGTGGTGATCATGTTGACCGCGCCGAGGATCGTGCCGAGGCCGCTGACGATCAGGCCCATGATCCACAGGTCGGTGCCGGGGCCGGGGGTGTGCGTGGCTTCGGACAACGGCGTGTAGCCGGTCCACCCGAACTCCGCCGCGCCGCCGGGGGTGAGGAAGCCCGAGACGACGATCAGGCTACCGAAGAGGTAGAGCCAGTACGAAAACGCGTTCAGCCGCGGAAAAGCGACGTCGGGCGAACCGATCTGCAGCGGCAGGACGAAATTCGCGAACCCGAAGAGGATCGGGGTCGCGTACATCAGCAGCATGATCGTGCCGTGCATGGTGAACAGCTGGTTGTACTGCTCCTGCGAGAGGAACTGAAGGCCGGGCCGCGCGAGTTCGGAGCGGACCAGCATGGCCATCGCCCCGCCGACCATGAAGAAGGCGAAGGCCGTGACGAGGTACATCACGCTGATCTGCTTGTGATCCGTGGTGCGCACCAGCCGCAGCAACGCCGAGCCCTGCACGGGACGGCGCACCGGGTGGGGCCGCGTGGCGAGGGGGCGGGGGGCGGTGGTCTTCATGGTTTTCTCCCACTGGACAACGAGTTTCCGGGCGGTTCCCCGCCGTTCACGAACGCGGTGCGCGGCTGCTGTACCGACGCCAGCGAGACGATGTCGCGGCCGAACACCCCGGCGGTCAGCCAGATCGCCAGCACCCGGACCTTGCGTTCCCAGCTGGGAACCGCCAGCACGTGGTAACCACGGTGGAGCAGCCAGGCGAGCGGTCCTTTCAGCACCAGCCGCCGGTACTGGAAGATGCCGTGCCCGATGCCGAGCGTCGCGACCGCGCCGAGGCTGCGGTGCCGGTAGTTCTTCGGCTTGCCACCGCGCAGGGTCGCGGCGATGTTCCGGGCGAGCAGCTTGCCCTGGCGGACGGCGTGCTGGGCGTTGGGCACCGTGCGAGTGCCCGGGACCGGCGCGGTCAGGTCCTCGATCCCCGCGTCGTCCCCGGCGGCCCACGCACCGGGGACCGGCTCGAGGTCGGTCCCGACCCGGAGGTCGGGTCGGACGACGAGGAACCCGCGCTCGTCCACCGGCAGGTCGGTGTGCCTGCCCACCACCGGGTTCGCCGCGTTGCCCGCCGTCCACACGATCAGCCCCGAGTCGAACGTCTCACCGGTGGACAGCACCACCCGCCCGCCGGTCGCCGACTCGACCTGGGTGTTGAGGTGCACCCGCCCGCCCCGCCCCCGCAGGAAGCCCACCACCCAGCGGCCGGGTGCGCCGGTCACCTCGGGCAGGATCCGGCCGGACGCCTCGACCAGGTGGAACCGCAGCTCGTCGCGGTCCAGTTCGGGATAGCGCCGCAGCAGCGACGTCGCCAGCGACAGCAGCTCGGCGAAGCCTTCGACGCCGGAGAAGCCGCCGCCGACGAAGGTCACCATGAGCAGCTTCCGCCGCGACGGCCCCGGCGGGAGCGTGGCCGCCCGGTCGAAGGACGTCAGCAGCCGGTCGCGGATCGCGACCGCCTCCTCGACGTGCTTGAGCCCGATCGCCTGCTCCGCGATGCCGGGGATCGGGAACGTCCGGGTGACCGCACCCGCGGTGACCACCACGAGGTCGTAGCTCAGCTCGAACGCGTCGCCGTCGGCTGGCCGGACCGTGACCACCCGGTGCTCGTGGTCGAGCGCGGTGACCATCCCGGTGACGACGCGCGTGCGGTGCAGGTGGCGGCGCAGCGAAACCGCGGCGTGGCGTGCCTCGATCGAGCCGGCCACCACCTCGGGCAGGAACGGCTGATAGGTCAGGTACGGCCGCGGGTCGACCACGGTGACTTCGGCCTGTCCCCGCCGCAGCTTCTTTTCGAGCTTCCAGGCGGCGTAGAAGCCCGCGTAGCCGCCGCCGACGATCAAGATCTTGCGCACGGCGTCCCGCCTCACCGGGGAAGCCGGCCGAGGGACAAGATCGACGTCCGACGGCCCAAGACGAGCACGGCGACCAGCACCGCCGCCGCGCTCGCGGCCACCTGGAGCGTCGCGCAGACTTCGGGAACCCGGGCCAGTGCGCCGCCTCCGGAACCCACGACGACACGGAGGCGGGCGGAGCCAGCGAGGACGAAGTGGAACAGCACGCCCAGGACCAGCGAGCCGGACGCCGAAGCGAGGACGAGAGCCACTCCGTGCCGGGCCGCGACCCGGAAGTGGCGCGTGATGCCGATCGCGGGACCGACGACACCGGACACGGTGAGACACGCCCCTTCCAGCAGGGCGACACCCCCGGCGAGCAGCCCCAGCAACAAGAAACCGGCCAGCACGAGCACGGCCTGCACCGTGACCACGGCCGCCAGCACCCGGTCCACCTTCCCGGCCAACCGGGGCAGGCGGAGCACCGCTTTGCCGTTCACCGCGTTCGTCATGGTTGCTTGGCGCCGGGTCGGCCGGACTTCTTACCGCCGGTTCGTACCGCCCGCGCTCAGGCGTAGCGGCCGGAGAACTCCGAACCGCCTTCGGTGTGGGTGAAGCGCAGGCCGACGATCGAACCGTCCTCGACCAGCCATCGCAAGTCGTACGACGCGCGGTAGCTGGGTGGCCAGAACGAGGCGAAGCGACCGTGGCTGTCGACGTACCACTCACCGCGCGTCGGGTGGCCCCGCTCGACGTAGGTGGTGACGCCGTCGGCGTCGAAGACTTGTTCGGCGCCGTCGTCGTAGACGATCCGGCCGGCCGTCAGCGCTGCGACGAGGTTCTCCGCGGCCACTCGCTCGCCATCAGCGGGGCTGAGCGACTCCAGCGCTCGGGGCACGGGACTCCTTCCAGGACCGGATGCCGTTCTCCCTGGCCTGCTCGAGTTCGTCGACGTCGGCGACCCCGACCTGCTCGCCGTGCGATCGGGCTTGTCTTCGGTCACTTGGACCGTCCCTGTTCCAGCGCCGCGGTCTCCTCCGGCGGGTCCGGTGTCCACAGTGAACCGGGCACGGGCCGGCCGCCGAACCCCAGCTTGTTCATCTTCTTCGGCACCGGCGCGCCCCGGTAGTCGAGCGGGGTGGCGGCCAGTGGCTGGTGGATCTCGATGAACGCGCCCTGCGGCAGGCGCTCGATGATGCCGGTCTCGATGCCGTGTTCGAGCACCTCGCGGTCGGCCCGCTGCAGGCCGAGGCAGATCCGGTAGGTCACGTGGTAGGCGATCGGCGGCACGAGCAGCACGCCGATGCGGCCCGCCCACGTGGTGGCGTTGAGCGAGATGTGGAACTGGTCGGCGATGATGTCGTTGAAGCCCGACAGCTCGATGACGAGGAGGAACCCGAGCGCCATCACGCCCAGCGAGGTGCGGACCGGGGCGTCGCGCGGCCGCTGGAGCAGGTTGTGGTGGCCGGTGTCCTTCGCGAGCTTCCGCTCGATCCACGGGTAGAGGGTCAGGATGCCGAAGAGCAGCGGGATGCCGACCACGCCGGGGAAGAACGCCGCCGGGATCGTGTGGTCCCCGAGGTAGACCTCCCAGGCCGGCCAGATCCGGAGCATGCCGTCGGCCCAGGCCATGTACCAGTCCGGTTGCGAACCCGCGGACACCTGCGCCGGGTTGTAGGGGCCGAAGTTCCACACCGGGTTGATCTGGAACAACCCCGCCATCAGGGCGATCACACCCGTGACGAGCACGGCGAGCGCGCCACCGTGGAGGCCGAACTCGGGCATGATCCGGATGCCGACGACGTTGGTCTCGTTCGCCCGCACGCCGGGGAACTGCGTGTGCTTCTGGAACCACACCAGCGCCAGGTGCACACCGGTGAGGGCGAGGAGGATGCCCGGCAGCACGAGGATGTGCAGGGTGTAGAGCCGCGGGATGATCTGGTCGCCGGGGAACTCGCCGCCGAACAGGGCCCAGTGGAGCCAGGTGCCGATCACGGGCACCGACAGCACAATGCCCGAGAGGGTCGCGCGGATGCCGGTGCCGGACAGCAGGTCGTCCGGGAGCGAGTAGCCGAAGAAGCCCTCGAACATGCTGATCAGGAGCAGCAGCACCCCGAGCACCCAGTTGGCCTCCCGCGGGCGCCGGAAGGCACCGGTGAAGAAGATCCGGAAGGTGTGCAGGAGCGAGGCCGCGATGAAGATCAGCGCACCCCAGTGGTGCAGCTGCCGCACGAAGAGCCCGCCGCGGACGTCGAAGGAGAGGTCCAGCGTCGTGCGGAAGGCCTGGGACATCGCCAGGCCCCGCATGTCGGTGAAGCTGCCGTGGTAGACGACTTCTTGCCTGGAGGGGTCGAAGAAGAGCGTGAGGTACACGCCGGTCGCGATGACGAGGAGGAAGCTGTAGAGCGCCACCTCGCCGATCAGGAAGGACCAGTGGGTCGGGAACACCTTGTTCAGCTGGTGCCGCAGGCCCTTGGCCAGGTGGTACCGCCGGTCCGCGTGGCCTGCGGCCTCCCCGAGGCGCCGGCCGAGCGCGCCGGTGCCCCTGGTCGGCGTGGTCGGTGAGCTCATGCTGCATTGGTGTCGCGGCCGGAGCCGGTCTTACTCCGCGAGCAGGACCCGGCCGTCGCGGCCGAAGACGACCGGCACACGTGACCGCCGGTCTGGTAGACAGCCGACTGCGTCAGCTTCCCGTCGGCTGACTCAGGGGTTCGACGGCCGCCGGCCCGTGAGCAGGACGACCGGACCGCCGTTGGCGCCCCGGACCGCGCGCTCGAGCGCGGCTGCCGCCTCGGCGAGCGGCAGGGTGACGCCCACCGGGAGGGAGAGCTTGCCCTCGCCGAGCAGTGCGCTCAGCTTCGTGAGCTGCGCGGAGTCCGGGCGGACGTAGACGTCCGCGAAGCTGACGCCCGACCCGGCCGGCCGCCGGTCGCCCGTGATCGTCGCCAGCCGGCCGCCTTCGCGCACCGCCCGGACCGTGTCGGCACTGCCGCCGGGTACCGCGTTGAGGGCGCTGTCGACTCCGGCGCCGCCGGTCCATTCGCGGATCCGCTCCGGCCAGGTCCGGTCGCGGTAGTCGAGGACCTCGACCGCGCCGGCCCGTCCCACTCGATCCGCGCTCGCCGACCCGGCGGTGGCGATCACCCGGGCGCCACGCAGGGCTGCGAGCCGCACGGCGAGTCCGCCGGTCGCGCCTCCCGCGCCGTGGACGAGCAGCGTCTCGTTCCCGGCGACTCGGAGGGATTCGGAAAGCGCTTGCTCGGCGGTCAGGGCGGGCACGGGGAACGCCGCCGCCGTCTCCCACGGCACGCCAGGGGGTTTCGGCACGACCAGTCCGGCGTCGACCACCACCCGTTCGGCCCAGCAGCCCTGGTGCCGCAACGGGAGCGGATGGCCGAGGACTTCGTCACCCGGCCGGAAGCCGGTGACGTTCGAGCCGACCGCGACCACCGTCCCGGCCACCTCCACGCCGAGCGCCATCGGCGGTGTCAGCCCGACGTCCCAACCGCCCGAACGGACGATGTCGTCCCAGTTGCCGACACCGGCCGCCGAGACGTCGATCACCACTTCGGCTGAACCGGGGCCGGCTGGCTCCGGCAGGTCGAGCAGCTCGACCGGGCCACCGAATTCCCGCATGCCAGCGGCAAGCACCACGATTCTCCGTTTCACCTCGCGCAGCGAGCCACCGACGTCGGTGGCCGTCCCGGACGGGACAGTGTTTCTGCGTACTACGCACGCGTCGTCTTAGAGCCCGGTGATCCCGCCCCACACTCCGATCGCCACCCCGCGGCGCTCGGCCGGGAACGCGTCACTGATCAGGGTCAGGCTCAGCGGCAGCACCACAGCCGCCCCGGCGCCTTCCACCACACGCGCCGCGATGAGCACCGCGGCACTCGACGACAACGCGCACGCCGCCGAAGCGAGGCTGAACACCCCGACGCCGAGGACGTACATCCGGCGCCGGCCGAACCGGTCGCCCAGCGCCGACCCGGTGAGGATCAGGCAGGCGAAGGCGAGGTTGTAGCCGTTGATGGTCCATTCGAGATCGGACAGGCTCGCGCCGAGCCGGGACTGCAGCGTCGGCAACGCCGTCGCCACCACCACGACATCGAGCGAGGCCAGGAAAGCGCCGAGGCCGGCGAGCACCAGGGTCCACCGGTGGGCACCCGCCACCCCGCCGGCCGCGGCGCCCCGAGCCGTCGGCGCTGTGTTGGTCGTTTCTGTCATGTGAGTGGAGACCAGCCGGACGCGGCAGAGGAATCGCCCTCCGGCAGATCCGGCAGGGCAACACGCCCTCGTCTTGAGCGGGCCGCTGATCGCGTGTTTCGTTTCCCGGCCGCGCGTCGTTGGGTACGAAGGTCGCCGCTGCCGTGGTAGGAGCGGGCATCGACCCGAGGATCCGCAGGACTTCCGCGGATTTCGAGCCCGGCTCTGCCATGTAGGTGACCAGCATCTGGTCCGGCGCCCCCGGCGTCGTCCAAGCGACATAGGAAAGGTCGACGTCACCGACGTCGGGATGGCGCACGAGGTTGATCCCGGTGGTCTTCTCGAAGACGTGGTGCTCGGCCCAGAGCCGTCGGAACGTCTCGCTCCGGACGGCCAGCTCGCCGACCAGCGCGGCCAGCCGGGGGTTGCCGGGATCTTCGCCGGCGGTCTTTCTCAGGATGCCGACGGTGCCGCGTTGCCGACGCCTCCCAGTCGCGGTGCCGGGCCGCGATCTCTTCGTCCAGGAACAGCAGCCACGCCGAGTTCCGTTCGGCCTCGGGCAGGGCACCCCCTCCGTCAGGGCTGGTAGAGCCAGTCGGTCCAGCGGTAGTCGTCCACCCGGCGTTCGGTGAGGTAGGTGTTGCGCAGCAGGCGGGCGAGACCGTCGCAGTGCCACAGTTCGCCCCACACGCGGGCGCTGGACTGCACGCGGGCGGTGCGGGGGGTGCGCGCGTGCTGGTAGGCCGCGAGCGCGGCCGGCCAGTCCAAAGTGGATCCTGCTTCCTGCTTGCCGACCTCGCCGGCGAGGGTGTGCGCGTCCTCCAGGGCCTGGCAGGCGCCCTGGGCGAGGTACTGCAGCATCGGGTGCGCCGCGTCGCCGGTGAGGGCCAGTCGCGCGTCCACCCACGTGTCCACCGGCAGCCGGTCGTACATCGGCCACCGCCGGTCGCGCCAAAGCCACGCCAGGCCGCGACGCACGGCATCGCACGTGCCTTCGAACGCCGCGTCCAGTTCCTCCGGGCCGCCCCACTCGGCTTCTCCGCGGTCATAGGCAGGCGAGGCGAACACGGCGACGGTGTTGAGCAGCTCGCCGCCACGCAAGGGGTACTGCACCAGATGACACTTCGGTCCGAAGTGGACGACCACGTCGGTGAGGACGTCGGAATCCAGCCCCGTCACCTCGGACACCGGCCGCGTGCCCCGGTAGGCGACGTAACCCGAGCACACCGGCTCGTCGCCGGACACCCGCCGTCGCAGCGACGACCACAGCCCGTCCGCGGCGAGGACCACATCCGCCGCGAACTCCCGCTCCCCTGCCCGGACGCGAGCCTCCCCGGGCATCAGCTCGACCGCGTCGACCCTGTGGTCGGCAAGCAGCTCGACTCCCACGCCTTGGCAGGCGTCGTGGAGGATCGTCAGCAGATCGCTGCGGTGGATCACCACGTACGGCGCGCCGTACCGGTCCACGAAGTCCCGGCCCAGGTCGAGCGAGGTCAGCTCAGCGCCGTCCAGCGCGTCCTTGAGGACGAGCCGCCGCGGCAGCACACCGCGGGCGACGACCTCGTCGAGCAGCCCCCACTCGCGCAGGATCCGGGTGGCGTTGGGCGCCAGCTGCAGCCCGGCGCCCACCTCGGCGAACGCGGGCGCCTGTTCCAGCACGCGGACGCGGTGGCCGGCGGAGGCCAGCGCGAGGGCGTTGGCCAGCCCGCCGATCCCGCCACCCACCACCACGACATCGGTGTCGGTCATGTCTTCTCCTCCTACAGCCAGGGGCCGAGCTCGGGCGGCCGGCTGGTGCGTCCGGTGAGCCAGCGCGCGAGAGCCGGCCCGTGTCCCTGCGCGATGCGGCGCTTGAGCGTGTCGCCGATGAGGGCCTCGACCAGGTCTCCGGGCAGGTCCTCGAACCCCACCCCGCGGTCGAGGTCGACCGCGTGCACGGCGACCTCGCGAGTGCGCATCCAGACGATCTCCGTCGCCGGGACCGTCCGGCCCTGCGCGGTGACCACCTGGTTCGCCCACGCCGCCTCGGGCAGGGCGTCCAGATCCGCGGCCAGCGCGTCCGCCGATTCGCGCACCATCTGACGCAGTTCGGCGACGGGCAGCCTGGCGCCCGCCTCGATTTCGGCGCCGCGCTGCTCAGTGCCGGCGTACATGCGGGATTCGACGCCGGTACGGGCCCAGCTGACCAGGCGCCGCAACGCTTCGGCGTTGTAGTGCAGGTGCGCGACGAGGTGGCGGCGGGTCCAGCCCGGCAACGGGATCGGGGCGTCGAACTCCTCGTCGGCGAGTCCGTCGATCGTCGTCAGCACCAGCCGGGTGGCCTCGTCCAGCCACTCACGGCCGCTCATCGCGGGCCACGTTCTCCAGGCGGCCCAGGCCGCTGATCTCGGTCACCACCCGCACCCCGTCGGACAGGTAGCGCGGCGGTTTGCGGGCGTGCCCGACACCGCCAGGAGTGCCCGTGGCGATGACGTCGCCGGGCCGCAGCGTGACGATCGTGGACGCGTACCGGACCAGCTGGACGGGGTCGAACACAAGGTCGTCGGTGCCGGCCTTCTGCACCTGCTCACCGTCCACCGAGCAGCTGAGGTCCAGGGCGGGCCGGGTACCACCGGGCAGCTCGTCCGGCGTCACCAGGTACGGGCCGAAGGGCGTGGTGCCCTCGAACGTCTTGCCCTGCAACCACTCCGGCGACCGGTACTGCCAGTCCCGGGTGGTGATGTCGTTGAGGACGCTGAACCCGGCGATGGCCCCGGCGGCTTCCGCCTCGCTCGCGCGCCGCACGGTGGCACCGAGGACGACGGCCAGTTCGGCCTCCCAGTCCACCGCATCCGACTCCGGCGGCAGGGCGATCGGGTCCGCGGGGCCGATCAGCGCCTCGGGGAACTTGGCGAACAGCGTCGGGTGGCGCGGCAGTTCGCGGCCCATCTCGAGGATGTGGGTGCGGTAGTTCAGGCCGACGCACAGGATCTTGCCCGGTCGCGGCACGACCGGGGCCAGGTCCGCACCGGCCAGCGGCCGCTCGGGGGTGATCGCCTCGGCCCGGGCGCGCCAGTCCTCCTGGCTCAGCCAGGCCCCCACGTGGGGCGCACCGAGTTCGGCGTAGCGGTCGCCCTCGACACGGACGGCCCGCGTGCCCTCGGCGGTGCGCAGGGTCGCGAGTTTCACCGCTGCTGTCCTCCCACCTGCACCCGGTCGGCGTGCAGCCGCTCGAAGACCGGGGTGTCGCTGAACCGGAACAGGTCCAGCTGGGTGCCGGCGGCCAGGGTCAGCTCGGCCCAGGACGGCACGACGAACAGGTCGCCGTGGTCGACAGCCCATTCCGCGTCACCGACGCGGACGGTGCCTGCCCCCTCGAACACCTGCCACACCGACGAGCCGACCTCACGCCGCGGGGCTGTCTCGACCCCGGCACGCAGCCGGTGGAACTCCGCGCGGATCGTGGGCATGACGTCGCCCCCGGTGGCCGGGTTGGTGAAGCGGACCGCGGCGTGACCGGGTTCCACGACCCCGGGGTGGTGCTCGTCCTCCAGTGCCAGCTGGTCGCTCAGCGCCGCATCGGTGTGCTCCCACCGGTAGGCGGCGAGCGGCGAGCTCACCGCGGGCGCGGGCTGCGACACCGGGCGCAGGCCGGGGTGGCCCCACAGCCGCTCCGCCCGCGAGCGGTCCGGGGTTTCGGTGCTGGACACCTGGTCCGGGCCGAACTCGAAGAAGGCCGAGCCGGTGTAGTGCACGAACGGGATGTCCAAGCCGTCGATCCAGGCCATCGGCTCACGGGAGGTGTTGTGGTGGCCGTGGAAGTGCCAGCCGGGGGTCAGCAGGAAATCCCCGCGCCGCATGGCGACCGGATCGCCGTTGACCACGGTCCACACGCCCTCGCCCTCGACGACGAACCGGAAGGCGTTCTGCGTGTGCCGGTGCTCCGGGGCGTTCTCGCCCGGGCCGAGGTACTGGATGGCCGCCCACAGCGTCGGGGTCGCGTACGGCGCGCCCCCGAGACCCGGGTTGGCCAGTGCGATGGCACGGCGCTCACCGCCACGGCCGACCGGCACCAGCTCACCCGCCTTCTCCGCCAGCGGGAGCAGGGTCTGCCACCGCCACACGTGCGGGCGCATCGCCGGCGACGGGGAGGCCGGCATCAGATCCCCGATCTCCGTCCACAGTGGAACGAGCAGTTCCTTCTCGAAGCCCCGGTACAGCTCGTCGAGCTCCGGGGACGGGTCCGGCTGGTTGCTGGCCATGACGTGGCGGCTCCTTCCTGGCGTACCGGAGGGAAACTTAAGGCACGTTCTGGGCCAAGGGATCTAGGATTCTGCTGTGAAGAACAAGCCTCCTTACGCGATCGACTCGGTCGACCACGCGCTCCACCTCGCCACCCTGCTGCAGCAGGAGGGGCCGATGGGGGTGTCGGAAGCGGCGGAGCGGCTGGGTGTCTCCCGCTCCACGGCACACCGGCTGCTGGCGATGCTGGTGTACCGGGACTTCGCCGAGCAGGGGCCGGACCGCCGGTACCAGGCCGGTCCCGTGCTCCGGCCCGCGGACCCCGTCGCCGCGCCGGTCGCGGTGCTGCGGCAGGCCGCGATGCCGCACCTGCGGGCACTGGTGGCGCGCCTGCGGGAAACCGTCAACCTCCAGGTCCTCGCCGGTACCGAGGTGCGGTTCCTGGCGACCGTGGAGTGCGACCAGGTCCTGCGGGTCGGTGACCGGGCCGGGCGGGTGCTGCCCGCGCACCTGACCTCCGGCGGCAAGGCCGTGCTGGCCGCGCTGCCGCCCGCCGAGCTGACCCACCGGTACACCGGCACCGACGTCAACCTCACCCGGCTGCGGCGCGAGCTGGGGCTGGTGCGCAAGCGCGGCTTCGCGATCAACGACCAGCTGACCGAGCTCGGCCTCACCGCCGTCGGGGTCGCGATCCCCTGGCCGGCGGGCCAGCCCCCCGCCGCTGCGCTGTCCCTGGCGCTACCCTCGGCCCGCTTCGACCACGACCTGCTCCCGGCCTGGGTCGCCGCGCTGTCCGCCACGGCGACCGCGGTCGCCGGCGAACTCTCGGCGTGATCAGGCGGGGCCGGGAACGTGGTTCGACAACCGCTGGGTCGTGTTGTGCTCGGCGATGATGTCGAGGGCCTTGACGTCCCCGTCGGCGATCGCGTCGACCAGTGCCGCGTGCAGCCGGTAGCGGTCCTCGATGAACTCCGGCAGCGGCTGCCCCTCACCCGGCTGCACCGACAGCAGGTGCGCCTCGACCATCTCGAGCAGGTTGAGGTAGAGCGGACGCAGGATCGGGCTGGGGCTGACCTCGGCGATCCGCGCGTGCAGTGCCCAGTTCGCCCGGATGAACGCCGTCCCGTCGCAGTCCTGCGCCGCCTCCTTCATCTTCCGGAGTTCGGCCCGCATCGCCGCGATGTCCTTGGCCGAGGCGTGCTTCAGCGCGTCCTCGACGAGGAGCGGGTCGAGCGCGTCGCGGAGGCGGATGGCGTCGGCCACCGAAGCGGCGTCCTGGTCGACCGCCAGCATCGAGTTGCCCAGCCGCACCAGCGGCGACTGGTGGTCGACGAACAGTCCGCCCCCGGGACCCGACTTCACCCGGACGATGCCCCGCTGCTGCGCCATCCGCAGGGCCTCGTTGAAGGTGCCGACCGACACCCCGCAGTGGGCCCGGATGTCGTCCTTCGTGCCCAGCCGGTCGCCCGGTTTCAGGTTCGCGGCCAGCGCCGCGATCTCCTCCGCGGCGCGTTCCGGCGCGGTGAGGGTGCGCCAGCGCCGCGGCTCCCAGTCCTCCCTGCGCAGCGCGGGGATGTCGGCAGTCATCGCAGGTAGCACCCTTCGCCCGTCGGACCAAATCCAGCATGACGAATTTTGCCAGAACTGTTGACAGGTGAACAGTCCCCCTCCCAGACTTGCGGACAGAATTCAGCATGGTGGATTTCCCCGTGCTTGCCAATGGAGGCACACATGCTCGACCAGCACTTCCGCGATCTCATGGCGGGGGTCTGCGCTCCCGTCACCGTGGTCACCACCTCCGACGAGGACGGCCCGCACGGCGCCACGGTCAGCTCATTGGCCTCGGTCTCGCTGCGGCCGGCGCTCCTGTCGATCGCGCTGGACCGGCGGTCCAGCCTGCTGTCGAGGATCACCGGGAGCGGGCGCTTCGGGATCAACGTGCTCAACGCGGGCCAGGAGGACGTCGCGACGGCGTTCGCCCGCAGGGACGTCGACCGGTTCGCGGTCACCGGCTGGTCCACCTCCCACGGGCTACCGCGGCTGGACGGCACCGCCGGCTGGGCCGCGTGCGATCTCTGGCAGACCGTCGAGGCCGGTGATCACCTCATCCTCGTCGGCCGCGTGACCCACGCGGCGTCCGTCCAGCTCGCGCCGCTCGTCTACGGCTACCGCACTTTCGGCACCCACTCGCGTTTCAGCAGCCGGCCACGACGGCCGATCGCCGACCACATCGCCGCACTGTCCTGTTGAGACAGCCACCGGAAGGACCCCAGGAGAACCGATGACAGCACAGACCACCTCCCCCGCCCCGGCCGTTCCCAGCACGTCCGAACTCGTCGCGCGCGCCCGTGACCTCAAGCCGCTGCTGAGCAAGAACGCCGCCGCCGGTGAGACCGACCGCAGGGTCGTCGAGGAGAGCATCCAGGCGATGACCGACGCCGGGTTGTTCAAGTTGGCGGTGCCCAGGCGTTACGGCGGATACGAGACGTCCATGCGCACGATGCTCGACGTGTCGGCGGCGGTCGCGGAAGCCGACGGGGGCACCTCGTGGGTGCTGACGCTGACGAACGTGTGCGCCTGGCTGACGGGCCTGTTCCCGGCGCGGGCCCAGGACGACGTGTTCGGCGCCGACCCGGAGGCCAAGGTGTCCGGCGTGCTCACCCCGACCGCGGAGACCGTCAAGGTCGACGGCGGCTGGCGGGTGACCGGGAAGTGGTACTACAACTCCGGCTCCTGGCACGCCACCTGGGCGGCGCTGGGCGTCCCCCTCACCGACGAGACGGGCGAAGTGGTCGACCAGGCCCTGGTCCTGATCCCCCGGGCGGACCTGGATCTCGAGGACACCTGGTTCGTCGCGGGCATGCGGTCCAGCGGCAGCAACTGCCTGGTCGCCGAGAACGTCTTCGTGCCCGAGCACCGCGTGATGCGGGTGCCGGCGGCCATCGTCGGCGAGTACCCGACCGAGCACAAGGACACCGAGGCGCTCTACCGGTCCGCGTTCGTCCCCGTGCTCGCGCTGGTGCTCGTCGGGCCGCAGCTGGGCATGGGCCGCGCCGCGCTGGAGCTGGTGGTGGGCAAGGCGGCGAAGAAGCCGATCTCCTACACGTTCTTCGCCGCGCAGCAGGACTCGACGGCGTTCCAGCTCCAGATCGCCGAAGCGGCGCGGCTGATCGACACCGCGCACCTGCACGCCTACCGGGCCGCCGACGACATCGACGAGGCCGCCGCGCGCGGTGTCTACCCCGACCTCCTCACCCGCGCCCGCGTGCGATCGGACACCGGCTACGTCGCGGAATGCATCACCCGCGCCATCGAAATCCTGCTGTACGCGCACGGCGCCGGATCGTTCGCCGAGGTGAACCCGCTGCAGCGCATCTGGCGCGACTCCGCGACCGCGGCACGCCACGCCGTCGTGAGCCCCGCCGTGAGCTACGAGGTCTACGGCAAGGCGCTGCTCGGCGTCGACGAGACCATCACCCCCCTGGTGTGAGGTGATCACCTTGTACCACCACGTCGTCGCGTTCCGGATGAAACCGGGGGTCACCGCCGCCGAGGTCGCGGTGCTGGCGAAGGAACTCCGCGAGCTCGCCGGAACACTTCCCGGTGTCGTCTCCTACGCCTGCGGAGCGGACCTCGGCCTCCGCGCGGGCAACGGCGACTTCGCCGTCACGGCGGCGTTCGACAGCGAAGACGCGCTGCGCGACTACCTGAACCACCCGGAACACAAGGACATCATCGCCCGGCACGTCACCGCCATGGTCGCCGAACGACACGGCGTCCAGTTCGCCGACGTGACCACCGACCCGAGCCAGGAGAACGCATGAGATTGGCCAATGTGGACGGTCGTGCCGTCCTGCTCACCGCCGACGACCGCGGGGTGGACGTGGAGTCCGCCAGCGGTGGCAAGTTCGGCCCCGGCCTGCCGGAGCTCTACGAGGACTGGAAGGGTTTCCGCGCGTGGGCGGAGTCGGCCGACACCTCGGGAGCCGCGCCCTTCACCCGCGCGCGGCTGGGGTCGCCTTCACCCCAACCGCGGCAGATCGTGGCGGTCGGGCTGAACTACCGCGAGCACGCGGCCGAGTCCGGGTTCGCCGTGCCGGACCGGTTGCCGCCGGTGTTCACCAAGTTCGACAGCAGCCTCAGCGGGCCCGACACCGAGGTGGTGCTCCCGCCGGGCGGGCACACCGACTGGGAGGTCGAGCTCGTGGTCGTCATCGGGGAGCGCATGGCGAAGGCCGGTGTCGAGGAGGCTTGGGACCACGTCGCGGGACTCACCGTCGGACAGGACCTGTCCGAGCGCGTCTCCCAGCTGGCGGGGCCCGCGCCGCAGTTCAGCCTCGGCAAGTCCTACCCGGGTTTCGCCCCGGTCGGCCCGTGGCTGGTGACCCCCGATTCGGTGCCGGACAAGGACGATCTCGAACTCGGCTGCTCGCTCGACGGCGAGATCGTGCAGCAGGGCCGCACGAAGGACCTCATCTTCCCGGTCGCCGAGCTGCTGTCGAAGCTCTCGCAGACGATCGTGCTCCACCCCGGCGACCTCGTCTTCACCGGCACTCCCGCCGGAGTCGGCCAGGGCAGGCAGCCCCAGCGGTTCATCCGGCCCGGCGAGAAGCTGCACAGCTGGATCGAGGGCATCGGCGAGCTCAACCAGACTTTCACCGAGGCACGGGAGGTATGACATGAGCCTGCACAGACTCACCAGCGTCACCATCGGGGTACCCGACCTCGAGGCCACGATCGCGTACTACACGGAGTTCGGGCTCGACCACCGCGGCCAGGGGGTGTTCGCCACCCAGGACGGCGGCGAGCAGCTTCGCCTCGTGCGCACGCCCGTCCGGCGGCTCGTGGAGCTCGGCGTCGGCGTCGACGACTCCGACGACATCGCCCGGATCGCGGTGCGGCTGGAGCGGCTGGGCGTGCCCAGGGACTTCGACAGCAACGTGCTGCGCGCCACCGAACCCATCACCGGTGCGGTCGTCCGGGTCGAGGTCGCGCCGCGCATCGCACAGACGCCGGTTCCGGCCACGCCGTACAACGGTCCCGGCCGGCTGGAGCGGTCGGGCCGGGCTCCCGGCGTGGTCCGGACGACCCGTGTGCAGCCGAAGAAACTCGGCCACACGGTGCTCGGCACGACCAACCTCCAGGCGACGATGGGCTTTTTCACCGAGGGCATCGGGTTCAAGGTCAGCGACTACATCGGCGACAAGGGCGCGTTCATGCGCTGTTCGGTCGACCACCACAACGTGCTGGCCATGGCGGCGCCGGTGAACTTCCTGCACCACACCAGCTGGCAGGTCGACGACGTCGACGACGTCGGCCGCGGTGCCTGCGCCATGCTCGAAGGCCACCCCGAGCGGCACGTGTGGGGGCTGGGCCGCCACCACGCGGGTTCGAACTTCTTCTGGTACCTCAAGGATCCCGCGGGCAACTTCTCGGAGTACTACTCCGACATGGACTGCATCCCCGAGGACGACATCTGGAAACCCGAGGTGTGGGAAGGCGCCAAGGGCCTGTTCAACTGGGGCCCGCCGCCGCCTCCGTCGTTCCTGCAGCCGGACGACCTGGCCGAGCTGATGACCGGGCAGCATGCCCCCCGCTGACGGCACCGGCGACGACCTGTGCGAGGTTCCCGGCGAGCTGCTGGAAGCACTGCACGAGGTCGTCGCCGGACGGCAACCACCGGACTGTCCACAATAGAAACCACCGGTTGTTCCGCACGACAGAATTCCGGGCCGCCGGTTCTGGAACCCGGCTATCGTGCGAGAGAGCCCGGTACCGTCCAGGGAGGCAGCCATGAGCCGTGATCTGCACGTCAGGCCTCCTCCCGCGACGGATCGATGCCGTCCATTCCCGGACCTCCGTCTTCCAGGCGCCGGCACAACTCCCCGATGACCCGTTCGGCCGCTTCGAGGTCCGCCACCGGAATCCCGGCGCCGAGCCACCTCGCCCAGTCCTCCTGCTTGCGCCCCGCCTCCGCGTAAGCCGCGGCACCCGCGTCGGTGATCCGCACCAGCGGGGAGCGGCGGTGGTCCTCGTTCGCCGCGAACGTCACCAGGCCGCGCTCGACGAGACGCCGGACGGTCGCGTGCACGCTTTGCCGCGACAACCCCATCCGCCGGGCGATCTGCGCCACCGTCAAGGGGCGCTCGGCCAGCGTGATCGCTCCCAGCACCTGCCACCTCGCGGAGGTCAGCTCCTGGCCGGCCACCAGCCGGTCCCCGGCCGCCAGGAAGACCCCGTTGGCCCGGAACGTCGTGAGCACGAGCCGCGTGACGGCGTCGCCGATGCGCGTCGATCCCTCATCAGTCACCGGAGCATGTTCACACAGTGTCATCCGGAGGCATGTAGTCAGGTACTTGACTTCTTGTCAGCTACCTGACAACAATGGTTCCCAGCACCGGTCACCGGCAATTCCAGGAGACAACGATGTCCGAGACAGCGCACCGGATCCCCCCACCAGACGGCCGCCGTGAGCCACTCAAGGCGAACGTGTTCCAGCGCATGGCCGACGCCTCGTGCCAGCTGCTCGCCTTGTTCCCGTACCACGACGCCGGCGCCGTGGTGCCCTGCGGCGCGATCTTCACCGGCGAGCCGGACGACGGCGAGTTCGGGCACTTCTTCCACTGGAACACCGTCGAAGAACTCACCGTGGTCTACGGCGCCAGCGGCGCCATGCTCCAGACCGGACAGATCTTCGCCAACCAGTCGTTGCACGGGGTGAACTCCTTCCTCCGCGACCCCAAGGACCCCGGCTCCTACGCGGTCATGACGATCACCCAGCGCCAGTCCGACGACGAGCGGCAACACGAAGCGATCATCTTCCGCTGCAAGAAGTGCCACGAAGAGCTCGTGCGGTTCGACTACGAGTCGACACCCCGGGGTGTCGAGGGGCACGACCCCGCGCAGTGGGGCGGCAGCGCCGACGACGAGTACCCGGTGTTCAGCACGATCTGGGGCAGCGCCGAGGCCGCGGCCCGGCTGAACGACGAATCCGTGCGCACGTGCGGCAACTGCGGTCAGGTGAACGACGAGTTCCCGGAACCCAAGTGGGGCTGGCAACGCTGGGTGGACCAGACCCGCACGGCGAACCGGTCCGAGGCCGCGCTCCGCGCGGCGATCGAAGCCCTCGGCGACGCGAAGAAGGCGGTGCGGGCATGAAGCGGCGGCGCATGCTGAACGGGCTCAAGGCGGCGCAGGACCTCGGCGACTACGCCGATGTGCCGGTGCTACCGGCCAACGTCGACCCGCAGGCGCACCTGTCGCGCAACACGGTCGCGCAGCCGTTCTGGCTGATCTGCGGCAAGGACAACGTCCTGGCCCAGCTGTCGGGCACCGCGGTGGTGCACCTCAAGGAGACCTCGGTCCTCCGGTTCTCGATGGAGATCGGCGACCACGTCTACATCCCCGCCGGCACACCGCACCGCATCGTGCCCACCGAGGAGGGCGTGCAACTGCGGTACAAGGCCCGGGTTCCCGGGCTGGAGGGGGTGGCCTGGTACTGCCCGGGCTGCGACCGGGAGCTGCACCGCGTCGAGTGGGACACCGCCGACACGATCTCGCAGCAGGCCTACTACGACGCCTGCGCCGAGTTCAACGAGAAGGACACGCTGCGCCACTGCGAGGGGTGCGGCACCACGCACGACCCGGTCGACCTGACCCCGTTCTCCGCCTGGACGGACATCGCACACTCGCTCGAAGCCGAGCCGACCACCACCTGAGAGAGATGACCATGGCCACTTTCCTGACCCTCCACCGCGCGCCCGGGCTCTCCCCCGAGGAGATCGCGGGCTACGCACCCGACGTCGCCGAAGGCGTGCACGCCCGGTTCGGCAACCTCTACGTCAACACCGTCTCCGGGTTCATCGTGACGGTGTACGAAGCCGACGACCAGAACGCGCTCGAGGAGGAGTTCGAGCGGATCGGTTTCCCGTTCGAAGAAATCCACGAAATCGACTTCGTCCTCGATGCCGGCCGGCTGGCCGCGATGGTCGCCGGAGCCGCCTCGTGACCACGAACCAGGACGCCCCCGTCATCGACAGGGAGATTTCGCTGATCTTCCAGGGCGACTGGGGCCAGGCCAACCTCCACCGCATCTGCGGCTGGCTGGCCCAGGAGCTCGGGGACCGTTGCCCACCAGGCTCCCGCTTCGGGATCTGGTCGGGACGCGGTGGTGCCGACGCGGTCCACGCGGTGCTCGCGCACGACGTCGACGCCGCGCTGCTGACCCCGGTCGCCGCGGCCGCGGGCCTGCCCGCCGGCACCGGGCCGCTGGCCGTCGCGGACGCCGGACGGCTGCGGGCCCTCGGCACCCTTCCCCAGCGCGACCGCCTGGTCACGTGTGTCGACGCCTCGCTGGGCGTGTCGCGGATGAGCGAGCTGGCGGAGCTGCTGCCGGAGCTGCGCGTCGCGACCAGCCCCGACGACGGCGTCAACCTGATCGGCGCGGCCGCTCACCGCCAGCTGGAGGCGATCGGCGTGTCCGCCGCCCGCCTGGACGAGGCGGGCGGCGGGTTCGTCTACTCGGAACGCCCCTTCCCGGCCATCGCCGCGTTCCGCGACGGGACGGCCAACGTGCTGATCCACGAAGCGATCATGACCCCGGCCTGGCAGCGGGTGACCGAGCGGAAGGAGGTCACCTACCTCGACGTCGATCCCGCGGTGACCGAGGCGTTCGCGCGGTGGCACTGGCCCACCGCGACGGTGCCGTCCGGCTACCTGCCCGGTCTCGCCCACGACCTCACCGCGCTGGAGTTCTCCGATTTCCTGCTCGTGTGCCGCGAGGACCTGCCCGACGACATCGCGGCCCTGATCGCCTGGTGCCTGGTGTGCACCCGGCAAGCGCTCGAGGTGCAGTACCGCCACCTGCCCGCCGACCGCAGCCCGGTCACGTACCCGCTCGACCCGCGGGCGATCGCCACCGCCCCGATCCCGCTGCACCCCGCCGCGGAAAAGACCTACTCGGCGCTCGGTGATGGCGCGGACGCGTCCGGCGCCCTGATGTGGGCCTGAGAGAAGGAGTACGACCACGATGAACGCCGCTCCCGAACCGGCGGGCGACTGGCTGCAAGTGTCCACAAGCGACGGTCCGATGCGCGTGTATCGCGTGCGCCCCGCCGACCCGGTCAGCCCGCCGGCGGCCGTCCTGGTGCTGCAGGAAGCCTTCGGCGTCAACGAACACGTCCAGGACGTCACCCGCCGGGTCGCCGCCGAGGGCTATCTCGCGCTGGCCCCGGAACTGTTCCACCGCACGGGCGGCGGGACGGTGGACTACGCCGACCGGGACACCGCGATGGGGCTGATCGACGCCATCTCCCCCGACCAGATCGACACCGACGTCGTCGCGGTGCTGGAACACGTCCTCGACGCCGAGAACATCCCCGTCCAGCGTTGCGCCGTCGTCGGCTTCTGCTTCGGTGGCCGGGCCGCGATCACCGCCGCGACCAGCACCCTCGGGCTCGGGGCGACCGTCGCGTTCTACGGACCCGGGGTCGTCGCCGGGCCGCACGCCGTCCTCGACCGCGTCGAGAACATCTCCGGGCCCGTCCTGGTGCTCGTCGGCGACCAGGACCCGACCATCCCGGCCGAGCACCGGGACGCGCTCCGCGCCGCCGCCGACGAGGCCGGTGTCGACCTGCGCATCAGGGTCTTCCCCGGGGCGGGCCACGCCTTCCACTGCGACGCGCGTCCCGCGATGTACCACGAGGAGGCGGCGCGGGAAGCGTGGCAGCTGACGACGTCGTTCCTCGCCGAGACCATCGGGAAGGGGCGGCCATGACCGGCCAGGACCGGGAAGCCGACCTCGACACCGACGTGCTGATCGTCGGCGCGGGCCCGAGCGGCTTGTTCGCGTCCTACTACGCCGGGATGCGGGAGTTGTCGGTGGTGCTGATGGACTCCCAGCCCGCGCCAGGTGGGCAGCTCATGGCGCTCTACCCGGGGAAACCGATCTACGACGTCGCGGGGCTGCCCGAGGTCACCGGCGCCGAGCTGACCGGCGCGCTGGTCAAGCAGGCCGAATTCGCCAACCCCGCGTGGGTGCTCGGCGAGCAGGCCACCACGCTCACGCACAACTCGCCGGGCAGCTCCCGCCGCCTCACCGTCACCACCGACCGGGGGCGCCGGGTCCACGCGGACGGCGCGGTCGTCGCGGCCGGTATCGGCAGCTTCCAGCCCCGGCGGCTCCCGGCCGCCGAGACCCACCTCGGCCGCGGAGTCAGCTACACCCTGAGCGATCTCGAGGAGTACCAGGATCGGCACGTGGTGGTCGTCGGCGGCGGGGACAGCGCCGTCGACTGGTCGCTCATGCTCGCACCGGTCACCCGCTCGCTCACCGTGGTGCACCGGCGCCGCACCATGCTCGCCCACGCGCGCTCCGTCAGCACGCTGCGGGAGACGAATGCCCGCTTCGTCCTCGACGCGGAGGTGGTCGCCACCCACGGGGCGAGCCGCCTGGAGGGCGTCACCGTTCGCCGCCGCGACGGCGGCGAGGAGCACCTTCCCGCCGACGCGCTGATCGCGGCACTGGGCCACACCGCCAACCTCGGCCCCTTGGCTCGATGGGGTTTCCAGCTGGAGGCCCGGCAGATCGTGGTCGACGAGCGGATGGCCACCGGTGTTCCCGGCGTCTTCGCCGTCGGCGACGTCACCACGCACCCGGGCAAGGTCCGGATCATGGCCGTCGGTTTCGGGGAAGCAGCGACTGCGATCAACAACCTGGCCGCCGGGCTGCGCCCCGGCGAGGCCGTGTTCCCCGGTCATTCGACCGAACTGATGACCACTGCCGCCACCTGACGGCGAAGGAGACTTCCCATGCCCTACGTGATCGGCGCCGAGTGCGTCGACGAGCTCGACGGGTCCTGCGTGGACGCCTGCCCCGTCGACTGCATCTACGAAGGCGCCCGCAAGCGCTACATCAACCCCTACGAGTGCATCGAGTGCGGCAACTGCCTGCCGGCCTGCCCGGTCAGCGCCATCACCGCCGGCCCGCCCGACGCCGCTCCCGGGTGGGCTGAGGACAACAAGCGCTTCTTCGACGAGCCGCTGCCCGGCCGGGACGAGCCGCTCGAGTCGCCCGGCGGGGCCTCGCTGATCGAGCCGCTCGGCGTCGACACCGAACTCACCGCCACCATCCCGGCACGGCGGCCCGACGCCGGCTGAAACCGGCCCGAGAGACAGGAGCTTTCCCCGATGCCGGACCACGTTCGCGAACTCGTCGCGACCGCCTCCCGCGTCCTGGGCGTCGCCGGCCACGGTGACCTCGTCTGGGGCCACGCCTCCGCGCGTGACCCGGAAGGACGCGGCGTGTGGATCAAGGAAGCCGGGCTCGGCCTGGAAGAAGTCGGGCCCGGCCAGGTCCACCTCGTCGACGCGGGCGGCGAGGTCGTCGCCGGGAGCGGCCCCCGGCACAGCGAGTACCCCATCCACACCGAGATCATGGCGGCACGGCCGGACGTGGGCGGCGTGGTCCACACCCACTCCCCCTACGCGCTGGCGCTCGCCGCCACGGGACAGCCACTGCGGCCGGTCAGCCACGCCGCCAACTTCTTCGTACCCCCGGAAGTCCCGCGGTTCACCGAGACAGCGGACCTGATCCTGACCCCGCGGCTGGGCGAGCGGCTCGCCCAGCGGCTCGGTTCCGCCCGTGCGGTGTTCCTGGTCAACCACGGAATCGTCACCGTCGGCAAGGACCTCGAAGAGGCCACCGTCGCCGCGATCCTCCTGGAAAGGGCCGCGCAGCAACAACTTCTCACCCACGGCTACGGCGGGTGGCCCACCTGGTCCGGCGAGTCCGAGGCACTGTCCAAACGAGAGCACATCTACTCCCCCGGTGCGATCCGGCAGGTGTGGGACTACCTGGTGCGCAACCTCCCGGGCAGTTGACCACGCGGGCCGGCCCCTGAAAGGAATCGCGGCAATGGCGCTTGCGAACACGACAGCGGAACAGACCCGGCGAGGCACCGGCGCGCGCCGCGCCGTCCTCTCGAGCTTCCTCGGCAGCACGATCGAGTACTACGACTTCGCGCTCTACGCCACGGCTTCGTCCCTGGTGTTCGGCCCGGTGTTCTTCGCGTCCCTGAGCCCGCTCGTCGCGACGGTGGCGTCCTACGCGACGTTGGCCGCGGGGTTCGTCGCCCGGCCCGTCGGTGGGCTGGTGTTCGGGCATTTCGGCGATCGGCTGGGCCGGAAGCGGATGCTCGTCGTGTCGATGACCGCGATGGGAGCGGCCTCCGCGCTGATCGGCGTGATCCCCGCGGTGCCGACGTGGGGCGCGACCCTGCTCGTGCTGCTGCGGGTCGTGCAGGGTGTGGCGATCGGCGGCGAATGGGGCGGCGCCGCTCTGCTCTCCGCCGAGCACGCGCCGGAGCACCGGCGTGGTCTGGCCGCTTCCTTCACCATGGCCGGGTCGCCGACGGGCACGGTTCTGGGTGCCGTCGCGCTGGCGCTGGCCGGGCTGCTGCCCGTGCACCAGTTCCTGTCGTGGGGCTGGCGGATTCCCTTCCTGTTCTCCGCGGTTCTGCTCGCCGTCGGGCTGTTCGTCCGGACGAAGGTGGCGGAGAGCCCGGTGTTCCGCGAGGCCGCGCCCCAGGCGGAAAGGCGGCGCCCGCCGTTCATCGAGGTTCTGCGCAGGCCGCGCGCCGTGATCGTGGTATTTCTGTCCTGCCTGGCCGGTTTCGCCATCCAGGCGATGTTCGCGACCTACGGGGTCACGTACTCGGCGGGCCACGGGCTGACGAGATCGGCGGCGCTGCTCGCGTTCGCGATCTCACAGGCGCTCGCGATCCCCGGCACGCTCGGGGCGGCGTGGCTGTCGGACCGGTACGGCAGGCGGCCGATCATGCTCGCCGGTCTCGCCGGCATGGTCGTGCTGACCTACCCCGTGTTCCTCATGCTCGGCTCCGGGCGCTTCGCACTCGTCCTGACAGCTCTGGTCCTGGCACTGGCCTTGTGTCAGGGGGTGGCGTTCGGCCCGGTGGCGGCCTTCATCAGCGAGCAGTTCCCGACACACGTGCGGTACACGGGTGTGTCGCTCGGGTACCAGACGGCGAGCGTGGTGGGCGCGGGTTTCACCCCGCTGGTCGTCGCCGCGCTCGCGGCGAACACGCACGGGTCCACCACGGCCTTGATGGTGTACCTGGTCGGCCTGTGCCTCGGCAGCGGCCTGGTCATCGCGCTGTGCACCAAGGAGACCAAGGACGTCGCTCTCTCGTAGGGGTCGGTTCGGAATGGGCTCAGGGGTTCACGACGGTCATCCACATGGGTTCGTCGCGGCGTTGCATCGCGTCGACGGCCTTGATCGCGTCGGTGAGGGGGAAGCGGTGGGTGATCAGGTCATCGGCTTGGAGTGCACCGGTTTCCAGGAGCCGCAGGACTTCCCGGGCGTCGGCGCGGGTGCAGGCGCGGGTGCCGACGAAGCGCCAGCAGTTGACCATGAGCGCGATCGGGGGCAGCCGCAGCGGATCCGTGTTCGCTCCCATGTGGACCAGCGTGCCGCCGGTGGCCAGTGCCGCCATCGCCTGGACGGCGCCCGGCCCGCCGGGGAGGAAGTCCACGACGGCGTCCGCCCCGTGTGGCACCAGCTCGCGCAGACGGCGGGTGAGCGCCCCGCTGGTCGCCCAGTCCCCGGGAAGGTCGTTCAACGCGACGAAGTCCGCGGGCAGGCCGCTGAGCCGACCCACGGATTCGAGCCGTGCGCTGTCCCGGCCGACGAGGACGAGCCGGGCGATGCCGAAGTGCTCGGCCAGTTTGACGGTCGCGGTTCCCATGGTCCCGGTCGCCGCCGTGACCACCACGGTCGAGCCGAACGGGAGGCCGGCGCACTTGAGCGCGCGGACGGCGTTCGCGAGGTCGTGCACCTTGGCCGCGACGTCGAAGCCGACGGAATCGGGCAGGGGGTCGATCAGCCAGTGCGGGACGCGGACGTACTCCGCGAGCCCGCCGTCGTGGTACTCCTCGTACAGCGGCATCGGGACGGCGGACCAGGCGGCGTGGCCGAGCATGGCCTGCTGCGCGCACATCATGTCGCGGTCGGACCGGCAGTACCCGCACTCGCGGCAGTTCAGGTTCGGGTGCACCCGAACCCGGTCGCCGACCGCGACCCCGCCCACCTCGCTCCCGACGGCCGCGACGGTACCGGCCGCTTCGTGGCCGAGGGTCGTGGGCAGGTGCTTGAACGCCCCTTGTGCCAGCAGCCGCACCATGCCCGGCGCCAGCCCCGCGGCGGCGACCTTGACGAGCACGTCCCGGGGACCCGGTACCGGCACCGGCACGTCTTCCAGCACGAGCGCGTCGGCGCCGCGGTGGGCGCGCACGGCGAGCATGGTGGTCATGCGCGGACCTCCGCGTCCAGGCTGTCGAGCAGTGCGGCCGAGCAGGGCTCTGCGGTGCGCGAGGTTTCGCCGATCTGCGGCAGCTCGCGGTGTGAGAGCAGACTGAGGTACTCGCCGGGCTCGCTGGCCACGCTCGCGTGGGAGATCCCCAGTGGGATGCGGACGAAATCGCCGGGCCCGAGGTCGACGACCCCACGCTGGGTGATCAACGTCCGGGTACCGCGTGCCTGGTACTGGATCTCGTCCGCGTCCAGTGTGCGGCGGTACCGGCGCCGCCCGCCGGGAGCCGTGGTGACCACACCGAGCCGGATGCGATCTGTGCCGTACAGCCACGTGGTGGCGAGCCCCGGATCGGCGCGCAGCACCGTCATCCGTTCGTCCTCGGCGTGCACCTGTTCCAGCAGCCGCTGTTCGTCGGCACCGAACACGGTGATGTCGTGCCCGGGCGTGCCCATGCACTGCGTGACCGCCTCGTTCACCGCACCCGGCTGCCAGCCGGGGAACGGCGGGAACACCGGCCCGGACTCTCGGTCGGGCGGTGCCAGTTCGGCGACCGGCGCGGGGAGGTAGAACAACAGATGGCTCTCCGCCCGCCCGTAGTTGTCGTGGGCCACCCCACGCGGAATGCGGGAGAACTCGCCCGGCCGGTGTTCGATGACGCCGAGTTCGGTCATCAGCGTGCGCTCACCGGCGATCTGGTAGGAGATCTCGTCCACGTCGCAGTTGCGGTGGTAGAACGGCTGCCGGTTGTCCATCGTCTGCCACTCGACCCGGATCTCGTCGTTCTCGTACACCCCGCGCGGCGGCGCGAAAGGTTGCGCGCGGTACTCCTGCGGGAAGTGCACGACGCTCAGCAGCGGATGGTCACGCCACAACTTGAGCGGCACCTTCGGCGGGTGCGGCGGCGACAGCAACAGGTTCTCGTCGCGGGTGACGCTCCTCAGTGGAGCGTCGGCTCCCAGCACCATGACGTCCTCGACGACCGGCATGGCGACCTCCTTGTCGTGGTGTGCCAGAACCACACTAGCGCATGGTCCTATGACTCAAAATCGTGATCCTGATAAATAGGACACTCAAACTGTCCTGATATTCGGGACAGGTGGTTTGACAATCAGGTCTATCCGCTCTTAGCGTGAGATCACCCGCCGGAGCCGCAGCGTTCGCCGCCCGGCCCGAGGCTGTTCAGGAGTTGCGATGGAGCAAGGGGAATCCGCTCGGCTCACGGTCGACAGGAGCCGGTGCGAGGGCTACGGCATGTGCGAACAGGCCGCGCCGGGCCTGGTGCACCTCGACGAGAACGACGAGCTGGTCATCGACGTGGCCGAGGTCGCGCCCGGGCAGAAGCCGCTCGCCGAGGCCGCGGTGCACGCCTGTCCGGTCGCGGCACTGAGGATCTCCGCCTCGCCGGTGCGGTCGTGACCACTCGGCGCCACGTGGTCGTCGTGGGCGCTTCCCAGGCGGGCTGTGCGTGCACGAATGCCTTGCGGGGGCTGGGTTTCGACGGTGACATCACGATGGTCGGCGCGGAGCCGCACCCGCCCTACACGCGGCCCCCGCTGTCGAAAGGCGTGTTGGTCGGCTCGGAGCCGGACGACAGCGTGTTCCTGCCGGTTCCCGGCGACGCCGAAGTGCTCACGGGGGTCGGGGCCATCGGACTCGACCGCGAGAAGAACCTCGTCGAACTCACCACCGGGGACAAGCTCCGCTACGACGGCCTGGTCATCGCCAGTGGCGCCCGGGCGCGCCTGCTGGGTGACCCCGGGCAGGGCGAGATCACCCTGCGCGGCCTCGACGACGCGGTGGCCCTGCGGACGAGCCTCGCTGGTGCACGCGACGTCGCGGTGGCCGGCGGCGGTTTCCTCGGGATGGAACTGGCGTCATCGGCCGCGGCGCTCGGCAAGTCCGTCACGGTCGTCGACGTGGTGACGCCGCTGCTTTCCCGGCTCGGCCCGGCACTGTCCGCCCTGTGCCTGGAGGCTGCGGCGGACCACGGCGTCCGGGTCCGCGTCACCGGCACAGGCCTCCGGGTCGGCTTCACCGACGGCCGGCCCAGCAGGCTGACGTCCGCCGACGGCACGTTTTCCGTCGATGCCGACCTGGCGGTGACGGCGGTCGGCGACGTTCCCAACACGGAATGGCTGCACGGCACCGGTCTCCCCCTCGAAAACGGGGTCGTGACGGACGAGGCGTGCCGCGTCGCTCCCGGCATCGTCGCCGCCGGCGACGTGACCTCCGTCCGCCGCGACGGCGGGCACGTGCGGACGCCCCACTGGTCGAACGCCTTGTCCCAGGCCAAGATCGCGGCCGCCGCACTGCTCGGCCGCGAGCCGGAGCGTCCCGCGCGCGGGCACGTGCCGTTCTTCTGGACCGAGGCCTTCGGCCTGAAGATCCGCCTGGCCGGGCACCTGCCGCCGGCCGGTGAGCCCACCGTGCTCGAAGGGTCCCTCGCCGGCCGGCGCGCCCTGCTCGTCTGGCCCGGCACCGCGGCCGCGGTGAACTTTCCCGCCCCGGCGCCGAAACTCGCCAAGCTCGCCCAGCAACTGCCCACCCACTGAAGGGAACGCGATGCACGCGATCGCCACCGCACCGCGGTCGGACGTCGATCTGTTCTGCGAGGACGTCATGGCCGACCCCTACCCCGTCTTCCGCGAGCTCCGTGACGCGGGACCGGTCGTCCACCTCGACCGCTTCGACGTGTTCGCCGTCCCCCGGTACGCGGAAGCACGCCACGTCCTCGGCGACTGGGAATCGTTCTCCTCGGCCGACATCGCGCTCAACACGCAGTTCAACCACTACATCGGCGACGGCATCATCCGCTCCGATCCCCCGCTCCACGAAGCGCAGCGGAACGTCCTGGCCGGGCGCCTGGCGCGTCCTGCGCTGCGGGCACTCCAACCGGAGATCGACCGCCGCGCCGAAGAGATAGTCGACGCGCTCGTCGCACGGGGTTCCTTCGACGCGGTCGGCGACCTCGCGCGGCGGTTCCCGGTCGAGGTCGTCGGCGACCTGATCGGCCTCCCCCAGGAGGGCCGGGAGGAGCTCCTCCCCCTCATCGACGCGAACTTCAACTGCTTCGGCCCGGACAACGACCGCACCCGGGCATCCGTGCCGCGGCTGCCGACGCTGGCCGAGTGGGTGGTCACCCACGCGGCCCGCGACCAACTCACCGAAGGCAGCATGGGCAGGGCGGTGTTCGACGCGGTCGACGCGGGGCAGCTCCCGGCGGAGGCCGCCCCGTGGCTGCTGATGACCTACGTCGTCGCGGGCATGGACACCACGGTGCACTCCATCGGGCACACGATCTGGCTCCTGGCCCGGCACCCCGGCCAGTGGGACGCGCTGCGCGCCGACCCGTCCCTGGTCCCGCAGGCGTTCCGCGAAATCGTGCGCTACGAATCGCCGGTCCAGGTCTTCGGCCGCACCGCGCGAACCGCGTGGACGGTCGACGGCATCACCGTCCCGGAAGGCGCCCGGCTGGCTGTCCTGTACGGATCCGCCAACCGCGACGAGCGCAAATGGCCGGACGCCGACCGCTTCGACATCACGCGGAACAACGCCGACCACCTCGCCTTCGGCTACGGCCTGCACGGCTGTGCCGGGCAGGCGCTGGCCCGCCTGGAAGGGGAGGCGCTCCTGCGGGCACTGCTGCGCCGGGTTTCCCGGATCGAAGCGGGCGAACCGGTCCGCCATTTCAACAACGTGCTCCGTGGCCTCGAATCGTTGCCCGTCACCGTGCACGCCTGACACCCCCAGCAATAAGGAGACCCCTGATGAAAATGGTCCAGCTCGATCCCGCGACCACCTTCCAGCAGCAGCTGGCCGGCAGCGGGACCGGCCCGGTGGTCCTGATCAACCGCTTCACCGTCCCGCCGGGCTTCGAGGCGGAGTTCCTCGACCTCTGGCGGGAGGACGCGGCGTACATGCTCTCGCACGGGTGCCTGTCGGCGCAGATGCACAAGGGAACCGAGGGCAGCACCAGCTTTGTCAACATCGCGCTCTGGGAGAACGCCCAGGCCCTCGCGCGGGCCTTCGCTTCCGAGGAGTTCCAGGGCCTGCTCGCCCGCTACCCCGACACCTGCACGATCTCACCGCACCTCTTCACTCGGATCGCCGTGCCCGGCGTGTGCGTGGGAGACAGCGTCGGCGCATGAGGGTGGACATGGAGTCGCTCCGCGCCGAGGTGGCCGTCGTGGGCGCCGGGCCCGTGGGGATGACGGCGGCAGCGCTGCTGGCCGCGCGAGGGGTGCGGGTCGTCGTGCTGGAACGGAACGCGACGACCAGCGACGCGCCCAAGGCGATCAGCCTGGATGACGAGGCTCTGCGCGTGTACCAGTCGGCAGGGCTGGCCGAGCGGATCCTCAAGGTCATCGTGCCCGGCATCGGCACGCGGTACTACGACGCGCTGGGCCGCCCGGTGCTGCAGGCTCGCGCGCCGCAGCCGGGCCGGTTCGGTTACCCGTTCAAGAACCCGTTCGCCCAGCCGGACCTGGAACGCGAACTGCACGCCTCGCTGGTGGCGCACCGCGGCGTCACGGTGCGGATGGGCGCGGAGGTCACCGCGCTCGACCAGGACGGCGACGGCGCCGAGGTGCGGTACCGGCGGGCGGACGGGACGACGGGCGCCGTGCACGCCGAGTACGTCCTGGCCTGCGACGGTGGCCGCTCGACGATCCGCGGCCTGCTGGGCGTGGGGATGACCGGGCGCAGCCACCCCGAGTCGTGGCTGGTCGCCGACGTGCTCGGCGACCACCACGACGAGCGTTACGGGATGCACCACGGCGACCCCCGCCGACCGCACGTCATCGTGCCCGGCCGCGACGGCCGGTGCCGCTACGAGTTCCTGCTGCACGAGGGCGAAGGCGGCCCCGACGACCATCCCGGTTTCGCGTTGGTGCGGCGGCTGCTCGCGCCGTTCCGCCCGATCACCCCGCGGCAGGTCGAGCGGGCCGTGATCTACCGCTTCCACGGTCTCGTCGCCGACCGGTGGCGGGCGGGCCGGGTGTTCCTGCTGGGCGACGCGGCGCACATGATGCCGCCGTTCGCCGGACAGGGCCTGAACTCCGGTGTCCGCGACGCCGCCAACCTGTGCTGGAAGATCGCCGACGTCCTGGCGGGCAGGCTGACCGAGTCCGCTTTGGACACCTACGAACTGGAACGCCGTCCGCACGCCGAGGCCACCGTCCGGCTGTCGGAACGGCTGGGCCGGATCGTGATGAGCACCGACGCCCGGTGGGCCGCCCGCCGTGACGCCTACTTCACCACGATCCTCCGCGATCCGGCCAAACGCGCCTTCTTCGAGGAAATGCGGTACCGCCCACCGCACACCTACCGGACGGGACTGCTGGTTCCCCCCGCGGGCACGATGATCGGGCAGCCCCGCGTCTTCGACACCGCCACCTCGTCGATCCGCCTGCTCGACGACGCGCTCGGCACCGGCTGGGCCCTGCTCGCGGTGGGCACGTCCGCGGCCGACCTCGACGACGCCGCGAAGCCACTCGGGCACCTGGCGCCTTCGACCGCGCGGATCGCCGTCGACAACCGTCTTCCCGCCGGTGGCGGGCGCCTCCTGGTGGACGTCGACGGTCGTATGGACCAGGAATTCACGCCTCACCGCGGCCGGATCGTGCTGCTGCGCCCGGACCACTTCATCGCCGCGTCCTGGCCGCCCGGCCACCTGCCCGCGCTCACCGGGGCGCTGCACCTCGCCACCCCAGCCCATGCCTGACCCCCAGACCAAGGAGGAACCCGTGTCCCGCCCCAACCGTGTCGTGCTCGACGAACCCGCCGCCGCCGGCACCCTGCGCCGCACCGCGACCTCCCACATCGGCCTCCGGGTCCCCGATGTCGCCACCGCGGCCGAGTTCTACGCCCGCATCCTCGGCCTGACCCCGCACGGTGACCTCCCCGGCGGCGGCCGGCGCCTCGGCTGGGGGCTCGGGCACCACGTCATCGACCTGCTGCCCGGGGAACCGGGCCTGGACCACATCGGGTTCGAGGTCCGCGACGCCGACGGCCTCGCCGCGCTGGAGAAGCGACTGCGCGAGGCGGGGCACACCGTTACCGAACTCGACCCGTCCTACCTCGACGACGCCACCGGCACCGAACCCCGGGGCCTGGTGTGCACCGACCCCGACGGCAACACCGTGCACTTCCACACCCCGGTCCGCCGCGCCGGCGAGCACGCCGCCGATACCGGGCGCCGCCCCATCAAGTACCAGCACGTCACCCTCGCCACCGCGGACCTGCCCGCCATGGTCGCCTTCTACACCGGCGTCGCCGGGTTCCGCATCTCCGACCAGCTCGCCGACGGCCGCTTCGCCTGGCTGCGCTCCGACCGCGACCACCACACCCTCGCCGTCGTCCACACCGGACAGTCCGGATTGGACCACTACTCCTACGACCTGGCCGAGTGGGAGGACTTCAAGGCCTGGTGCGACCGGCTCACCGAACAGGAGGTCGACGTCGTCTGGGGCCCCGGACGCCACGGCCCCGGCAACAACCTCTTCATCTTCTTCGACGACCCCGCGGGCAACCACGTCGAACTCTCCGCCGAAATGGAGAAGTTCCACGACGACCGCGTCACCTACGTCCCCCGCCGGTGGGAACCCGTGCCCACCAGCGTGAACCTCTGGGGCGGACAGCTCGCGAAATGGCGCCGCACCTCGGAAGGGAACTGACCCGTGCCCTACGCCACCTACGAACACCAGGGCCGCCGCCGCGTCGGCCGCGTGTCCGGCGACCGCTTGATCCCGCTGGCCGGCCTCACCGAACTCGGCCGCGACACCCCCGCCGACGCGCTCACGACCGCGGTCGAGCTGCCCGGCCAGGCCGTGTCCGTGGACGACGTGTACCTCTGCCCGGTCGTCCCGCGACCGGACAAGATCATCTGTGTCGGCCTGAACTACCTCACCCACGTCGGCGAGACGGGTCGCGACCTGCCGGACTACCCCGTCATGTTCACCAAGTTCGCCTCCAGCCTCATCGGTCCCCGCGACGACATCCTGCTACCGGCCGAATCGTCCCAAGTGGACTACGAAGCCGAACTCGCCGTCGTGATCGGCCGCGCCGGCCGGCGCATCCCCCGCGACCAGGCCGCCGAGCACATCCTCGGCTATACCGTGGCCAACGACGTGACCATGCGGGACTACCAGTACAAGACCCACCAGTGGCTGCAGGGCAAGACCTGGGACCACTCCACACCACTCGGCCCTTACCTCGTCACCCCGGAGGAGGCCGACGTCTCCGCCGCCGGAATCCGCACCATCCACAACGGACGCAAACTGCAGGACTCCGACACCTCCCGGCTGATCTTCGACATCCCGACGCTCATCGCCACCGTCTCGGATTTCACCACCGTGCTGCCCGGCGACGTCATCCTCACCGGCACCCCCGGCGGCGTCGGCTACCGCCGGGACCCGCAGGTGTTCCTCCACGACGGCGACGAGATCACTGTCGAAGTCGACGGCATCGGCTCCCTCACCAACAGGGTGCGGCGGGAAGCCTGACCAGCGTGGCCGGCGGAGGCGAACGGCGCCTCAGCCGGCCACCGTCGTCAAACGCTCACTGATCTCACCGGCGGCCGCGCGCACCGCGGCGACGACCTCCGGCTGCCGGGCGGGCGGCACCCGCGAGGCCACCGCCGCGACACTGACCGCCGCGACGACGGCGCCCGACTCGTCGCGGATCGGCGCCGCGATGCCGAGCACGTCACTGTCCAGTTCGCCGCGGGTGACGGAATGGCCGGCCCGGCGGATCCGCTCGAGCCGGGTCATCAGCTCGTCCACGTCGGTCAGGGTGGCACCGGTGAACGAGCTCAGGTGGGCGTGCTCGAGCAGGGTCCGGATCTCGACCGGGTCCGCCCAGGCCAGCAGCACCAGCGCCGACGCGCCCGCGTTGAGCGGGAGCGCGCTGCCCCGCTCGTAGGAGATCCGCACCGGGTGGGCCACCGACTCGGCGCGGTCCAGGCACACCACTCGGTCCCCCGACCGCCGGGTCAGCAGCACCGACTCCCGCGTCTGGGCGGCGAGGCGCCGCATGACGGGGAGGGCGATGTCGGACAGCCCGTAGGCGCGCCGCGCCACCCTGGCCAGTTCGAGCACACGCAGCCCGAGCCGGAACCCGCCACCGGGTGCCTCTTCGAGGAACCGGTTGGTCACCAGGCTCTGCAGGTAGCGGTAGGCCGTCGACCGGGACGTCCCCAGGTGCTCGGCGACCTCCGTCCCCGACACCACCGCGCGGTCGTCGGTGAAGATGCCGAGGATGTCCAGCGCGCGGTCCGCGGTGGAGTTCCGCTCGCGGTAACCCGAAGTCCGCCCGGCATCTTTTCCTGACATGCAGGACATGCTACCTGAGAAACAGGGGGTTTCAGGTGCCGGCGCGGAGATAACCGGTGACCATGGCCACCAGCTCGTGCTCCAGGCGGTCCGTGTCGATCGAACCGGGCGCGGCCACGAGCTGGTGCACGGTCAGCTCCACAGTGGACGTCACGAGCCGGGCGGCGGTTTCCTTGTCCCGCACCCCGACTTCGGGGTGCCGCTCCAGCAGCTCCCTCAGGTGGCCGACCATCTCCCACTCCTGCCGCGTGACCCGCTGCAGCAGCTCCCCCGAGCGGGGTGCCTGCTCGATCATGATCCGCAGCAGCTGCGGGTCGTCCAGGTGGTTGTCGATAACGGTGCGCACGAAGACCCGGACGACGTCCTCGAGCGGTTCGGCGCGGTCCTTGAACCGTTCGAGGACCGCGGTGGCCCCGTCGGCGTCGAGGTGGCGGACGAGCAGCTCGGCCAGGATCGCGTCCTTGTTCGGGTAGTACTGGTACAGCGAGCCGATCGAGACCCGCGCCCGCTCGGCGATCCGGTTCGTGGTGCCCGCGGCGTAGCCGTACTCGGCGAAGACCTGCCCGGCGGCGGTGAGGATGCGCTGCCGGGTCAGCTCGGCACGGACCTGCCGCGGCTGTTTGCGCGGCTCGAGCCTGCGTTGTTCCGAGGTCACGACTCCCCTCCTGAGGGCGTGGAAGCGAGTAGCCGCCGAACTGAGCTGTTGCTCGGAATTCTGCCCCGTCCGCGGCGGCGGCCGCGACCTGGCCGGACAGCGCGTGCCCCAGCGCACGGCACGGAACCCCGAAAAGCGAGTAGCCACAGATGCGAGTGATTGCTCATAATTGAGCCATGAGCAGCGGTAATACTACCGTCCACCGGCTGACCACGGCGGACGAGATCGAGGCGGCGGTGGGCCGCCCGGCTCCGATGATCACGCTCAAGGAGGTCAGCGCGCTCGACGAGGGGTGCCGGACCGTGCTGGCCCGGTCGCCGATCGCGGCCTTCGGCTACCGCGACGCCGACGGCGTCAGCCGGACGACCTTCATCGGCGGCAGCCCGGGCTTCGTGCGCGTCCATTCACCCACGCGGATCTCCTTCGCCGTGCCCGGAGGCGGTGCACCGGAGGGTCCGGTCTCGTTCTTCTTCCTCCTGCCGGGCGTCGGGGAGATCCTGCGCGTCAACGGCGTGGCGACCGCGCGGAAGGGCGCGGAGACGACCGTGAGGATCGAGCAGGCCTACGTGCACTGCGCGCAGGCCGTGATGCGCTCCCGCCTGTGGCAGCCCGCCGTCCGCGTCGAACCCGCCGTCACCGGGATCAGCGGGGACGGGCCGTTGTGCCGCCCAGGGATCGCCGAGTTCGTCGCCGCGGCACCGTTCCTCGCACTGTCCTCATGGGACGGTTCCGGCGGGAGCGACACGAGCCCGCGCGGGGACCAGGAGGCGGTCGCGCGGATCCTGGACGGGCGCACCCTCGTCATCCCGGACCGCAAGGGCAACAAGCGCGCCGACACGCTGCACAACCTGCTCCAGGACAACCAGCTGTCCTTCGCCGCGCTCGTGCCGGGCCGCAGCGGCGTGCTGCACGGCCGCGGCCGCTGCACGATCACCGACGATCCCGCCCTGCTGGAGACGATGGCCCTGCGGGGCATGCCCCCGCAGCTCGCGCTCGTCATCGAGGTCGAAGACGCCGAGGTGCGGGCCAACGACGCCGTGACGCGCTCGCGGCTGTGGACGCCCGAGGCGTATCTCGACGACGGCCCGATGCCGAGCCTCACCGCGGTGGCGGCACAGCACCTGGCCGCCAATTCGGCGAAAAGCGAAGGGGGCCCGCCCGCGCTCCTGCTGAAGGTCCTCGGAGCGATCCCGGGAATCGACAGTGTGATGCGGGTCGTGATGGACCGGGCTTACCGCTCTGGCCTGCGGAAGGAGGGTTACGACGACCTCGGGCGCGGCCCCCGGCGTCGTGGCTTCCGGCGCCGCCGCTCCCCCGACGACAGCGGGACGGCGAACCCCTTGCGGGAGGTGCGCGTCGTCGAGGTGCGCAAGGAGACGCCGAGTGCCGTCACCCTCGTGCTGGAGGACGCCGGGAGCAAGCCGCGCTCGTTCGACTTCCGGCCCGGCCAGTTCTTCACGCTGGTCGCCGACGTCGGCGGCCGCCAGGTCCGGCGGGCCTACTCCGCCTCCTGCGCGCCCGGGTCCGCGCGGCTCGAGGTCACCGTCAAGCGGGTCGAGGGCGGCGGGTTCTCGACCCACGTGCACCAGCACCTGCGGGCCGGGGACCGGCTCTGGGTCCGCGGCCCGTCCGGCTCCTTCCACGCGCCACCGCAGCCTCCGGAGGAGGTCGTGCTGATCGCCGCGGGCAGCGGGGTGACCCCGATGATGAGCATGATCCGCACCCGGCTCGCGGACCGGGCGGCGGGCGACCGGATCGCGATGCTCTACAGCAGCCGCGACGAGGAGGAGATCATCTTCGCCGGCGAGCTGGCCCGGCTGGAGGCCGAGCAGCCCGGCCGGCTGTCGGTCACGCACGTGCTGAGCCGCCGCGACGGGCGCCTCGACGCCAACCGCGTCCGTCACTGGATCACCGAACGCGCTCCGGCAGAAGGCGCCCACTACTACCTCTGCGGCCCCGAACCGCTCATGGACACGGCGCGGGACGTCCTGGCCGACCTGGGCGTCCCCGACGCCCAGGTGCACCAGGAGCGCTACTCCAGCGGCGCGGACCCCGTGACGACCGTGACCGAGCCACAGAAGATGATCGTCGAGGACGGGGGCCGGCCGGTCGGCACGGTGACGGTCGAACCCGGCCAGACACTCCTCGACGCGGGACTGGCGGCCGGACTGCCCATGCCCTACTCCTGCACGGTCGGCAACTGCGGCGAATGCATGGTGCGGCTCCGCGCCGGGAAAATCGCGCAGAACGAGCCGAACTGCCTGACGCCACAACAAAAAGCCGACGGCTACGTGCTGACGTGCGTGGGGTGCCCGCTCTCGGAGGTCACCCTCGACATCGCGGACCACTGACCGCCGTCGTCACGCGAGGACGGCGCGCATCCTGGCTTCCGCCTTGTCGATTTCGCCGAGCTGCTCCAGGATTTCGCGCGGCGACGACTCGCCGACCACCTTCTGCAGCAGTGGAGTCCGGTCCAGGACCAGGTCGCGCAGGGGGCGCAGCGGCCGGGGCGCGTGGTGGAAGACCTGCCCGAGGACCCAGGCCTGCTGCGACTGGCGGGCCGTGTGCGGCTTGCGCGGTGCCTCGAACGCCTCCAGCGCCCGCCGCACCGCCGCGTAGTCGCCCAGGTCGACCCCGGCCAGGTGGCGGCCCAGGAAATAGCCGTCCTCGGTGGCCATTCCCGCGCCGTAGGCCGCGTAGGGCGAAGTGGGGTGCGCCGCGTCGCCGACCAGCGTCGCGCGGCCCTTCGACCACTGCTTGAGCGGTCTGCGGTCACGCAGCACCCAGCGCTGGACGTTCTCCGGCGCCGTCGCCGCGATCAGCCGCGGCAACGGGTCGGCGAAGCCGGCGCCCATCGCGGTCGCCGTCGCGTGCAGGTCCCCCGTGAACTCCGTCGCCGCGTCGTGAGCACCGAGCACCCACCACTGGAACCCGTCGCGCCCCTTGTGCCGGATCGACGTCCAGCTGCCCTGCACCGTGCGGTCGTGCGCAACGATGCACAGACCGGCTTCGGCACGCACCTCCTCGTCGAGGGTGAAGCCCCCGAAGATGTGCAGGTTGTGCTCCCGCTTGGGCGACTCGCCCCACAGCGTGCGCCGCACCAGCGAATCGATCCCGTCCGCGCCGACCACCACGTCCGCCTCGACGACCTCGCCGTCGGCCAGGAACAGCCGCGCCCCCGCCTCATCCTGCTCGAACCGCTCGACCGGCCGGTTCACGTGCAGCACACCGCGCGGCAGCGCCGACAGCAACCGCTCGTACAACTCCGGGCGCAGCAGCCCGATGAACCCGCCCCCGTAGGCGTCGACGACGTGCCGCGGCAGCTCCACGCGGGCACGGGTGCGCCCACTGGCGCTGCGGAACTCCGAGTAGCACGGGGCACCCAGGTCCGCCGTGTCGACACCCAGCAGCCCCAGTGCCTTGATGGGCGGGGGCCACAGGTTGAGGATGTTGCCCGCCGGCCGCGCCTGCGGGTAGCGCTCCAGGAGGGTCACCTCGTGACCGGCCTGGTGGACCGACAGCGCCGTGGCCATGCCGGCCGGCCCGGCGCCGATGACCGCGACGCGGCCCCGTCTGGGTGACGTCATCGTCGTTCTCCTCACTGAGAAACCGTAGTGCCGACTCCGGTTAGGTGGGCAAGAGCGTAGTGGACGCTACGGTTTTGTCAACGCGACGTCAGCTGCCGGCGGGCGCGGTGGAACGACGCGGGATGAGGGTCGGCGCGGCGACGAGGGTACGGGGCGGCTCGCCGCGCCCGGATTCCTTGAGCAGCTCGAGAGCCCCGGCGGCGATCTGCCCGAACGGGACGCGCACGGTGGTCAGCGGCACGGGCAGCCGGCTGACGATGGGGATGTCGTTGTAGCCGACGATCGACAGGTCCTCGGGCACGCGCAGCCGGAGCGCGTGGGCCGCGGCCAGCACGCCGATCGCGGTGTTGTCGTTGACGGCGAAGATCGCGGTGGGCCGGTCCGCCCGGTCGAGCAGGGCCCGCCCGGCGATCTCCCCGGATTCGATCGAGAAGGCGTCCCCGGCGACCAGCCGGTCGTCGAAGCCGATCCCGGCCTGGTCGAGGGCTTCGCGGTAGCCGGCGAGCCGCTCGATCGCGCTGGAGGCGTAGGCCGGGCCGCCGACCAGGCCGATCCGGCGGTGGCCCAGGTCGAGCAGGTGCCGGACGGCCAGGTGCGCGCCGAGCCGGTCGTCGCCGACCGAGGCGGGCCCGGTGCCGTCGGTGCGCAGGGCCAGCGCGTGCGGCACGTCCCGCGCGGTCGGCGTGCCGAGCCGGGCGGTGGTCAGGATCAGCCCGTCGACCCGCCGCCGCACGAGCGTCTGCAGCGCGAGCTGTTCGGTGTCCGGCTTGTCCTCGGTGGTCGCGACGATGGCGAACATCCCGCGGCTCCCCGCGGCGGCCGCGATCTCCTCGTAGAGCATCGCCATCACGGTGTCGGTGAGCCGGGGCACGATCACGCCGACCGTGTTGGTGCCCGACCGGCGCAGGCCGGAGGCCAGCGGGTCGCGCACGTAGCCGAGCTCGGCCGCGACGCGGCGCACCCGTTCCGCGGTGGGGCTGGTGGAGTGCGGCAGCCGTTCGTCCAGGACACGGGACACGGTGGACTTGCTGACCCCGGCGGCCCGGGCAACGTCGAGGATGGTCACCACGGGGGCCAGGCTACTGGCCGGCGAGGACTTTCCGGACTCACTGTTGACGGCGGGAAGCACGCGGCGCATCCTATGGGAACGTTCCCGCAACCGTTCCCGACGAGAAGGAGCACCTCGCGATGACACTCGACCTCCGCGGCCTCAACCCGGCGCCGGTCACGCCGTTCACGCCGGACGGCGAGGTGGACCACGCCGCGATGGCCAAGCTCGGCACGTGGCTGGCCGGCCACGACGGCGTGAAGAGCCTGGTGATCCTCGGCCACGCCGGCGAGGGCACGTTCCTCACCCAGGAGGAGCAGGTCGCCACCATCGCGAACCTGGTCGAAGCCGTCGACGTGCCGGTGATCGCCGGCATCACCGGCGAGGGCACCGCGGTCGCGGTCGCCGAGGCGAAACGCGCGGTCGCGGCCGGTGCGAAGGCCGGGCTGATCTACCCCTCACACGGCTGGCTGCGCTTCGGCTACCAGGCGGGCGCCCCGCAGGACCGCTACCGGGCGATCTACGAGGAGTCCGGTCTGCCCTGCATCCTGTTCCAGTACCCGGACAACACCAAGGCCACCTACGACCTGGACACCCAGCTCGAGATCGCCGCCCAGGAGGGCGTTTTCGCCACCAAGAACGGGGTGCGCAACATGCGCCGCTGGGACACCGAGATCCCCGTGCTCCGCCGCGAGCACCCCGACCTGCAGATCCTGTCCTGCCACGACGAGTACCTGCTGCACACCATGTTCGACGTCGACGGCCTGCTCGTCGGCTACGGCGGCCTCGCTCCCGAGCCCCTGCTCGAGCTCATCGCGGCGGGCAAGGCCCGCGACTACCCCGCGGCCCGCGCCGTGCACGACCGCCTGCTGCCGGTCACCAAGGCCGTCTACCACCGCGGCTCGCACATGGAGGGCACCGTCGCCCTCAAGCTCGGCCTCAAGGCGCGCGGCATCCTCGAGCACGCCGGCGTCCGCTCCCCGCTGATCGACCTCTCCCCCGAGGCCGAAGAGGAGATCGTGCAGGCGCTCAAGAGCGCCGAACTCGTCTGACCCCACTCGCGTCCCGGCGGCGGCCCCCGCCGCCGGGACCGGCGACAATGCTGTCCCGACGACTCCGCACCGCAGCGGAGGGCGAGGAAACGAAACCATGACGACTTTCGCCGCCGGCAGCTCCGGCGCGCCCGCCAAGGCCCACGCCGCGCTCGTGGCGCGGCTCGAGCGGCTCCCGGTCACGCGCCGGCTGTTGATGATCCGCGTCATCATCGGCACCGCCACCTTCTTCGACGCCTACACCGTGCTGGTCATCGCGTTCGCGATGCCCAAGCTGGTCACCGAATGGCACCTCACCCCGGCGTGGGTCGGGCTGATCCTCTCCGCGGGCTACGTCGGCCAGTTCGCCGGCGCGATCCTGTTCGGCTGGCTCGCCGAACGCGTCGGCCGCCTGCGCACCCTGCTCATCACGATCGTGTTGTTCGTGTCGATGGACATCGCGTGCCTGTTCGCCTGGAGCGGCGCCTCGATGCTGGTGTTCCGCTTCCTGCAGGGCATCGGCACCGGTGGCGAGGTGCCGGTGGCCAGCGCGTACATCAACGAGTTCGTCGGCGCGCGCAAACGCGGCCGGTTCTTCCTGCTCTACGAGGTCATCTTCCCGGTGGGCCTGCTCTTCGCCGGGCTCGCCGGGTACTTCCTGGTGCCGGAGTTCGGCTGGCGCGCCCTGTTCGTCGTCGGGCTCGTCCCGGCCGTGCTGATGATCCCGCTGCGGGCGTTCATGCCCGAATCGCCGCGCTGGCTCGCCGCCAAGGGGAAGTTCGACCGCGCCGACAAGGTCGTCACCATGCTCGAACGGGAGGCCGTCAAGGAGGGCAAACCGCTCCCCGATCCCGTCCCGCGCCCGGTCACCGCACCCGCCGCGGGCGCTGGGTGGCGCGAGCTGTTCCGCGGGATCTACCTCAAGCGCACCCTGATGCTGTGGGCGCTGTGGATCACCGTCTACGTCATCAACAACGGGCTGGTGACCTGGCTGCCCACGCTCTACCGGCAGGTGTTCGACCTGCCCCTGCAGACCAGCCTGCTCTACGGCTGGATCACCTCGGCCGTCGGCGTCGTCGCCTCCGTCCTCTGCGCGCTCTACATCGACAAGGTCGGCCGCAAACGCTGGTACGCCATCGCTTTCCTGGCCGCCACCGTGCCGCTGGTGATCCTCACGGCCCTGGGCGCCACGACCGCCACCCAGGTGGTCGTCCTCGCCCCGATCGCCTACGCGATCCTGCAGACCATCGCCTTCTCGCTCTACCTCTACTCCGCCGAGCTCTACCCCACGCGGCTGCGCGCCGTGGGCACCGGCTTCGGCAGCGCCTGGCTGCGCGCCGCTTCCTCCGCCGGGCCGCTGCTCGTCGGCTTCGTCGTCGCCGGCCTGGGTATCCGCTACGTCTTCGCCGCGTTCGCCGTCGTGGCGCTCGTCGGTGGTCTGGTCACCATCCGCCACGCGGTGGAGACCAAGGGCCGGGTCCTCGAGGAGCTGTCCCCCTGACTCGACGAGGGGCGCTGATACTGTAGCGAGCGCTACGGTTCAGTCCACGCGGTGAGGAATTCCATGAGCAGACCGGCACCCGGCGGTGAGGCGCCCAGCCTGCCGATGGTCCGCCCTCCCCTGCAGAAGCGGTCACGCGAAGCCTGGGAGCGCATCCTCAACGCCGGCGTGACGATCATGGAGACCAGGGGTTACGAAGCCTTCACCATCGCCGCGGTCTGCGAGCAGGCCGGCGTCGCCCCGCGCGCCGTGTACGACCGGGTCGACGACAAGGACGCCTTGTTCCTCGCCGTGTACGAGCACGGGATCGCCCGGGTCCGCGCGGACGAGGCGGTCTTCGAGGGCGAACGCTGGGACGGCGTGCCCCCGGACCGCCTCGTCGACCAGGCGGTCCGGGAGCTGGCAGGCATCTTCGCCAAACACGCCGCGTTCCTGCGCTCGGTCGTGCTGATCTCCGGGGTGCACGAAGAGGTCTACCGCCGCGGCGCCAAGTACAGCCGGGCCGTGGGAGACCGCTTCACCAGCCTGCTGCTGCGCTGCCGCGCCGAAATCCGCCATGAGGATCCCGAGGGCGCGGTCCGCCTGGTCTTCACCACCCTGTTCTCGACACTCGTCCTCCGCACCGCGTACGGACCGGCGTTCACCACGAACCCCTTGGCGGACAAGGATTTCCTGTCGATGCTGACCGACATGGCACGGCGCTACCTCCTCGGGTGACCGGGGCCGCGAGGTGGATCGCGCACCCGAAGGCCGCCGGGATCCAGGCGGAGGATGCGGCGATCCTCCTGGGACACGACGACCTCGCACGCCGTAGGTCACCGCCGGGTGAGAGACGGGTGGGCGAGCACGAACTCGCGGAGCAACCCGGCGGTTTCCCGCGCGAACTCCACCGTGATCCCGTGCCGTGCCCCCGGGATCACCTCCAGCCTCGCCCCGGGGATCGCGTTCGCGATCTTCCGCCCGGTCCCGGGGGTGGCCGCGGGATCCTCCTGGCCGTAGATGAGCAGGGTGGGCGCGGTGATCCCGGGCAGGCGGCCGGTGAGGTCGTAGCCCGGGATCGCGGCCAGCCGCCGCGCGTCGGCCTCCGGGGAGCGGTGGACCAGCATCGACTTGAGTTCGGCCACCACCTTCCCGTCCGCCTGCCCGCGTTCCGACAGGGCGAAGGCGAGCATCTGCGCATCGCGCTCCGACGGCGACTGTCCGACGATCTCGAAGGCCACGGGTACCTGCAGGGCCGAGGCGTCGGAGAAGGTGTCGCCGACCGTCAGCGACTGCACGACCTGGGGCACCGACACCGTGACCTGCAGGGCGATGAAGCCGCCGAACGAGGAGCCGAACAGGTGCGCCCGTTCGTAGCCCAGTCCCCTGATGAGCGCGGCGCAGTCCTCGGCGGAGTCGGGGATGCCGTAGGGCTCCGGCGGGTTGACCGGCGCTCCGCTGTCGCGCCGGTCGTAGGCGATCGCCCGGATCCCGTCCCCGAGCAGGGGCCGGAACGTGTCGTACTGGATGTGGGTGCTTTCGCCGCCGTGCAGCAGGACCACCGGTTCACCGGCCCCGGACTCCGCGTAGGCCATCTCGATCTCGCCCGCCTTCACCGCCTTCAGCGCGGCGCTCATGCCCGCACCTCCGCGTTCCCGCCGACGAACGTCCCGCGGCCGTTGGTCTCCCCCGGCAGGCGGTGCTCGCTCGGCGAGCGCTCGCTGATGTAGTGCGTGGCGGTGGTGTCGCCGGGGTTCTGCGCGGCGGACTCCACAACGCTCACCTTCTCAAAGAGGCTAATTGCCTCTTTAACTTGCCCCCGCTCCACCTCGGTGTCCACGGCCGGGTGGATGGGAAGATCGGAGGCGTGCCAGAGAACGGGGAGACGACCGGCGCGCGACCGGCGGCGCGGCCGGGCGGCCGCAACGCCCGGGTGCGGTCGCGGATCCTCGCGGCGACGACGGAGCTCGTCGCCCGGGACGGCGTGGCCGGCCTTCGCTACGAAGAAGTCGCGAAAGTCGCCGGTGTCAACAAGAACACCGTCTACCGCAACTGGCCGGACCGCGCCGAACTCGTCAGCGAGGCTTTGCTGCGGTACGCGGAGGACTCGGCCCCTTTTCACGACTCCGGCGACCTTCGCCGCGATCTGGTCGACTTCCTGATGGCGTTCTCCGAGCGCCAGTCGAGCCCGATCAACCGTGCCCTGGTGCAGGCCGCCGTCGCCGCTCCCGGGAACACGGACCTCGACGAGGCGGTCCGGGTCGCCTACGACCACCGGCTCTCCACCGTCCGCAAGCGGTTCGACAGCGCCGTCGCCAAGGGCGAGATCCCCCCTGTGGACAGCTATTTCCTCACCGAACTGCTGTCAGGGCCGGTGTACCTCTACATCAACCGGCGACGCCGCCCCTTCACCCGTGAGGTGGCGGAGAAGATCGTCGACGTCGTCCTGGCCGGCATCCACGCCACCACGCCGTAGGGCGAGCCCCAGGTCTTCGCGGGTCCTATGGTTTTCGACCATGGCGGGTGACACCACTGTGGAAGCGATCAACCAGGCGGCGCGGTACCTGGACCTCGCCGGGGTGTTCGCCGCCGCGATCCTGGGCGGGGCGGTCGGGCGCAGCGAACGGCTGGACCTGTTCGGGATCCTCGTGGTGGGCAGTATTTCCGGGCTCGGCGGAGGCGTCATCCGGGACACGCTCCTGCAGCACGGAACACCCGTCGCGCTCACCGACTACGCCTACCTCCCGACCGCGCTCGCCGGGGCGTTCGTCGCGTTCGCCGTCTCCATCGGCGCCCGGGCCTGGGACCGCGTGTTCACCGCGCTCGACGCCGCCGTCATCGGGCTGTGGGCCGTCAGCGGCGCGCAGAAGACGCTCGCCGCCGGGCTGGGCTGGCTGCCCGCGGTCCTGCTGGGGACCACGACGGCCGTCGGCGGCGGCGCACTGCGCGACGTGCTCCTGCGGCGGGTACCGGCGGTCTTCGGCGGCACCCCGCTCTACGGCACGGTCGCGGCGGCCGTGGCCGCCACCATGGTCATCTGCACCTACCTCGGCGCGCCGGTCGCCGGGTTCGCGATCGGTGTCGTGGGCGCGCTGCTGTTCCGGCTGGCCGCGCTGAAGTTCGGCTGGAACCTGCCCAACGGGCTCAACTGGCAGCCCCACTCCCGGCTCGCCGCCGCCTTCCGCCGTCGCCGCCGCACACCGCCGGAGAGCCGGTGAACGAGGACCATTCGATGGCCGCCGCCCGGCGCTGTGCCTGACGCGAACTCCTCCACGCCGGCCTGCCGTGGACGGACGGCGGCTTCCCTGGTAACTTGCTGGCTGTGCAGCAAGTTAGTTCGGGACGAAGACGACGCGCTCTCTCGCTCGCCACGGAGCCGGTGACCGGGCACCTGCTCGAACTCGCCGCTGCCGCTCGCCGCCTCGCGGCGCGTTCGGCGGACTGGCCCCTGCCCGCTTACGCCGCAACCGGCGAAGAAGTCACGGTCACGGAGTACCTCGAGGCACGTGCGCGGGAGGCGGCGCACACCGCCGAACTGTCGGTCCTCGTCGCGGCGGTGCACGAGTTCGCGGCTGATCTCGACGCTTGGACCAAAGCGGGATACGGGTTCGCCGACCTCCCGGACGAGTTCGCCGCCCCCTCCCCCGCCCTGCCCGGCAAGCGGTACTACCCGGCGCTGGGCCGGGTCCGGCGCCTCTCGGCGGACCTCGGCACCGACGCGACGACGGCGTACCGGAACACGGCGGAGGCGCTGCACCTGCTCACCGGGCTGCTGGACCACCTGCGGCTGCACCCGGACCGCTTGCGCGAGGCCACCGAACGGCAGACCACGCTGGCCCTTCGCCTCACCTCGCTCGAAGGCATCCCCCGCCGGGAGGCGCGCCTCATCGCCGCCGACTACCTGACGGCCGCCGCGGCGCGGTGCCTCCCACCGGCGGCGACGGTGCCCGCACTGCTCGCCGAGGCGGCCGCCGCCCGCGGCCGATCGATCACCGATCCGCGGCGCGCCCTGCGAGGGCTTGCCGCCGCCGGATCACCCGGCACGGGAGCGAATCCGGTCGGCGGTGACGAGCACCCTCCGGGGCGAGGTCCAATCCCGCCACCGGCGCAACCCGGTCCCGCCAGAGATCCGTCACTCCCCAGCGGTCCGCTCCCTGCGTGCTGAGCATCCGGCCCGGGTACTCGGGCGGCAGCTCGCTGACCTCGTCCAGTCGCCGGATCTCGTCCTCCCGCAGCTCGACGTCGACCGCGGCGAGGTTGTCCTGGAGCTGGGCGAGCCGCCTGGCCCCCAGGCCGGCGCGATCCCCGCAGCCGTGGGCGCCGGCGGTCGGCCTCAGCACTTCCAGCACGTTCCACACCCGTTCCTCGTCGCGGCTGAACTTCCCGGACAGCAGACACCGAGGGTGGCACGGCACAGGGCCCCGGCCGGCGGCCGGGGCCCCGGCCGGCGGCCGGGGCCCTGCTCACACCAGCGACGTCAGTCGGAATCCGAGGACGGGATGTACGCGCCCGGCACCTGCTCCGGGGCGTAGATCCGGTCCTCACCCGGGTACGGCTGCGCCCACCCGTGCGTCTGGTACCACGTGAAGTGGTCCATCTGCGCGGGGTTGGCGTAGTCGGCCACGGCGTCCGGGCCGGTCAGGCGCTGCCGCGCCTGCCAGGCCTGCCACTGGGCCGCCACCTGCTGCTTGTCCGCCGGCACCGTGGCCGACGGCTGGACGGCGGCGTCCTGCGGCGCGACGACGTCCGGGCCGCACGTCGGCTGCGGCGAAACGCCCAGCGTCAGCGAAGTCCGGTTCGGCACCGCCGTGAACGGGGTGAAGTCCGGCTTCGCCGTGAAGGCCGTGCTCATCGGCGTGGCCGCGCTGTCCTTCTGGTTCATCGGCTTGATGCCGAGGATCTGCTCGATCGTGCGGATCATGGTGATCTGCGAGTAGTACCGGCTGTCCACGACCCCGTGCTGCGCGTACGGGCTGATGATCTGCACCGGCGCCCGGTGCCCGTCGACGTGGTCCAGACCGGCCTGCGAGTCGTCCTCGACGACGAAGATCGCCGAGTCCTTCCAGTACTGGCTGTGCGAGATGGTGTCGACGATCTGACCGAGCGCGAGGTCGTTGTCGGCCACCTGCGCGGCCGCGTTCGCGGGCCCGCCGGTGTGGTCGCTGGACAGCCAGAACATGTTCAGGTCGGCCGGGCCGTTCTTCTCGAAGTCCTGCTTCCAGATCTGGTACCGGTAGATGTCCGGCACCGACGTGTCGAACTTCGGGAAGCCGGGCACCGACACGGAGTTCAGCGACGGGATCGGCGACGACGAAACCAGCGGGTAGGCGGTGTTCTGCCCGGTCGCCGCCATGTTCTTGGTGTCGCAGTACAGGTTCTGCCACGTCGCGGCCGCGGGCTTGGTGAGGAACTGGTGGAACTCCCCGAAGTCCCGCACGGTCTTGCCCGCCGCCTGCGCACCGGTCCACAGGAAGCCGGAGCTCTGGTGGCCGAGCGCGTCGTCCTCGGTGTCGTAGCTGCGCAGGTACTCACCGGCCGAGGACTCGGTGTACTCGGGGTTGTCGGCCTGCATCAGCCAGTTGTGCCCCTCGGCCGAGTTCGTGCCGATGTCGTAGGTGTTGTCGTAGAGCCCGAACTGCCGCTCCAGCGCGTGCTGGTTCGGGGTCACGTTCTCGCCGAACTGCGCGAGCGCCGCGTCGCCGTTGCCGCGCGGGTCGTCGCCGAAGAGCTGGTCGTAGGTCCGGTTCTCCTTGACCACGAGGAAGACGTGCTTGATGGTCGAGGGGTCACCGAGCTTGTCCGGCACCGGAACCGGCTTCTTGGCGCCCTTGCCGTTGGCCACCCGCACCGAGTTGGGCGTCCACCCGTTCTGCTGGAAGACCTTGGCGGTGTAGCCGTGGATGGCGCCGTCGTTCGGCAGCCGGAACCGCTGCACGCTCGACGTGGTGTCGTGGGTCGTGTGCCCGGCCGCCGTCGTGGGGCGCAGCGCGTCGATCCCGCGGGTGTTGGACACCACGACGTCCTTGCCGACGGTCGTGATCGCCGTCGGGAAGTAGTCCGTCGGCAGCAGTCCGACGTAGCTCACCGGCTCCTGCGCACGGCTGTAGCGGTACACCGCCACGGCGTTGGCGCGCCCGAGCGTCACCAGCAGGTGCCCGTCGTCGGTGAGGGTGATGGCGTCCGGTTCGTAGCCGACCGTCGCCTCCGGCCACGGCTGCGTCGCGATGGTCTGCACCACCTTGTCGCGGCCGGTGTCGATGACGGACACGGTGTTGCTGTTGGTGTTGGCGACGAACAACGCGCCGTTCTTGGCGTAGAGCGCGGTCGGGTGCAGGCCGGCGTCGATGCTCCTCGGTGCGGCCGCGGGGTTCGCCAGGTCGATGACGCTGACCGTGCCGGTGGTGGTGGCGCCGGTGAACGGGTCGGCGGGGACCTGCGTGCCGTAGGAGTTCAGCGTGCTGTCGCCCGGACCGGCCGGGCGCCCGCCTTCGTTGCTGACGTAGAGCTTGTTCCCGACGCGCGCCAGGTCACGCGGGGCGTTGCCCACGGCCCAGCTCCGCTGGACCGCGCCGGTCGCCGCGTCGAGGGCGACCACGCGGTTCTGCCCGTTCACCGCGGAGTACACAGTGGACCCGTCCGGCGAGAACAGGGCCTGGGCCACGAGCGCGTGCTTGTCACCGTCGGCCGGGATCTTGATCGACGTCGGGTTGGCGACGGTGCCGTCGGGGTTCACCGTGAACCGGGTGTAGCCGTCGGTCTGCGCCATCCACAGCGTCTTGCCGTCCGGGGAGTACGTGGGCCCTTCCTGGCCGACGTCGTTCCCGCTGATCTTGAGGTTCGCCGTCGCGGAGTTGCCGACGAGCTGCTGCACCTTCCAGTTCTTCAGGTCGACGATGGTGAGCGCGATCCCGCCGTCCGTCGTCAGCGCGGCGAGGTGACCGCCGTCCGGGCTCACCGCCGACGCCATGATCTTGCCGTTGTTCACGACGAGGCGGTCGCCGATCGGGTCGATGTACTGGTCGCTGGAGACGACCTGGCCCTTGTCGGTGAGCTGGCCGACGTGCTCGTCGCCGAACTGCTGCGTCGAAGCGGCGCCGACACCGCCGCCCACCGCGACGAGCGCGAGGGTGGTGGTGCCGGCGGTCGCGAGGCGCACGCGACCGCCGCGGTGCGCGAGGAGGCGGGGTTTCGCGTTCCCGGCACGCCGTCTGCGGCGTGTTACCTGCATGGGGTCATCCCTTCGGTGTGGTGGGGAGCAGGTCGACGGTGCCGTCGAACTGCCAGAGCGGGTTCGGTTCGTCCCCGGTGGGGGTGCGCACCTGGAAGTAGCCGTTCACTTCCTTCGGTCCGTCGCCGTCGGCGACGTACCGCCCGTCCGGGGTCACGTCGAGCTGGTAGATGGCCTGGCCGGTGGCCGTGACTCCGGGCAGGTGCCACGAGACGACGCAGCGCCAGTCGTTGCCGGGCCCCTCGGGGGCGACCAGGCCGTCGCCCTTGGTGCACGCGGTCGTCGCCGCCAGCTGCGCCTCGGTGATGTCGGGCCGGTGCAGCTGCTCGGTCTGGAGGCGGTAGAGGTGCGCGAACGCGGTGGAGACCGAATCCTGCACCTTGTCCTGCTCGATGCCCGAAGCTAGCGACGGGGTCGAAGCCGCGAGGATTCCGACCGTGGCCGCGAGGAGCCCGGCCAGCGGGAGGGCTCCGGCGGTCAGCGCGCGGCGGCCGGAGCCGTCGTAGGTGTGGCTGGTGAAGTCGCGGCGCAGGAACAGCAGGTACGCCAGCGCCGTCGCGACCACCGCCCACACCAGGCTCACCGCGGTGCTGATGAGCAGCGGGCCGAGCGGCGGCGGATCGGTGAACAGGCCGGTCCAGGCGATGAAGCCGTAGCTGGGCAGGGCGAAGCGCACCGCGACGGGCAGCGGCAGCATCTGCGCGAGGTCCATCGCGAGCGCGACGACCACGGGCAGCAGCAGCCCCATCGGCGACCGTCCGAACGCGACAGAGCCGAGCAGCCCGATCCCCACCAGCGCCAGCGTCGGGGCGAGCACGCAGACCCAGGACAGCAGGACCTTCCCCGCCGCGTCACCCGGCGCCAGCAGGTGGCCGTCGAGCCCCGGCAGCGGCTGGTTCCCCACCGCCGCGAGCCCGCCGACGATCCCGGACACCGCCAGCCCCACCACGAGCAGCAGGATGACGGTGAGGCTGGCCAGCGACTTCGCCACGAAGATCCGCCGGGACGAGCGGACGGCCACCAGCAGGTGCCGCCAGGTGCCGAGCCGGTCCTCGGCGGCGAAGACGTCCCCGGCGACCAGCGAGGTCAGCAGCGGGAGCGCGTAGGTGCCGGCGAAACCGAGGAGCACCAGCGGTCCCGCCCAGCCGGTGGCGTGCATCCAGCGGCCGAACGTGGTGTCGGTGGGCAGCGAGCTCTGCTGGCTCACCAGCGCGACGAAGACGGCGGGGGCGAGCCAGCAGGCGAGGACCAGCAGCCGGATCCGCCACTGGGCCAGCAGCTTGACCAGCTCGAAGCGGTACCCGCGGGTGACGGGAACGGGGCGGGCGGGCGCGTCGGCGACGGTCGCGGTCATCGGGTGGCGCCTTCCTGTTCGGTGAGCGCGAGGAACGCGGCTTCGAGCGGTGACACCACGGGGGCGAGCTCGCGCACCCCGATGCCGGCCCGCACGAGCCGCGCGACCAGCTCGTCGAGCGCGGGCACGAGCGTGCGCACCACGAGCACCTCGCCGTCCTGCCGCGCCCCGGGCTCGTCGAGGAGCCGGACGCCGGGTGCTCCGGCGATCAGCTCCCGGGCGGCCTCCGGGTCGGAGGTGCGCAGCCGGTAGTCGAGCTCGCGGTTTTCGGTCGACAGCTTGCTCAGGGGGCCGGAGAACACGACACGTCCGGTGGCGAGGATGGTGACCTCCGAGCACAGCGCTTCGAGGTCGTCCATGCGGTGGCTGGACAGCACGACGGTCGCCCCGTCGGCAGCCAGCTGGGTGAGCACCCCGTGGACGTGCTTCTTGCCCGCCGGGTCCAGGCCGTTGGCCGGCTCGTCGAGCACGAGCAGCCGGGGACGGGTCAGCAGCGCCGCCGCGAGCCCGAGCCGCTGGCGCATGCCGAGGGAGAAGCCGCGGACCCGGTCGCCCGCCACGTCGGTGAGCCCGACCTGTTCGAGCACGTCGTCGATCGCGTCCGTCCCGGTCCCGCGCAACGCGGCCAGTGCGGCGAGGTTCTGCCTCGCCGTGAGGGAGGGGTAGAGGCCGGGGCCGTCGACGAAACCGGCGACCCCCTCCGGCGCCGCGAGCGCGCGCCCGACCGGGGTGCCCAGCACTTCGAGGCCGCCCTCGTCGGGGACGGCCAGGCCCAGCAGCAGGCCCAGCAGGGTGGTCTTGCCGGCGCCGTTGGGGCCGACCAGCCCGTGGATCTGCCCCGGCGCCACGTCGAGGTCGACCCCGTCGAGGGCGATGACCTCCCCGAACCACTTGCCGATCCCGCGCGCCCGGACCGCTGAGGTCGTGTCCATGAGCCCCTCTCTTCTCGAGCTGTCAGGAACTTAGGCACAGCAAGTGATGCGGGGAGGGGCAGTCGGTGAACGTTCGCGGAACGGCGGGCGGCTTCCGGCTGTCACCTCGCTTTACGCCGTTCAAGCACTTGCTGAGAACCGGAAAAAGCGGCCGCAACAGGGATTTTCGACCGCCGTCTGCGGCAGGGTGATCACCGGCGCCCGGACGTGGTGGATGATGGGACTCCGCCCGGCGTGAGGTGAGGTGTTGCGGATGCGGGTCCTGGTCGTCGAGGACGATGACGAACTCCGCCTGACCCTGGCGGATGCGCTGCGCCGCAGGGGAATCGACGTGGACACCGCCGCCGACCTGCTGGAGGCCGACCGGGCGCTGGCCACCGGGAGCTACGACTGCGTCGTGGTCGAGCGCTTCCTGCCCGGCGGTGACGCGCTGGACCACGTGCGGACCCGGTGGGCGGCGGGGTGGCCGATGCCGGTGCTGTTCCTCGTCGAGGGGCAGGCGGTCGGCCTGGATGTCCTGCGGTCCCCCGAAGAGTACGACTACCTGGTCAAACCGTTCGACCCCGGTGAGCTGATCGCGAGGCTGCACGGCCTGAGCCGCCGCGCGGCGCTCCTCGCGCCGGACGTGCTGCGAGCCGGGAGCCTCGAACTCGACCTGGCCCGGTACCAGGTGCACCGCGACGGTGTGCCGCTCACCCTCACCTCCACCGAATTCGCCGTTCTCGAAGCGCTGATGGCAAGCCAGGACCAGGTGGTGCCGCGCGCCGCTCTGGAGGAACGGCTGCACGGCCAGTTCGACGGCCCCGCCCTGGACGCCGTGATCGCCCGGCTCCGCACGAAGCTCGGTCCGCCGGCGCGGATCGAAAGCGTGCGCGGGGTCGGGTACCGGCTCCAGGCCACTCCGCCCGCGGAGACCGTGGGCGAGGTTGGGACGACGTTCCCGGTCACGATCTACCTGGGCGACGAATCCGGCCACGAACGGGTCCAGGCCGCTGTCGAGGACCTGCTCGACCTGGCCGGGGCCGAAATCGCCGACCGGGACGACCCCGTGCGGGGCTCGTGGTTCCGGCGGATGCGCGCCAGGACACGCGCCGCCGCCACCTCCCGCCCCGGCCGGGAAGCCGCGGCCGCCGCCGCGCACGTGCTCGACTCGCGTCTCGTGCTCGCCCAGGACGCCACCGTCACCGCGACGATGATGCAGAACCTCGGGCCGGTGCTCGCCGCACTGCACACGACCAAGGACGCGGTGATCCGGGTGGGCGCCCTGCTCATCGTGAAGGTCGAGTGGACGGTCGCCGTGCACCAGCTCACCGCCGCCCAGCAACTCCTCCTCGACCACCACCCGCACCTGCTCACCTCACCCCAGGAGATCCTGACCGCCCTGCGGCCGGACAACGCCTCCGATGCCCCGCCGCTCCCCGGCCACCACACCGGGCAGCGCGAACGGGGACAGCCGGACGATCCCGCCCTGCCGCGGTGACACTGGTGTGGCTCGAACCCGTGCACAGCACGTTCGACTTCGGGCAGGTCAACCTGCTCCTGATGGGCCTGGTCACCGCCGACGTGCTGCTGGCGCGCCGCCGGGCGCGCGGGACCGGAGTCGGACTGGCGGCCGCGATCAAGCTGACCCCGTTGGCGTTCCTGCTGTTCTTCCTGGTCCGCCGCGACCACCGGGCGCTGGGCACCGCGATCGCCACGTTCGCGGGAGTGACCGGGCTTTCCTGACTCGTGGCCCCGGACGCGTCGGCGTTACTGGCTCGGCGGCCTCGCGGGCGCCTCCGGTCTCAGCGGTTCCACGTTCCGCACCAACCAGACCGTCCTGGCCACCCTGGCCCGCTTCGGGCCCGCGCCGGGCCTCACGACGGCGCCCTGGCTCGGGATCTCCGGCGCCGTCGTGGCGGCTGTCGCGGTCACCGTGCGCCGCGCCCACCCGGTGGTGGCGCTCCTGCTCAACGCCACCGCCGCCGTGCTGGTCTCCCCCATCTCGTGGTCGCACCACTGGGTGTGGATCGCCCCCGCCCTGCTGGCCGCGGTGGGTGCGGTGTTCGTGCTCGCGCCCTTTCGCCACCTGCCTTCCTTCGACCGGCCCGGGCAGGAGTGGCCCCCGGACCAGCACTGGATCGGCAACGCCTACGTGCTGACCGGTGTCGTCGCCGTCGTGTCCGCGCTGGTGGCCGCCCAAGCGTCCTCGGCGAACCCGCCGTCCGGCAGCGACAGCCCTGTGAGCACGGAGGACCCGGGCGCGGGTTGAGCCCGGCAGCCGGCGCGTGCCAGGCTCGTGCCCCGTGATCGACGACTTCGCGAAAGAGTACCTGCACGGTGATCTGCGAGAGATCCGCGAGACGATGCTCTGGAAGCTCGACGGGCTCGGCGAGTACGACATCCGCCGCCCGCTGACCTCGACGGGAACCAACCTCCTCGGCCTGGTCAAGCACCTTTCGGTGTGGGAGTCCCGGTACTTCGGCGAGGTCTTCGGCCGTCCTTTCCCCGAACCCCTCCCCCGGTGGGACGACACCGGGGCACGCGGTAGGGACCTGTGGGCGAGCGAGCACGAGACGCGCGAGGAGATCACCGAGCGCTACCGGCGCGTGTGGGAGCACTCCGACGCGACGATCACCGAACTCGCCCTCGACGCGCCGGGCCACGTGCCCTGGTGGCCACGCCCGGACGTCCTGCTGTTCAACGTCCTGGTCCACATGCTCACCGAAACCAGCAGGCACGCCGGGCACGCCGACATCCTGCGCGAACAGCTCGACGGCGCGACGGGAGTCGCGGCCGGCTACCCGAACACGCAACGCGACGCGGCCTTCTGGGCAGCACGGCGCGCGGAGGTCGAGCGAGCCGCGAAAGCAGCCGCCGGGCGGTGAACGCCGACACGGGCGTCCTTTGTGGACTAAAGGCCGTGTGCCTCGAGCCAGGCCTGGGCCCTCCTCGGTGACGCCCGGGCCAGCCACGCGTCCTGCACGATCTCGGCCAGCTCGTCGTAGCTGAGCTCGCCGATGCGCGATTCCCGCAGCAGGACCGAGGGGTGCCCGTCGAAGTGGGGCGTGGTGAAGAACGGGGTCCGCTCGTCGGCGACCAGGGCTTCCTTGTCCGCCTCGGACCCGACCCAGAACACGATCACGTCGTCGTAGCGCTCGCCGGTCTCCGGATCCACCGCGTCCGGCCGCGGGTTGCGGAAGAACACGAAGGACCGGCGCCCGACCTGGTAGACGGGCCTGCCCTGCGAGCCGGGGACGCGCTCCACGTGCGGCATCCCCATCGCCAGGTCGTGCACGTCCTGCACGCGGGCTCTCCTGCCGGTCCCCATCGCGCGAGTCTAGATCGCCCTCCCGCGACGCGCCTCGACCGGCCCATCTGCGAGATGGCTTCAGATCGGTTCACCGGAAACCCGGTGAAAACGTTCTTGGGGAGGCCTGGATGACAAAGGTGTCGTGGTGGAATTCGCGCAGCGAAGCGAGCGTTTACGCCGCACTGGGGAACCCGCTGGAGTGGCGCGTCGCCTACCCCGAACTGTTCCGGCACCTGGGTTTCGATGCCCGCACACGCAGTCCGGTGCTCGACTACGGGCGCGGCCCCGGCCTGGTCGCCTCACACATCGCCGACCACTTCTCCTGCGAGGTCGTCGGCTGCGACATTTCCGCCGACATGATCGAACTCACCGAACGGAACTCCGCGCGGCCGGGCGTCCGCTACCCGGAATTGACCGATCAGCGCCTCGAAAGTTTTCCGGACGGCTATTTCGACGCCCGGTCTGCACTTTCTTGCTCTGCGTGCTCGCCGATCGGGAAACGCATTCCGGGATAACGGGGGAAATACACGCGCCCGGGGAACCGATGACCACCCGCCTCCGGGCCAACGGCACGGAACTCGACATCGAGCGGAAGCCTCCGGGGCAACCGCGAACTCGTAGCGGTCCGCGACCGCGCGGACGGCGGGGAGTACGTCGTCCAGCGTGGGAACGGCGAGGTACACCAGGCCGGTGATGTTCGTCGAGTAGGCGACCGCTGATGACGTCGCCCGGCGCGCGCAGCATCGAGACCCCGGTGACGCCCGGGACCTTCGTCAGGTCGTCCGCGGTGCTCAGCCGCGTGATGCGTCCCGGGGCCCCGGCCTGAGCCTCGACGGCCAGAAAAGCGGAGCGCGCTCCACTTGTGCTACAGTGGAGGAACTAACCGAAGCGTAGTCCGTTTACGGTCGCGTGAGCAGCTCCAGGAGAATCCAGTGCCCTTGAACGAACCCACCACGACGAGCCGGGCGGTCCAGTTCGAGTCGTTCGGCGGCCCGGAGCGGCTGCGGCTGCGCGAGGTCGCGGTGCCGCAGGCCGGGCCGGGGCAGATCCGGGTGCGGGTGGCCGCGGCGGGGCTGAACCCGATGGACTGGTTCATGACCTCCGACCCGGAGACCGCGGCCCGGTTCGGGTT
>NZ_BAABIB010000037.1:0-633 GCF_039542405.1 Amycolatopsis dongchuanensis
AGCGAAGCGGGCGAACGCGGCGGAGCGGAGGCGGGCAGGAGCGGGGCGAGCAGAGGCGAGCCGTGGGAGCGGAGGGGGCGCGCCCCGCCGAGCGAAGCGGGCGAGCGCGGCGGAGGGGGCGCGCCCCGCCGAGCGAAGCGGGCGAGCGCGGCGGAGCGTGCGGGCGGAAGCCAGGCGAGCGCACGTCCGAGCGAAGCGGGCGAACGCGGCGGAGCGGAGGCGGGCAGGAGCGGGGCGAGCAGAGGCGAGCCGTGGGAGCGGAGGGGGCGCGCCCCGCCGAGCGAAGCGGGCGAGCGCGGCGGAGCGGAGGCAGGCGGGAGCGGGCGGGCGCGGCGGAGCGTGCGGGCGGAAGCCAGGCGAGCGCACGTCCGAGCGAAGCGGGCGAACGCGGCGGAGCGGAGGCGGCAGTGCCAGCGGAGCGAGCGGGGGCGCCAGCGAGTGCGCGCGGGCAGGAGCGGGGCGAGCAGAGGCGAGCCGTGGGAGCGGAGGGGGCGCGCCCCGCCGAGCGAACCGCGCGCCGGTGGCCGAGCGGGCGGAGCGGAGCCGCACGGGCTCCCGCCGAGCCGTGCGGGCTCCGCCGAGGCGGGCGGGCGCGGGCACAGGAGCGACGGCGGGCGGGCGCGCACGTGGGCT
>NZ_BAABIB010000038.1:0-21786 GCF_039542405.1 Amycolatopsis dongchuanensis
GCGGAGCGCGGCGGCGGAGGCCTCCGAGCCGACCGAAGCGACCGGTCACGGCGAGGCGACCGAGCCCGCCGAGGCGATCCTGCCCGCCGAAGCCCCCGAACCGGCCGAAGCCCCCGCCCCTGGCGAAGCCCCCGAACCGAGCGAGGCGACCGAGTCCCCCGAGGCCTCCGCGCCCGGCGAAGCAGCCCTGCCCACCGAAGCCAACCCCGGAGACGACGACACCCCCGACGACACCCCCGAGGACACCACCTTCACCCTCGACCGGTCCCCCGATCTCACCTCCGACGAGGCCCTCGAGGCGGCACTGGAGGCGCTCCTGCTCGTCGTCGACTCGCCTGCCAGTGAGGAGTCGCTCGCCGAGGCGGTGGACCAGTCGGTCTCGCGCGTGGCGCAGACCCTGCGCACCATGTCCGAACGCCTCACCGCCCGGGGCAGCGGCATCGACCTGCGACGCGTCGGCGAGGGGTGGCGGTTCTTCACCCGGGACACCTACGCCCCCTTCGTCGAGAAGCTCCTCCTCGACGGCCAGCGTTCCAAGCTCACGCGCGCCGCGCTGGAGACGCTCGCCGTCATCGCCTACCGCCAGCCCGTCACGCGCTCGCGCGTCGCGGCCGTGCGGGGCGTCAACGTCGACGGCGTGATCCGCACCCTCCTCGCCCGCGGTCTGATCGAGGAGGCCGGAACCGACCCGGAGACGGGTGGCACCCTGTATGTCACCACAGAATTGTTCCTCGAGCGGCTCGGGCTCGCGTCGTTGCACGACCTGCCCCCGATCGCCCCGTTGCTACCGGAAGTGGACGCGATCGATGACATCTGACGAATCACCCGAAGGCGTGCGCCTGCAGAAGGTGCTGGCCAAGGCGGGCGTCGCCTCGCGGCGCGCCGCCGAGGAACTGATCGTGCAGGGCCGGGTGAGCGTCGACGGCAAGACCGTGCGGGAACTCGGCCGCCGCGTGGACCCCGACAAGGCGGTCATCCACGTCGACGGCACGCGCGTGATCCTGCGCGAGGACCTCGTCTACTACGCCCTCAACAAACCCAAGGGCGTGCACAGCACCATGGACGACGAGCAGGGCCGCCCCTGCGTCGGCGACTACGTGCGCGACCGCGCCGAGCGGCTGTTCCACGTGGGCCGCCTGGACGCCGAGACCGAGGGCCTGCTGCTGCTCACCAACGACGGCGACCTCGCGCACCGCCTGATGCACCCCTCCTACCACGTGCCCAAGACCTACCTCGCCGAGGTCGACGGCCTCGTCGCGCGCGGCCTCGGCAAACAGCTGCGCGCGGGCGTCGAGCTGGAGGACGGGCCGGTCAAGGTCGACGCGTTCCGGGTCAAGGACATGCAGGCCGGGCGCTCGCTGGTCGAGGTCGTGCTGCACGAGGGGCGCAAGCACATCGTGCGGCGGCTGCTGGCCGAGGTGGGCCACCCGGTCCGCAGCCTCGTGCGCACGGCGGTCGGCGAGGTGCAGCTCGGCAGCCAGAAGCCCGGCACCCTGCGCCGCCTGACCCGCCAGGAGGTCGGCAGCCTCTACCGCGCGGTCAACCTCTGACGGTGCCCGCCGCTACCATCGCCGGGTGACTTCCACCGAAACCGAGGCACTCGGCGTCCTGCGGCGCGTCTTCGGCTACGACTCCTTCCGGGGTGAGCAGGAGGCGATCGTCGAGCACGTCATCGGCGGCGGCGACGCCCTCGTGCTGATGCCGACCGGCGGCGGGAAGTCGCTGTGCTACCAGATCCCGTCGCTGGTGCGCCCCGGCGTCGGCGTGGTGATCTCGCCGCTCATCGCGCTCATGCAGGACCAGGTGGACGCGTTGCGCGCGCTGGGCGTGCGGGCCGGGTTCCTGAACTCGACGCAGGACCACCAGCAGCGCCGCGAGGTCGAGCAGGCGTTCCTCGCCGGTGAGCTGGACCTGCTCTACCTCGCGCCCGAGCGGCTGCGGCTGGAGTCGACCGCCGAGCTGCTCGGCCGGGGCAAGGTCGCGTTGTTCGCCATCGACGAGGCGCACTGCGTCTCCCAGTGGGGGCACGACTTCCGGCCGGACTACCTCGCGTTGTCCGAGCTGCACGAGCGCTGGCCGGACATCCCGCGCATCGCGCTGACGGCCACCGCGACGAAGGCGACGCACGCGGAGATCGCCACGCGGCTGAACCTCACCGAGGCGCGGCACTTCGTGGCGAGCTTCGACCGGCCCAACATCCAGTACCGGATCGTGCCGAAGAACAGCCCGCAGAAGCAGCTGCTGGAGCTGTTGCGCACCGAGCACGCGGGGGACTCGGGCATCGTCTACTGCCTGTCGCGCGCGTCGGTGGAGAAGACGGCGGACTTCCTGGTGCAGAACGGGATCCCGGCGCTGCCGTACCACGCGGGGCTGGATTCCCGGACGCGTGCGGCCAACCAGGCGCGGTTCCTGCGCGAGGACGGGCTGGTCGTCGTCGCGACCATCGCGTTCGGCATGGGGATCGACAAGCCGGACGTGCGGTTCGTGGCGCACCTCGACCTGCCGAAGTCCGTGGAGGGCTACTACCAGGAGACGGGTCGCGCGGGCCGGGACGGGCTGCCGTCGACCGCGTGGCTGGCGTACGGGCTGCAGGACGTCGTGCAGCAGCGCAAGATGATCGACACCTCCGAGGGCGACGCGGCGCACCGCCGTCGGCTGAGCACGCACCTCGACGCGATGCTGGCGCTGTGCGAAACCGTCGAGTGCCGCCGCGTGCAGCTGCTGAACTACTTCGGGCAGTCCGGTGAGCCGTGCGGCAACTGCGACACGTGCCTGGCGCCGCCGGAATCGTGGGACGGCACGGTGGCCGCGCAGAAACTACTGTCCACTGTGTACCGGCTGCAGCACGAGCGGCGGCAGAAGTTCGGTGCGGGGCAGATCATCGACATCCTGCTCGGCAAGCGCACCCCGAAGGTCACGCAGCACCGGCACGACGAGCTGACCGTGTTCGGCGTCGGCGCGGAGCTGGGCGAGGGCGAGTGGCGCGGGGTCATCCGGCAGCTGCTGGCGCAGGGCCTGCTCGCCGTGGAGGGCGACTACGGCACGCTGGTGCTCACCGAGGCGAGCGGCGAGGTGCTGGGCCGCAAACGCGAGGTGCGCCTGCGCCGCGAGGTGAAGCGCGAACGCGCCCCGCGCGAGGCGAAGCCGAAGACCGCCGCCGCGGACATGCCCGCCGAGGCGGCGCCGCTGTTCGAGAGGCTGCGGGAATGGCGTGCAGTGACGGCGAAGGACCAGGGTATCCCGGCGTACGTCGTCTTCCACGACGCGACCCTGCGGCAGATCGCGACCCAGCGGCCGTCGACCCTCGCCGAGCTCGGCGGGGTCAGCGGCGTGGGGGAGAACAAGCTCGCCCGGTACGGCGAGCAGATCCTCGAGGTGCTCGCGGCGGAGTGAGGCTCAGCCGCCGTACGGGCGGGTGATGATCTCCAGCTGGTGGTTGTCGGGACTGGCCCAGTAGACGCCGCGGCCGCCGTCGTTGTGGTTGATCTCGCCCGCCTGCCTGCGGAACGGATCGGCCCAGTACTCCAGGCCCCTGCTGGTGATCCGCTCGAAGATGCGGTCGAACTCGTCCTCGCTGACGAGGAACGCGTAGTGCTGCGGGTGCACCGGCCCGTCGACCTCGACCACGTCGAGCGAGACCTCGTTGTCCGTCTGCAGGACGAGGAACGGCCCGTACGGCTTCGGTTCCGGCAGGCCCAGGATCTCCGCGAAGAACGTGGCGGTGGCCCGCCGGTCGGTGGCCTCGACGATCGTGTGGTTCAACTGCACGGACATGACGCGGCTCCTTCCGGTCTCCTCCTGCCGATCGTCCTCTCCCGCGGCGGCCGGGGCTAGCTCGCCGTCGCGGTCTCCGTGCGCGTCGCCTTGCGTTGGAGCGCCTTGGCGATCGGCTCCACGATGCGGGCCGCCGTCGGGCCGAGGATCGCCATCAGCAGGACGTACGCCGTGGCCAGTGCCGCCAGTTCGTCGGTCACCGCGCCCGCCGTCACCGCCAGGCCCGCGATCACGATCGAGAACTCGCCCCGCGCCACCAGCGCCGCACCGGCCCTGGCGCGGCCCAGCTTCCCGACCCCCTGGCGCCGGGCGGCCCACCAGCCCGTGGCCACCTTCGTGGCCGTCGTGACGACCGCCAGCACCACCGCCCAGCCCAGCACGGGCGGGATCGACGCGGGGTTGGTGTTGAGCCCGAACACCACGAAGAACACCGCGGCGAACAGGTCCCGCAGCGGCTCCAGCAGGTGCGTGGCGTTCTCGGCCGTGGACCCGGAGATCGCGATGCCCAGCAGGAACGCGCCCACCGCGGCCGACACCTGCATCGCCGACGCGAGCCCCGCCACGAGCAGCGCCGCGCCCAGCACCTTGAGCAGGAACACCTCGCGGTCGTCGGAGTCGACGATCGCCGAGACGTAGCGGCCGAACTTCAGCGCGATCACCAGCACCACGGTGATCACGAGCAGCGAGATGCCCACCGCCTCCATGCCGCCGAGCAGGCTCACGCCCCCGAGCACGGCGGTGAGGATCGGCAGGTACAGCGCCATGGCCAGGTCCTCGAACACCAGGATCGACAGCACGACCGGCGTCTCCCGGTTACCGAGCCGCCCGAGGTCGCCGAGGACCTTCGCGATGATGCCGGAGGAGGAGATGTAGGTGACGCCCGCCATCACCATCGCGCCCACCACACCCCAGCCCAGCAGCAGCGCGACGAGTGCCCCCGGCGCGGCGTTCAGGACGATGTCCAGCAGGCCGGCCAGCCACGAGCGCTTGAGGCCGGTGAACAGCTCGGCCGCCGAGTACTCCAGCCCCAGCAGCAACAGCAGCAGCACGACGCCGATCTCGCTGGCGAGGTGCGTGAAACCGCCGATGTCCTGCAGCGGGATGAGCCCGCCCTGGCCGAAGGCGAGTCCGCCCAGCAGGTACAGCGGGATGGGCGACATGCCGACGCGCCCGGCGAGCCTGCCGAGCACGCCGAGTGCGAAGAAGACGGCGCCGAGTTCGATGAGGGAGAGCGCGGTGTGGTCCATTTATCCGTTCTTCAGGATCTTCTGGGCGTTCTCGAGGCCTTCGGCGGTGCCGACGGCCACGAGCAGGTCGCCCGCGGTGAACGTGAACTCCGGGGTGGGGGACGGGTGCACCTGCCCGGCGCGCATCACCGCGACGACGGACACGCCGGTGCGCGTGCGCAGCGCGGTGTCACCGAGCGTCCTGCCGTCGAAGGGCGCGTTCGCCTTGATCGGCAGCTGCCGCGTGTTGATGCCGGGCACCTCGCGGTGCTCCTCGGTCAGCTGCGCGACGAGCTGGGGCGCGCCCAGCAGGTTCGCCAGCGCGCCCGCCTCGTCGACGGTCAGCGGCAGCGACGCGAGGCAGGCGTCGGGGTCGTCGGACTTGGACACGATCAGCTCGATCTGCCCGTCGCGGTGCGTCACCACGCCCACCCGCCGGCCGTTGCGGATGGCGAAGTCCTTGCGCACCCCGATGCCGGGGAGGGGAGTCACTTCCACGTTCACGCCTACCCACGCTACCTGTTTTGCCCGTTTCGGCCCGGTGGGGGGAAGCAGCCGCCAGCCAGGCAGAATGGCAGGCGGTGTGCAACGGCTTCGGGAGGCGAGGAGAGCAGTGGGAGCGGGAGCCCTACGGGGAGTGGTCGCGCTGGACGGTCCGTCCGGGACCGGGAAGACCACGGTCGCGCGCAAGCTCGCCCAGCGCCTGAGTGCCGGTTACCTCGACACCGGGGCGATGTACCGGGTGATCACGCTCGCCGTCCTGCGCGCGGGCGTGGACCCGGCCGACGCCGCGGCCGTGACGGCGGTGGCGAAGGACACCGAGTTCAGCGTCGGCACCGACCCGGAGCGGCCGAGCGTCGCACTGGGCGCGGAGGACGTGTCGGCCGCGATCCGCGGCAACGACATCAACCACGCCGTGTCGCCGGTGTCGGCCGTGCCCGCCGTGCGGGAGCTGCTGGTCGCCCGGCAGCGCCGGATCATCGACGAGGTGCTGGCCGTCGTCGGTGGCATCGTCGTCGAGGGCAGGGACATCGGCACGGTCGTCGCGCCGGACGCCCCGCTCAAGGTCTTCCTCACCGCCTCGCCCGAGGTCCGCGCCGCGCGCCGCAGCGCGCAGGACACCGCCGCCGGCCGGGAGAGCAGCCAGGCCGACGCCCGCGCCTCGGTGGACCGGCGCGACCGGCTGGACTCCAGCCGCGCCGCGTCGCCGCTGCGGCCCGCCGAGGACGCCGTGCACCTGGACACCTCGGAACTGGAGATCGACCAGGTGATCGTCGCGCTGCGGGAGCTGGCGGACCACCGCGGGCTGCTCGACTGCGCCGCGGAGGCCACGCGGTGAGTGCCACGGGCCTGCCCGAAGGCGCGTCCGGCAGGCTGCACGACTTCAGCCGGGCGCTGGGCAAGGTGCTGTTCCGGCCCGCCTACCGGATCCGGATCCGCGGGCTGGAGCGCGTGCCGCGCACCGGCGGGGTGCTGCTCGTCGCCAACCACAGCTCGATGGTCGAACCGCAGCTCATCTTCGGAATGCTGCCGCGGCGCTCGGTGTTCCTCGTCAAGGAGGAGATGTTCTCAGGGGCCGTGGGGTGGTTCCTCCGGCGGATCGGCCAGGTGCCGGTCCGCCGGGGTGAACCCGACCGGGCGCCGCTGCTGACGTTGTCGCGGATCCTGCGCGAAGGCGGGCTCGTCGGGGTGTTCCCCGAGGGCACGCGGGGCGACGGGGACGTGACGACGGCCGAGCGCGGCGCGGCGTGGCTCCTGCGGGGCGCGGACGCCGTGGTGCTGCCCGTCGCGGTCCGCGGCACGCGACGGCCGCCGGGCAGCGGGCGCCGCTTCCGGCCCCGGGTGGACGTGCTGGTCGGGGAGCCGTTCCGGCTCGACGTCGGCAAGGGCCGTACCGGGCTGACCGAAGCCACCGAAAGGGTGCGCGGCGAACTCGCCGCGCTCGTGCGCGAGCTGGACGACCAGCGGGCGCGGACAGAGAAAGCGAAGGCATGACAGAGGTAGACGGGGCCGACGGCTCCTGGTCGGACGAGGCCGAGTTCGCCGCGCTCGACGCGCAGGTCGAGGACGCGGCGGCCGACGAGGAAACGCTGCTGGCCCAGCCGGTGCTGGCGGTGGTCGGCCGTCCCAACGTGGGCAAGTCCACGCTGGTCAACCGCATCCTGGGGCGGCGCGAGGCCGTCGTGCAGGACGTGCCGGGCGTGACGCGGGACCGCGTGGCCTACGACGCGCTGTGGAACGGCCGCCGGTTCACCGTGGTCGACACGGGTGGCTGGGAGCCGGGCGCGAGCGGGCTGCAGGGCGCGGTCGCGGCGCAGGCGGAGCTGGCCATGGCCACCGCGGACGCGGTGCTGCTCGTCGTGGACGCCTCGGTCGGGGCGACCACGACGGACGAGGCGGTCGCCAAGGTGCTGCGCCGGTCCAAGCGGCCGGTGCTGCTGGCGGCGAACAAGGTCGACGACAACCGGCTGATGCCCGACGTGGCGTCGCTGTGGTCGCTGGGCCTCGGTGAGCCGATGCCGGTCAGCGCGCTGCACGGCCGCAGCTCGGGCGACCTGCTCGACGCGATCGTCAAGGCGCTGCCGGAAGCGCCGCGGGACGGCGAGCGCACGGCGGGGCCGCGGCGCGTGGCGCTCGTCGGCAAGCCGAACGTGGGCAAGTCGAGCCTGCTCAACAAGCTCACCGGCGAGGAGCGCTCGGTCGTCGACTCGGTGGCGGGCACGACCGTCGACCCGGTGGACTCGCTCGTCGAGCTGGACGGGCAGACGTGGCGGTTCGTGGACACCGCGGGCCTGCGCAAGCGCGTGCACACCGCGAGCGGCACCGAGTACTACGCGTCGCTGCGCACGAAGGCCGCGATCGACTCGGCCGAGGTCGCGATCGTGCTGCTGGACGCGAGCGAACCACTGTCCGAACAGGACCTGCGGGTGCTGACCATGGTCGTCGAGGCCGGGCGCGCGTGCGTGCTGGCGTTCAACAAGTGGGACCTCGTCGACGAGGACCGGCGGCACCAGCTGGAGCGGGAACTGGACCGCGGGCTGGTGCGCGTGCCGTGGGCGCAGCGGGTCAACATCTCCGCGCTCACCGGGCGTTCGGTGCGCAAGCTCGCCCCGGCGCTGCGCACGGCGCTGGAGTCGTGGGACCGCCGCGTGTCCACCGGGCAGCTCAACAGCTGGCTCTCGGAGCTGATCGCGGCCACCCCGCCGCCCGTGCGGGGCGGCAAGCAGCCGAAGGTGCTGTTCGCGACGCAGGCCGCGATCCGGCCGCCGACGCTCGTGTTGTTCACCACCGGCTTCCTGGAGGCGGGCTACCGCCGCTTCATCGAGCGGAAGTTCCGCGAGCGCTTCGGTTTCGAGGGCAGCCCGGTGCGGATCAACGTCCGCGTGCGCGAGAAGAAGGCCCGCGGCAAGAAGGGCAAGTGACCGCCCCGCGATCTTGCGTTCACCTTCCGGTAAACTGGACGGTCGCACCGGGCGCCTCACCGCAGGAGAGCAAGCCCGACTTGTTCCGAAAGGTGAGTGACGGGCCTTGCTGCCTGCGCTGGAAACGTCCCTGCCCGCCCTCGACACCCGGCCGAAAGCGCTGTTCCGCACAGGCCTGCCCGCCGCCGAGCGCACCCTGCTCGACGTCTTCGCCGAGACCGTCGCGCGCCACCCCGGCGCCGACGCCCTCGACGACGGGCAGCGGATGCTCAGCTACCGCAGGCTCGCCGAGGAGGTCGACGCGCTGCGGCAGCGGCTCGCGGACGCCGGGGTCGGCGTCGGTGACCGGGTCGGCGTGCGGATCTCGTCCGGCACCGCCGAGCTGTACGTCGCGATCCTGGCCGTGCTCGCCGCGGGCGCGGCGTACGTGCCGGTGGACGCCGACGACCCGGACGAGCGCGCGGAGCTGGTGTTCGGCGAGGCCGGGGTGTGCGCTGTGCTCACCGACGGCGGCACGCTGACCCGCCACGCCGCGCCGTCCGGCGCGCCGGGCGTTCCCGGCCCCGCGGACGACGCGTGGATCATCTTCACCTCCGGTTCGACGGGCAAGCCGAAGGGCGTGGCGGTACCGCACTCCGCGGCGGCTGCGTTCGTCGACGCCGAGGCCGGGTTGTTCCTGGCCGACGAGCCGATCGGGCCCGGGGACCGGGTGCTGGCGGGGCTGTCGGTCGCGTTCGACGCCTCGTGCGAGGAGATGTGGCTGGCGTGGCGGCACGGCGCGTGCCTGGTGCCCGCGCCGCGGTCGCTCGTGCGCACCGGCGTGGACCTGGGGCCGTGGCTGGTGGCGCAGGGCATCACGATCGTCTCGACCGTGCCGACGCTGGCCGCGCTGTGGCCGGCCGAGGCACTGGAGGACGTGCGGCTGCTGATCTTCGGCGGCGAGGCGTGCCCGCCGGAGCTGGCCGAACGCGTCGCCGTCGAGGGCCGCGAGGTGTGGAACACCTACGGCCCGACCGAGGCGACCGTCGTCGCGTGTGCCGCGCCGCTGACCGGTGACGGTCCGGTGCGGATCGGGCTGCCGCTGCTGGGCTGGCAGCTCGCCGTGGTGGACGAGCACGACGAGCCGGTCCCGATGGGGGAGACCGGGCAGCTCGTGATCGGCGGCGCCGGGCTGGCCCGCTACCTGGACCCGGTGAAGGACGCCGAGAAGTACGCGCCGCTGCCCGCGCTGGGCTGGTCCCGCGCGTACCGCAGCGGTGACGTCGTGCGGGCGGAGCCGGAGGGGCTGCTGTTCCTCGGCCGCGCGGACGAGCAGGTCAAACTCGGCGGCCGCCGGATCGAGCTGGGCGAGGTGGACGCCGCGCTGCAAGCGCTTCCCGGTGTCGCCGGTGCCGCGGCCGCGATCCGGAAGACCAAGGCGGGCAACCAGATCCTCGTCGGGTACGTGGTGCCGTCCGGAGAGTTCGACGCCGACGCCGCCACCGCGTCGCTGCGGGACCGCCTGCCCGCCGCGCTCGTGCCGCTGCTGGCGGTGGTGGACGGGCTGCCGACGCGGACCTCGGGCAAGGTTGACAGGGCCGCGCTGCCGTGGCCGTTGTCCACTGTGGACGCTGATGGGCTGTCGGCGACCGAGCGCTGGCTCGCCGAGGGCTGGTCGGAGATCCTGGGCGTGTCGCCCGCCGACGCCGAAGCCGACTTCTTCACGCACGGTGGTGGCAGTCTCACCGCCGCGCAGCTGATCGCGCGCATCCGGACGCGGCACCCGCAGGTGTCCGTGAGCGACATCTACCAGCACCCGACGCTGGGCGGCCTCGCCGCGCTGCTGGACGGGCTCGGCGAGACCGAGACCGCCCGCCGCGAGATCCGGGCGACGCCCCGTCGCGCGGGTGTCGTGCAGGCGTTGCTGATGGTGCCGTTGCTGATGCTCGTGGGGTTGCGCTGGACCACCATCGCCGCCGCACTGTCCACTGTGCTCTCCGCGACGGGTGCCGCGTGGGCGCCGTCCGTGCCGTGGTGGTCGCTGGTGGCCGCGTGGCTCGTGCTGTTCAGCCCGGCCGGGCGGATCGGGATCACGGCCGGCGGGGCGCGGCTGCTGCTGCGCGGGCTCCGGCCCGGCAGCTACCCCCGTGGTGGCAGTGTCCACTTGCGACTGTGGGCGGCGGAGAAGCTGGCCGAGTTCAGCGGCGCGGCCGGGATCTCCGGTGCCTCCTGGATGACGCACTACGCGAAGGCGCTGGGCGCGAAGATCGCCGACGACGTGGACCTGCACTCGCCGCCGCCGGTGACGGGCCTGCTCAAGCTCGGCCGGGGTGCGGCGATCGAGCCCGAGGTGGACCTGTCCGGGCACTGGGTCGACGGCGATCTCGTGCACATCGGCAAGATCCGCGTCGGCGCGGGGGCCAGGGTCGGCGCGCGGAGCACGCTGTTCCCCGGCTCCCGGATCGGCAAGGGCGCGGAGATCGCGGCGGGCTCGACCGTGCGGGGCGCCGTGCCCGCGGGGCAGCGCTGGGCGGGCTCGCCCGCGGTGCGCAGCGGCAAGGGCGCGCTGCGCTGGCCGTCGAGCCGCCCGCCGCGGTCGCGGCGCTGGGCCTGGACGTACGAGGCGACGTCGGTGCTGCTGGGCCTGCTGCCCGCGGCCGCGGCGGTACCGGGGATCGCGCTGGTGGCCTGGGCCGCGCCGTCCGTGGGCGCGATGCTCGCGGTCACCCCGCTCGCGACCGTCGCGTACTTCGTCACCTACGCGCTGCTGGTGCTGGCCGGCGTGCGCGCGCTCGGAGTCGGCATGGTCGAGGGCTACCACCCCGTGCACGGGCGGCTCGCGTGGCAGGTGTGGGCGACCGAGCGGCTGATGGACCTGGCGCGCACGGCGTTGTTCCCGCTGTACGCCAGCCTGTTCACCCCGGTGTGGCTGCGCCTGCTCGGCGCGAAGGTCGGCCGGGACGCCGAGATCTCGACCGTGCTGGCGCTGCCGAAGATGACCAAGGTCGACGACGGGGCGTTCCTGGCCGACGACACGATGGTCGCGAGCTACGAACTCGGGCACGGCTGGCTGCACGTCGCGCCCGCGCGCATCGGCAAGCAGGCGTTCCTCGGCAACTCCGGGATCACCGCGCCCGGGCGCGCGGTGCCCAAGCGCGGGCTGGTGGGCGTGCTGTCGTCCGCGCCGCGCAAGGCGAAGAAGGGCTCGTCGTACCTCGGCATGCCGCCGATGCCGCTGCGGCGCGCGGTGGAGGTCGCCGACTCCAGCCGCACCTACCGGCCGCCGCGGAAGCTGAAGCTCGCCCGGGCCGCGGTCGAGCTGTGCCGGATCGTGCCGGTGATGTGCGCCGTCGCGCTGGTCGTGCTGGTGCTCACGGGGCTCGGCTGGGCGTGGACGACCGCCGGGCTGTGGGCCGCCGTGCTGGCCGCGCCGGTGCTGCTGCTGGGCGCGGGACTGGTCGCGGCGGGGCTCGCGACCGCCGCGAAGTGGTTGCTGGTGGGCCGTTTCCGTACGGTCGACCACCCGCTGTGGAGCTCGTTCGTGTGGCGCAACGAGCTGGCCGACACGTTCGTCGAGGCGCTGGCGGTGCCGTGGCTCGTCGGCTGGCTCGGCGGCACCCCGCTGCTGCCGCTGTGGCTGCGCACGATGGGCGCGCGGATCGGGCGCGGGGTGTGGCTGGAGACGTACTGGCTGCCGGAGGCGGACCTGGTCCGGCTCGGCGACGGCGCGACGGTCAACCGCGGTTGTGTCGTGCAGACGCACCTGTTCCACGATCGGATCATGAGCATGAGCGAGGTGACCCTCGCCGAGGGCGCGACCCTCGGCCCGCACGGCATCGTCCTGCCCGGCGCGAGCATCGGTGCGCGGACCACGATCGGCCCGGGGTCACTGGTGACGCGTGGGGACGCGGTGCCCGCCGACACGCGCTGGCTCGGGAACCCGATCTCGGCGTGGTGAGGGCGGCGCTGCCCTCGCACGGCAACGAGGGCTACCGGGTCGGGCACTACGACCTCGAACTGGACTACAAGATCGGGCCGAACCGGCTGTCGGCGCGGGCGAAGCTGGCCGCCTTCGCGCCGGAGCCGTTGTCCCGCTTCACACTCGACCTTTCCGGGTTCAAGGTCGCCGGGGTGCACGTCGACGGCCGGGCCGCGAAGTTCTCCCGTAGCGGGACGAAGCTGAGCGTGAAGCCAGCGCGGCCGGTGCACGGCGAGTTCACCGTGGAGATCCGGTATTCGGGCAACCCGAAGCCCGTCGGCGGCCGCTGGGGCGACATCGGCTGGGACGAGCTGACCGACGGGGTGCTGGTGGCGAGCCAGCCGATCGGGGCGCCGTCGTGGTTCCCGTGCAACGACCACCCGTCGGACAAGGCGTCGTACCGGGTCTCGGTGACGACGTCCTCGGCGTACGCGGTGCTGGTGACCGGTGACCTGGTGTCGCGGCGGGGCGGGGCCAGTACGACGACTTGGGTGTACGAGCGCCGCGAGCCGACGGCGACGTATCTGATGAGTGTCCAAATCGGACGGTACGAGGACCTGGCTTTCCCGGAGTCGCAACGGCTGGCCGTGCCGCGCTCGCTCGTCCCCGCGGCGCGTTACGACTTCGCGCGGCAGCCGGAGATGGCCGCGTTGTTCTCGCGGCTGTTCGGGCCGTACCCGTTCAGCGAGTACGTCGTCGTCGTGACCGAGGACGAGCTGGAGGACCCCGTCGAGGCACAGGGGATGGCGGTCTTCGGCAGCAACCACGTCGACGGGAAGCGGGGTTTCGAACGGCTGGTGGCGCACGAGCTGGCGCACCAGTGGTTCGGCAACAGCCTGACGATCGGGGACTGGCGGCACATCTGGCTCAACGAGGGCTTCGCGACGTACGCGGAGTGGTTGTGGTCGGCGGAGTCCGGTGGGCCGTCGACGGACGCCCTCGCCGCGCAGTGGCGGAAGCGGGTGGCCTCGCTGCCCGAGGACCTCGTGCTCGCCGACCCGGGCGAGGCGAACCTGTTCGACGAGCGCGTGTACAAGCGGGGTGCGCTGGCGCTGCACGCCCTGCGGGGGCTCGTCGGGGACGCCGCGTTCTTCGCCGTGCTGCGGTCGTGGGCCGAGGAACACCGGCACGGCACCGTGACGACGGAGGAGTTCCTGGCGCACGCTTCGGCCGTGGCCGGGCAGCCGCTGGGGGACTGGTTCAACGCTTGGCTGGCCTCTCCTGTGTTGCCAGGCTGAGCGACCGCTAGTTCGGCTCTCCGAGCGGCGTCGTCGTGAAGGGGCCGCCCACGTAGCGCGCCGCGTCGCCCGTGGGGGCGGGGTCGGTGATCTCCGCGGCGAACTTCTCGGCGTCGTCGAGGGGGCGGTAGCCCAGGGCCTCCGCCTCGGCGAGGGAGTAGATGCGGCGCGTGTTCGCCGAAACACCCCACACCACGCGGTAGCCCGGCGAAGGGCACGTCAGGCACGCCTCGAACAACCGACCCGCGTCGTCCGGGGACAGCCACGTCGACAGGCCCCGCACACCCGGCGGCCGCTCGAAACACGAACCGATCCGCACGCAGATCACGTCCATCCCGAACCGCGAGTGGTACAGGCTGCCCAGCGCCTCGATCGCCGCCTTGCTCACGCCGTAGAACGTGTCCGGCCGCGGCGTCGAGTCCGCGGGCAGCGCCTCCGTCACCCGCCGGAAACCCACGGCGTGGTTGCTCGACGCCAGCACCACCCGGGACACCCCCGCCCGCTGCGCCGCGTCGAGCACCACCTGCGAGCCGTTGATGTTCACGTCCAGCGTCTCGGCCCACGAGTTCTCGCGGCTGTGCCCGCCCAGGTGGATCACCGCGTCCACGTCACGGCACGCCTCCGCCATCACACCGGCGTCGGTGACCGAACCCGTCAGCACCTCGTCGGTGCCCTCGGGCTCCGGCGCGGTGATGTCCAGCAGCCGCAGCACCCGGTCCGGCCGGCGGAGCCGAGGACGCAGCAGGGTGGCGACGCCACCGGCGGCGCCCGTGATCAGTACGCGCATGCTGCTCCTCTCAACGGATCCCGGCGCGGCGCAGCTGCCGCCCCAGCTCGGCCGCGGTCTCGGCCAGCAGTTCCCCCACCCGCATCGCCTCGTCGTCGGTGACCTGGCCGACGGGGATCGAGCAGCTCATCGCGTCCGTGGCCGGGATGCGGTACGGCACCACCGCCGCGACGCAGCGCACCCCGGGCGTGCCTTCCTCGGTCTCCGAGGCGAAGCCGCGCTCCCGCGTCAGCTCGCACTCGGCCAGCAGGTCGTCGAGGTCGGTGATCGTCCGCGGCGTGAGCGCGGGCAGCTCGCCCGGCAGCAGCCCGGCGATCTCCTCCGGCGTCAGCTCCGCCAGCAGCGCCTTGCCCAGCGCCGTCGCGTACGCGGGCAGCGTGCGTCCCACCCGGGACACCAGGTGCGTGGAGTTCCGGGACTCGCGCGTCTCCAGGTACACGACCTCGGCGCTGTTGCGACGCGCGTAGTGGGCGGTGAACCCGGTGCGCTCCCGCACCGATTCCAGCGCCTCCGTCGCGTACGGGATCGCCGGGTCGCGGTCCAGGTACGCCGTGCCGCAGATCAGCGCCTGCACGCCCAGCCGGTACCGGGCCGTCGCCGGATCGGCTTCGAGCCAGCCGGCCTCGTACAGCGTCCGCAGCAGCCCGTGCAGGCTGGAGCGGGGAAAACCCGTCCTCGCGTGCAGGTCCGACAGCGACAGCCAGGCGTCCTCCGCGGCGAACGTCTCCAGGAGCTCGACCGTGCGCCGGGCCGACTTCACGCCCGCCTGCTCACCCCCGAGTGCGGCTGGTTCCGCCATGCGTCCCCTCCGTTGACTTGTAACCCGCGTCATACTAGCGTTTCCGGACGGCATTCGCATCAGCGAACTCGTTCAGGAATGTGAACCACGGGAGGCCGGATGAGGGTCGTCGCCTACGCCTACCCGTGGGACGTCACCACGCCCGGATTCCTCGACCGCGCACGGGAACTGGGCGTGGACGAAGTCGCTGTGGCGGTCTCGTACCACTCAGCGCGGGCCGCCACGCCGTGGTCTCGCACGGGCAGTGCGGTACATGCGCGGCACGCCGCCTTCTACCGGCCGGTGCGCGAAGGCGTGTGGGGCAGGCTCGTGCCCGCGACGCCGGACTGGGTCGATTCGCCGGACAGCGCGGGCGAAGCCGTCGCACTGCTCGCCGACGCCGGGATCCACGCCGCCGCGTGGCTCGTGCTGACGCACAACTCACTGCTGGGAGAGCGCTTTCCCGAACTGACCGTGCGCAACTGTTTCGGGGAGCGGTACCCGTGGGCGCTGTGCCCCTCGCACGAGGAAGTGCGGGCGTACGCTGCCACGCTCGTCGAGGAGGCGTTGGCCGGGCTGCCCGTGTCGTCGGTGATCCTCGAAGCGTGTGGTCAGCTCGGCGTCGTACACCAGTGCCAGCACGAGAAAACCGACGCCGTGTGGTCGCCGGCGGTCGCGCGGCTGCTGTCGGTGTGCTGCTGTGAGGCGTGCGGGGTCGATCCCGGCTTCCGCGAGGAGGTCCTCCGCCTGATCGCCTCCGGCGACCTGACGGCCACCGAGGAACCGCCGTCGGAACTGCTGGCAGCGCGGCACAAGGCCACCGACGCCCTGCGGCACGCCGTGCTGGAGCGCGTCGACGCCCCGGTCGCGCTGCACGGCGACCTCGACCCGTGGGCGACCGGCGCGCTGCCCGGGCTGACGCCGACGGCCGCCGACGAGGTCGCGACCGTCGTGCTGCCGTGCTGGCAACCCGGCGAGCGGCTCGTCGCCACCGCGAAGTCTCGGTTACCGTCGTCAGTGGGAATCGGCGCGTACGTGACCGCGTTGGGGCCGTCGCCGGACCTGCACGCGTATGCCGGGAGGCTGCGCGAGGCCGGCGCCGGGGAGCTGCACCTGTACCACCTCGGACTCGCCGGGCCCGCCCGGTGGCACGAGCTGCGAGGCGCCGTGGCCGCAGCCACGCGCTAGGAAGGGAAGCATGGACACCGAGAAGACCGAACTGGACCGCATCCTGGCCGCCGCCGCGCAGGCCGCGCCGCAGCTGGCGGAGACGACCCCGGCCCAGCGGGCGCAGTGGCTCGCCGCGGTCGCCGACGCGCTCGACGCCGCCGGTCCGGAGCTGGTCCCGCTCGCCGCGCGCGAGACGCACCTGCCCGAGGTGCCCCGCCTGAAGGGCGAGCTGGCGCGCACCACCTTCCAGCTCCGGCTGTTCGGGGAAGTCCTGCGGGACGGCGCGTTCCTCGGCGCGACGGTGGACCACGCCGACCCGGACTGGCCGATGGGCCCGCGCCCCGACATCCGCCGCACCGTCGTGCCGATCGGGCCGACGCTGGTGTTCGCGGCGAGCAACTTCCCGTTCGCGTTCAGCGTCGCCGGTGGTGACACGGCCTCGGCGCTCGCCGCCGGGTGTCCGGTCGTGCTCAAGGCGCACCCGGGTCACCCCGAGCTGTCGGAGAAGACCGGCCGGATCGTGCGCGACGCCCTGCTGGCCGCGGGGGCACCGGAGGGCACGTTCGACGTGATCTTCGGCGTCGAGCCCGGCGTGACGGCTTTGAAGGACCCGCGCATCGCGGCGGCGTCGTTCACGGGCTCGGTGCCCGGCGGGCGCGCGTTGTTCGACATCGCGGTGTCCCGGCCGACGCCGATCCCGTTCTACGGCGAACTGGGCAGCGTCAACCCGGTCGTCGTCACGCCCGGCGCGGTGCGGGAGCGCGGGGAACAGGTCGCGAAGGGCTACGTCGGCTCGTTCACCCTGGGCGGCGGGCAGTTCTGCACCAAGCCCGGCCTGCTGTTCCTGCCCGAGGGCCACGGTCTGGAGGGCACGCTCACCGAGGCGGCGCAGGCCGTCGCGGCGCAGACCCTGCTGAACGAGCGCATCGGCGAGAGCTACCAGTCCGGTGTGGCGCGGCTGAAGGAGCAGGCTGGCGTCACCGTGCTCGCGGCCGGGGACCCGTTCGCGCCGACGCTGCTGTCCGTCAAGGCCGGCGACTTCCTCAAGGCCGACGAGGTGCTGCGCAACGAGTGCTTCGGCCCGTCGTCGATCGTCGTGACCTACTCGGACCAGGCCGAGTTGCTGCGCGTGCTCGGCGAGCTGGAGCCGGGGCTGACCGCGACGCTGCAGGCGGAGGAGTCCGAGGTCGAGGACGTCCGCCCGCTGCTGCCAGCGCTGACGCGGCTGGCCGGGCGGCTGCTGTGGAACGACTGGCCCACGGGCGTGACGGTCAGCTGGGCGCAGCAGCACGGCGGCCCTTACCCGGCGACGACGGCACCCACCACGACGTCGGTCGGCACGGCCGCGATCGAGCGGTTCCTGCGGCCGGTGGCGTGGCAGGGCTTCCCGGACGCGCTGCTGCCGCCCCCGTTGCAGGAGGCCAACCCCTGGCAGCTGCCGCGCCGTGTCGACGGCAAGCGCTGAGGGTTTCCGCGAAAGCCCGTGTCAGACTGTCCTCATGGGAATCGTCTCACCGGGCTTTCGCGGCCGCCGCCGTGACGAAAGCGTCGAACTGCCCCCGGGGCAGTACCTGACCGAGGACTTCCCGGTGCTCTCGATCGGCCCCACGCCGCGGGTGTCCACCGAGACCTGGGAGTTCACGGTCACCGCCGAGGACGGCACCGTGCACCAGTGGAACTGGCAGGAGTTCCTCGAGCTCCCCAGCGAGACCCCGACGGTCGACATCCACTGCGTCACCAAGTGGTCGAAGCTGGGCACGCGGTGGCGCGGGGTGTCGGTCGACACGCTGCTGGAGGACGTGGACACCGCGGCGGACTACGTGGTGGCGCACTCCTACGACGGCTACACCACGAACCTGCCGCTGGAGGACCTCCTCGACGGCCGCGCGTGGGTGGCCTACGAGTTCGACGGTGACGCGCTGGAGCCCGAGCACGGCGGCCCGGCGCGGCTGCTGGTGCCGCACCTGTACTTCTGGAAGTCCGCGAAGTGGGTGCACAACCTCGAACTGACCCTGTCCGACGAGCCCGGCTTCTGGGAGGCCGGCGGCTACCACAACTACGGGGACCCATGGCGAGAGCAGCGGTACCAGGGCGACTGAGCTGGCGCGTCGCGCGCCTGGCCGAGGTCAGGGACGAGACGCCGACGGCACGCACCCTCGTGCTCGACGTGCCGGGCTGGCCGGGGCACCTGGCGGGGCAGCACGCCGATGTCCGCCTCACCGCGGAGGACGGCTACACTGCCCAGCGCAGCTACTCGATCGCGTCGCCCGCGGACGGCGAGCGGGTCGAGCTGACCGTGCAGCGGGTCGAGGACGGCGAGGTTTCGCCGTACCTGACGGACGTGTTCTCCGTCGGTGATCCGGTGGAGGTGCGGGGGCCGATCGGCGGCTGGTTCGTGTGGCGGCCGGCCGATCCGGCGCCGGTGCTGCTCGTCGCGGGCGGCTCGGGGATCGTCCCGCTGATGGCGATGATCCGCGCCCGCCGGGCCGAGGGCGCGCGCACCCCGTTCCGGCTGCTGTACTCGGTGCGCTCACCCCGTGAGGTCTTCTACGCCGAAGAGCTGCGGGCGGCCGCGCTCAGCGGGGTCGAAGTGTCCTTTGTGTACACGCGGGAGGCGCCGGAGGGCTGGGCGGGGGAGCCGCACCGGATCGGCGTCGCGGACCTGAACAGCCACGGCTGGCCCGCGTCCTTCGAACCGGCGTGCTTCGTCTGCGGCCCGACGGGTTTCGTCGAGGCGGTGGCGGACATCCTGCTGGCACTGGGCCACGACCCGCGCCGCGTGAAGACGGAACGCTTCGGACCCACGGGCTGAAGCCGGGCGCCGCACTGTCGCGGCGATCGGCCTCGCGCGCCGGGCGCAGGCCTGCGCCCGGCGCGATTCCTAGGCGGGGTCGAGGCGGCCGGTCGCCGTCCCGCGCCCGCTGGGACGGCACGGCTCCGCGCGGGGCTGAGCCCGGGCGGCAGATCCAGCCTGGCGATCAGGCTTCGCCGACGACCCGCCCGCCGCGGTCGCCGTGATCAGGGCTTCGCCGCGGCCTGTGTCCCCGGCGCGGCGATCGCCCGGGACAGCTCACCCGCGTCCCACGCGTGCTCCGGCAGGTCGAGGCGCTCCGAGGCCCGGAAGCCGTCCATGGCCACGTACACGTGCCGCCGCCACATCGACGGGGCGACGTGCCGGGTGGCCTCGGCGAGGTGGCCGCCCGCCCACAGCACCAGGAACAGATCGGCGCCCGTGACGTCCCGGCGCACGACTCCCGCCTCCTGCGCCCGCCCCAGAACCCGTTGCGCCAGCACGCAAATCTCGTCGTGCGCGGCCTCGATGCGATCGTCACCTGAGAACCGCCGCGCCAGGAAGTCGCCGAACGCCCGGTCCCCGGCCTGGGCCTCGCAGAGGACTTCGAGCAGGCCGCTGAACGCCGCCCACGGGTCCTCCAGAGCAGCCGCGGCCTCCACCTCGTCGAGCACGTCGCGCAGCTTCGGTTCGAGCACCGCGCACAGCAGGTCCAGGCGCGTCGGGAAGTGCCGGTAGAGCGTGCCGACCACCAGCCCGGCGTCCCTGGCGATGCCGTCGAGCGGGGCCTCCGCGCCTCGTTCGGCGAACGCGCGCCGCGCGCACTCGAGCAGCCTTTGACGGTTGCGGTGCGCGTCCCGGCGGGCGGGCGTCGGCGTTTCCCTGGCAGGCACGGAGTCCACCCTAACAAGATGTGAGATGTCTCAACTTTGAGACAACCCTCATCTTCCGCGAAGATGAGAGCACTCTCATTTTCCCGCATCGAAGGAGTGGCATGGCGAAGCTCGACGGGAAGGTCGCGGTGATCACCGGCGCGACGTCCGGGCTGGCACTGGCGACGGCGAAGTTGTTCGTCGCCGAGGGCGCGCACGTGGTCATCACCGGACGGCGCCAGGACCGGCTGGACGCGGCGGTGGCCGCGATCGGGCACGACGTGAGCGCGGTAGCCGGCGACGTCGGCGAGCTCGCCGACCTGGCCCGCCTCGCCGACGTCGTGGCGGCCGGACCGGGCCGGGTCGATGTGCTCGTCGCGAGCGCCGGTGCCTGGACGTGGGGTGAGCGCTTCACCGACGTGACCGAGGAGTCGTTCGACGCCGTGTTCGGAACGAACGTGCGCGGCACGTTCTTCACCGTGCAGAAACTGCTGCCGCTGCTGTCCGACGGCGCCTCGGTCGTGCTCATCGGGTCGGGTGCCGCGGAGAAGGGCGACGCGGGGACGACCGTCTACGCCGCGAGCAAGGCGGCGCTGCGGTCGTTCGCCCGCACCTGGACGACCGAGCTGAAGGACCGCGGCATCCGCGTCAACGTGCTGAGCCCCGCCGCGATCGAAACCCCGGCGTTCGCGGACCTCCCGCCGGGGTTCAAGGAGCGGATCGCCGCGCGGGTCCCCGTCGGCCGCCTCGGCCACGAGCACGAGATCGCCACCGCGGCCCTGTTCCTCGCGTCCGCGGATTCGAGCTTCGTGACCGGGATCGACCTCCCCGTCGACGGCGGGATCGGCCAGGTCTGAAGCCGCGAGTGCGTCAGCGCCGGTTGTACAGCCGCATCGTCCAGGTGCCGAACACCGCGACCAGCACCGCCGAGGCGATGAGCGTCCACAGCACCGCGCCGCCGTCCCACGTGCCCGCCATCGCGCCCCGCACCGCCGCGACGAGGTGCGTGATCGGGTTGACCTCCACGAACGCCTGCAGCCAGCCCGGCATCGTCTTCGGGTCGACGAACACGTTGGACAGGAACGTGAGCGGGAACAGCACCATCATGCTCACGCCCATCACCGACTTCTCGGTGCGCAGCAGCAGCCCGAACATCGTCCACAGCCACGAGAACGCGAACGAGAACACCACCAGCAGCGCCACCCCGCCCAGGACGCCGAGCACCCCGCCGCCGGGCCGGAACCCCAGGACCAGCCCCAGCACGAGGATCACCGCGGAGGCGATCGTGTAGCGCACGAGGTCCCCGAGGATCGCGCCGACGAGCGCGGCCGGGCGCCACACCGGCAGCGTCCTGATCCGGTCGAACACGCCCTTTTCGATGTCGATGTTCACGCCGACGCCGGTGTACATCGTGATCATCACGACGCTCATCACCAGCACGCCCGGCAGCAGGTACTGCAGGTACTGCGTGGTGGACCCGGCCAGGGCGCCGCCGAACAGGTACGTGAACATCAGCGTCATCATGATCGGGAACGCCGTCACGTCGAACAGCTGCTCCGGCACGTGCTTGATCTTGAGCATCGCGCGCCAGCCGAACGCCAGCGAGGCCGACAGCGCACTGGGCGGCTCGGGCTGGTCGCCGCCCGCGAGCACGGCGTCGAGCGCCGCCGCGGACGGGGTGTACGAAGTGGACTGTCCAGTCGCCGTGCTCACGCCGCCCTACCTTTCAGGGATGTCCGCGGTCCGCGAGGATCGGCGGATGCAGGTGGA
>NZ_BAABIB010000039.1:0-15479 GCF_039542405.1 Amycolatopsis dongchuanensis
CATAAAGCTCTACTGGCTTAGTTCACTAGCACACTGTTGAGTTCTCAAACAACACGCAGTTGAATCTGCAATTCAAGCTTTGTGTTTCCCCGATGAAGGGCTGCTTCTACCACTACTGATTCGTAGTGGTTGGAAGCGGCTCCACCTCGGGGCCGCCGCAGTACATTACCTGGTTCGGATCGCGGTGTCAACCGCCCGACCCTGGTCTCCGGTGGCCGGGGCTTTCGGCCCCGTCCGCCCGGTCTCCCTGGCGACGAAGAGAAGATTACACGCCCTGAAACCCCCCTGAAACAGGGGGGTCCGTTAACCCCGTTTCCGCAGGTCAGAGCACAGGGAGCAGGGTCCTCAGCTCATACGGCGTCACCGCGCTGCGGTAGTTGTCCCACTCGACGCGCTTGTTGCGGAGGAAGAAGTCGTAGACGTGCTCGCCCAGCGCTTCGGGCAGCAGCTCGGAACGCTCCATCTCCGCGAGCGCCTCGCCGAGGTTCTGCGGCAACTGCTCGTAACCCGCGGCCTTGCGCTCGGCCTCGGTGAGCGACCAGATGTTGTCCTCGGCCGGCGGCGGCAGCTCGTAGCCCTTCTCGATCCCCTTCAACCCGGCGGCCAGCACGACGGAGTACGCGAGGTACGGGTTGCAGGCGGAGTCGATCGTCCGGATCTCCACGCGGCGCGAAGACGCCTTGCCCGGCGAGTAGTTCGGCACGCGGACCAGGGCCGACCGGTTCGCCCGGCCCCAGGAGACCGTCGTCGGCGCCTCACCACCACTGATCAGGCGCTTGTACGAGTTCACCCACTGGTTGGTCACGGCCGAGATCTCGCGCGCGTGGTAGAGCAGGCCAGCGACGAACGCCTTGCCCGTCTCCGACAACTCGAACGGGTCCTCGGGGTTGTGGAAGGCGTTGCGATCGCCCTCGAACAACGACACGTGCGTGTGCATGCCCGAACCCGGCTGGTTGGTGAACGGCTTCGGCATGAACGTCGCGCGCACACCCTGGGTGATCGCGACCTCCTTGATGACGTAGCGGAACGTCATCACGTTGTCGGCCATCGTCAGCGCATCGGCGTACCGCAGGTCGATCTCCTGCTGACCCGGCGCACCCTCGTGGTGGGAGAACTCGACCGAGATGCCCATCGCTTCGAGCGTCTCGATGGCGTGCCGGCGGAAGTGCGTGGCCGTGGCGTGGCTGGCCTGGTCGAAGTACCCGCCGTTGTCCGCGGGCTCGGGCTCGGTGCCGTCGTCGGGCAGGCTCGACAGCAGGAAGAACTCGATCTCCGGGTGCACGTAGCAGGTGAACCCGGCCTCCCCCGCCTTCGACAGCTGCCGTCGCAGGACGTGCCGCGGATCGGCCCAGGACGGGGAGCCGTCGGGCATCGCGATGTCGCAGAACATGCGCGCCGAATAGTGGCCGCCCTCCTCGGTCTCCCAGGGCAGGACCTGGAAGGTGGACGGGTCGGGCTTGGCGATCATGTCCGATTCGTAGACGCGCGCGAAGCCCTCGATGGCCGATCCGTCGAATCCGATCCCGTCGGTGAAGGCACCCTCGAGCTCCGCGGGGGCGACGGCCACCGACTTGAGGAACCCGAGGACATCGGTGAACCACAGACGGACGAACCGGATGTCCCGTTCCTCCAGCGTGCGCAGCACGAACTCCTGCTGGCGATCCATGGCCGCACCCTACGGGCGCTGTGTTAACGCCATGTTTCGTGGTTCTCCCCGTACCCCGAGCGTGGGAACGGACACCGACAGCAGCGCCGCGAGCCCGCACAAACCGCCCGCCACGTACCAGGCGAGGTCGTAGCTGCCGGACTGGTCGTGGATGACGCCGGCACCCACGGCGGCGATCGACGCGCCGATCTGGTGCGAGGCGAACACCCAGCCGAAGACGATGGGACCGGTCATGCCGAACCGGTCACGGCACTGCGCGACCGTCGGCGGCACGGTCGCCACCCAGTCCAGGCCGTAGAAGATGATGAACGCCCACATCGGCGGTTCGGTGGTGGGCGCGAACAGGTGCGGCAGCAGCAGGAGCGAGGCGCCGCGCAGGAAGTAGTACCCGCCGAGCAGCCAGCGCGGGTCGACGCGGTCGGTGAACCAGCCCGACGCGATCGTGCCCGCCACGTCGAAGATGCCGACGAGCGCGAGCAGCGAGGCCGCGGTGGTCACCGGCATGCCGTGGTCGTGCGCGGCGGGGACGAAGTGCGTGCCCACCAGGCCGTTGGTGGACGCCCCGCAGATCGCGAACCCGCCTGCCAGCAGCCAGAACACGCGCGTCTTCGCGGCGTCACGCAGCACCGTCAGCGCCCGCCGGGCCGTGCCGTGCGTCGGTGCGGGCTTCTCCTCCGCCTCGGCCGCCCCGTAGGCGGTGGTCCGGACGTCGCTGGGGTGGTCGTGCAGGAACACGAGCACCAGCGGCACGACGGCGAGTGCCGCGAACGCCACGACCAGCGACGCCGAGCGCCAGCCGGAGCCCTCCGCGAGCGCCGCGATCAGCGGCAGGAACACGAGCTGACCCGCCGCCCCCGCCGCCGTCAGCACGCCGCTGACCAGGCCGCGGTGCCGGACGAACCAGCGGCTCGTGACGGTGGCCACGAACGCGAGCGCCATCGAGCCCGTGCCCGTGCCGACCAGCACGCCCCAGCACAGCAGCAGCTGCCAGCTGGCGTTCATGAACACGGTGAGCCCGCTGCCCGCCGCGACGAGGACCAGCGCGCCGACCACGACGCGGCGCATGCCGAACCGCTCCATGAGCGCGGCGGCGAACGGCGAGATCAGCCCGTACAGGATCAGGTTGACGCTGACCGCGGCCGAGATGGTGCCGCGCGACCAGCCGAACTCGTCGTGCAGTGGATCGATGAGCACGCTCGGGGCTGCGCGGAAACCGGCCGCGCCGACGAGGGCGACGAAGGCCGCGAAGGCCACCAGCCAGGCGCGGTGGAAGCGGGTTTTCGTGGTCACCCGATCAGCATCGGTGATCTTGCCGCGCCGGACGAGTGGCCGAAGCGCCAATATGTGCAAAAATTCGGCCATGCACCGCGTCGTCGTCCTGGCCGTCTCCGAGGTCATCGGTTACGACCTCAACATCCCGCCCCAGGTGTTCGCCAGCGCCGAGCAGGACGGGAAACCGCTCTACGACGTGCGCCTGTGCGGGATCGACGACCGGCCGATCCGGGTGAGCTACGGCTACTCCGCCCAGCTGGCACACGGGCCGGAGGTGCTCGCCGAGGCCGACACCGTGATCGTCCCCGGGACGCGGGTGGCCGGGCCGAGGCAGGACGGCACGCTGCCGCCCGAGCTCGCCGCCGCGCTCGCGCGCATCCCGGCCCACGCGCGAGTCATGTCCATCTGCACCGGCGCGTTCGTCCTGGCCGCCGCAGGGATCCTCGACGGCAGGCGGGCCACGACGCACTGGGCGCACGCCGAGCGGTTCCGGCAGCTGTACCCGCGGGTGGAACTGGACGAGAACGTGCTGTTCGTCGACGACGGCGACGTGCTCACCTCGGCCGGGCTCGCCGCGGGCGTCGACCTGTGCCTGCACGTGATCCGGTCCGACCACGGCAGCGCCGTCGCGAACCAGGCGGCCCGGTACTGCGTGGTGCCGCCGTGGCGGGACGGCGGACAGTCGCAGTTCATCGACCGGCCACTGCCCGAGCCCGACGACGGCAGCACAGCGGCGACCAGGGCGTGGGCGCTCGAACGGCTCGCCGAACCGCTCGGGCTCGAGGACCTGGCGCGGCACGCGCGGATGAGCGTGCGCACCTTCAGCAGGCGCTTCCGCGCCGAAACGGGGCTGTCGGCGCGGGCGTGGCTGAACCAGCAGCGGGTCCTGCACGCACGCCACCTGCTGGAGACGACGAACCTGCCCGTCGACCGGGTGGCCGCGGAATCCGGGCTCGGCACGGCCGCGTCCCTGCGCCAGCACCTCAACGCCGCCATCGGGGTCTCGCCGCTGGCCTACCGGCGCACCTTCTCCCGCTCCTGACCGGCACCGCTACGGTTGTCGCATGCTCCGCCGCACTGCGAGTGTCCTCGTGCTTGTCCTGGCCCTCGCCTGCGGCTGCGCCGGTTCGCCCGACACGAGCGGACCGCTGCCCGACGGCCCCGGGCTCGTCAGCGCCGCGGCGGCCACGATGGGCCAGATCACCAGCATCCAGTTCGACCTCGGGGTCAGCGGCAGCATCCCCGGCCTCGACATCCGCGAGGTGAAGGGCTGGGCGAGCCGGGACGGCGGGCCGCACGGCTCGGCGATCGGCCAGGCCGACATGCAGGAGACCACCAACCGGTTCGAGCTGCGTTACGAGATCGACGGCGACGAGCTGGTGCTCACCGACCAGCGCGGGCAGCAGACCCGGGAGCCGGTGCCCGCCGAGTACGCGCCGGCCGGACTGCTGTCGCAGGGGCTGCCGAGGCTGCTGACCAGCGCCACCGGGCTCAAGACGGAGACGAAGGAAGACGTCAAGGGCGTCGAGACGTACCGCGTGACGGGGGAGCTGGCCAAGGACGTCGTGTCGAGCGTCCTCCCGCAGATCCAGTCGGATGTGGACGTGAAGTTCTGGGTCACCCGGAGTGAGCCCCGCACCCTCGTCCGGGTGTGGATGCAGGTGCCGCCGCGCCAGCCGAACGAGGGGGCCGTGATGCTCGAACTCGGCCTTTCGGGGGTCAACAGCCCGCCCAGCACCACTCCGTCGCGTTAGGCGGGGCAGCGCGTCCCGTCCGGCGGCAGGGTGCCGTCGACGAGGTACGCCAGGCCGTTGACGTCCACGCACTGGTTGCCGTGCAGGAACGCGGTGTGCTGCGCACCTTCGTAGGTGAGCAGACCGCCCCGCATCTCCGCCGCGAGGTTGACGCCTGACTGGTACGACGTCACGGGGTCGTTCACCGTCGAGATCACCAGCGGCGCCGGCACTCCCGGCAGGAACGGGCGGTGCGGCTGCGAGGTGCTGGGCACGGGCCAAGCCGCGCAGATGTCCGGTTCGCCCTCGTCCGGGCGGCCGCCGTCGAGGAACGGCGCGGCGTCGAGCAGTTGCCGGTGGATCCCGGTGATCTCGGCCGGGTCGGCAACTCGCGGGTTGTCGACGCACCGCACCGCGTAATAGGAGTCCTGCAGCGACGAGTACTTCCCGTCCTGGCCGCGCTCGTAGTAGCTATCGGCGAGTTGAAGCAGCAGCGAGCCGTCCCCCGCGCGGAGGAGGTTCAGCGCGGCGTTCAGGTTCGGCCAGGACTGTTGCGAATACATGGCCTCCACGACGCCGGTCATCGCGTCGTCGTACGACAGCTTCCGCCCGCCACCCGCGGCGGCGGGCGTGGTGAGGAGCGGGCGGGTGAGGTTCTCGAACGTCTCCACCGCCTGCGCCGGGTTCTGACCCGTCGCGCAGCCGGCGTGCTTCGCGCACTCGGCGGCGAAGAGGCCGAAGGCGCGCGTGAAGCCCTGGCCCTGCGAGAGCAGCGAGTGCGGCTCGTCCTCGGTGGGATCGATGGCACCGTCGAGCACCATGGCCCGCACCCGTGAGGGGAACGCCTCCGCGTAGCTGTAGCCGATCTGCGTGCCGTAGGAGTAGCCGAGGTAGCTCAGCTTCTCCTCGCCGAGCGCGGCACGCAGGACGTCGAGGTCCTTCACGACGTCGCGCGTGCCGACGTTCGCGAGCATCTCCGCGCCGTGTTCGGTGCGCTGCACGCACTTCGCGGCGAAGTCCCGCGCCTCCGCCGTCCAGGCCGCCGCCGATTCCGGGGATGTGCCGTCGCCGGGGTGCCGCTGGCGTTCCGCATCCCGTTCGGCGTCGGTGAGGCAGCGCACGCGCGGCTCGCTGGCACCCACCCCGCGCGGGTCGAAGCCGACGAGGTCGAACCGCAGCCCGATCGCCTCGCCCTTCACCGTCGGCACCAGGCGCGCGGCGGCCTCCATGCCCGAACCGCCCGGTCCGCCGGGGTTGACCACGAGCGAGCCGATGCGGTCCGCCGGGTCGGCCGCCTTGTGCCGCAGCACGCCCACCGTGATCGTTTCGCCCTCCGGCTTCGCGTAGTCCAGCGGCACCGTCAGGCGCGCGCACTCCACACCCGGTGTGGCGAAGGCGGCAGCGCTCTGCTCCCCCGTGGCGTACGACCGGCAGTCACCCCAGGAAAGCGCTTGCTCGTAGAACCTGTCGAGTGCGTGGACGTCGGACACCGGGGACGGCTGGGGCCGGGGCGGCGCCTGCACGGGAGTGCACGCGAGCAGCGCGACCCCGAGCAGACCGAGCACGGCCGGCAGCCGACAGTGACGGAAAGGCATCTCCCCCATCGTGCCAGCCGGTCACTGCGCCGCGCAGCGCTTCCCCTCCGCCGGGAGCGTCCCGTTGAGCAGGTAGTCGGTGCCCGCCTGGTCGACGCACGAATTCCCTTGCAGGAACACGGTGTGCTGCGTGCCCTCGAACGTCAGCAGTGCGCCCTTCATCGCTTTCGCGAGGTTCACGCCCGCTTCGTACGGGGTGGCCGGATCGTTGGTCGTCGAGATGACCAGCACCGGCGGGACACCGGCGACCTCCGGCTCGTGCGGCTGCGACGTGTTGGGCACCGGCCAGAACGCGCACGCGTCGAGCGCGGCGCCGTTCGGCTTGCCGTCGTCGAGGAACGGGGCGACCTGGTCGTAGCGGTTCTCGGCGTCGAGGATCTCGGCCTTGTTCGTGACACGCGGGTCGTCGACGCAGCGGATGGCGGTGAAGGCGTCCTGCGTGTTGCTGTAGTGGCCGCTCGCATCGCGCTCGTTGTACTGGTCGGCGAGCGCCATCAGCGTGGTGCCGCGGCCGGTCCGCAGCTCGTTGAGCCCGGTGTTGAGCGGTTCCCACAGCTGCTGGGAGTACAACGCCTGGATCGCGCCGAGCGTCGCGTCGTCGAAGGTCAGCTCACGGCCGTCGGAGAGCCGGACCGGGTTGTCGATCAAGGGGCGCACGAGGTCCTGGAACGCCTTCGTCGCACCGGCCGCGTTCTTCCCCAGCGCGCAGTCCTGCCGGGCGGCGCACCACGCGGCGAACTGGTTGAACGCCACGCCGAAGCCCGCACCCTGCGCGACGAGCGACTCCATCTCGTCCTGGTTGGGGTCGAGCGCGCCGTCGAGCACCATCGCGCGGACGTTGCCGGGGAAGGCCTCCGCGTAGGTGTAGCCGATGCGCGTGCCGTAGGAGTAGCCGAGGTAGGTCAGCTTCTGCTCACCCAGCGCCGAACGCAGCACGTCCATGTCCCTCGCGACGTCGCGGGTGCCGATGTTGGCGAGCATCGCGGTGCCGTGCTCGGTGCGCTGCGCGCACTTGGCGGCGAAGTCCTTCGCCTCCGCCTCCTGCTTCGCGACCCCGGCGGGCGAGCCGTCCGTGTCGAGGTCCTCGCTGCGCCGGGCGTCGCGCTCCTGATCGGTCAGGCAGGTCACCTCGGGCTCGCTCGCGCCGATCCCGCGCGGGTCGAAGCCGATCAGGTCGAACCGGGTGCTGACCTCACTGCTCTGGGTGGCCAGGCCGGCCGCGGCGAGCATGCCGGAAGCGCCGGGGCCACCCGGGTTGATGACGAGAGCCCCCGCCCGTTCACCCGTCGCCTTGTGACGCAGGACACCCAGGGTGATCGTGTCCCCCTGCGGGTTCGCGTAGTCCAGCGGCACGGTCAGCCGCGCGCACTCCAGATCTTTCTGACCAAAGACGGATTTCGCATCGTCCGAAGTCGCGTAACGTACACAGTCGCCCCAGGTCAGGGGCTGCGCGTAGAACCGGTCCAGACCAGCGGGGACCGGACCGGCCGGACCCCGCTGCTCGGTCTGGTCCTGCGGTTGCCGCGTGCCGGTCTGCTCGGAGGTGCAGGCGGTGAGCGGCAGCAGCAGGCAGGCACCGAGGAGGACGGCTACTCGCGCGGTTCGCGACCGGGCTCGCTGTAGGAGGGACACGCGCCGATCGTGCCATCCTGGCGGGGAACACCGGACCACCACCACCTCGTTGGTGGGTCGGACTGAGAGAGACAGGAGACCAGGGGTGCCAGCACTGATCACCCGGATGGGCAAGCGGTTGCGCAGGCTCATCGAACGCCCTGGCAGCGCCGAGCTGACCAGGTACGAGGCGTTGCTGCCCGCGATCGGTGACCTCGAGGCCGAACTCGGGGAACTCAGTGACACCGAGCTGACGGAGCGGGCGGGCAAGCTGCGGCTGGAGGCGGAGTTCGGGGACACCCAGCTCGTCGAGATCTGCGCGCTGGGCCGCGAGGCGGCGAAACGCGCGCTCGACGAGCGCGCGTTCGACGTGCAGCTGCTGGGCACCATGGGGCTGCTGACCGGGCACGTCGTGCAGATGGAGACCGGTGAGGGCAAGACGCTGGCCGGCGCGCTCGCCGCGGCCGGGTACGCGCTGCAGGGCAAGCGCGTGCACGTCACCACCGTCAACGACTACCTCGCCCGCCGTGACGCGGAGTGGATGAAGCCGGTCTACGACCTGCTGGGCGTGTCGGTGTCGTGGGTCGACCCGACGCTGACCCGCGACGAGCGGCGTGAGGCGTATGCGCGGGAGGTCACCTACGGCGCGGTCAGCGAGATCGGCTTCGACGTGCTGCGCGACCGGCTGGTCACGCGCGTGGAGGACCTCGTGCAGCCGGAGCCGGAGGTCGCGATCGTCGACGAGGCCGACTCGGTGCTCGTCGACGAGGCCCGCGTCCCGCTGGTGATGGCGGGCTCGGTGGACCACGCGACGGCGGACGTCGAGGTGGCGAACGTGGTGCGGCGGCTGCGGCTGGGCCTGCACTACGAGACGGACAGCGACGGCCGCAACGCGTGGCTGACGGCCGCGGGCGCGTCCGTCGTCGAGAAGGCCCTGGGCGGGATCGACCTCTACGACGAGTCCGGGGCGGACAGGCTGGCCGCGGTGAACGTCGCGCTGCACGCGCACGCGCTGCTGACGCGGGACGTGGACTACCTGGTGCGCGACGGCAAGGTCCAGCTGATCAACGCCTCCCGCGGCCGCGTCGCCGAGCTGCAGCGGTGGCCGGACGGGCTGCAGGCCGCCGTCGAGGCCAAGGAGCAGGTCGCGGCGACCGACCGCGGCGAGATCCTCGACTCCATCACCGTGCAGGCGCTGATGGCGCGGTACCCGCAGGTGGCGGGCATGACCGGCACCGCGGTCGCCGTCGCCGAGCAGCTGCGTGAGTTCTACAAGCTCGAGGTGGCGGTCATCCCGCCGAACAAGCCGAACATCCGCACCGACGAGCCGGACCGCATCTACGCGTCGCCCTCGCAGAAGCTGCGGGCGATCGAGGCCGAGATCCGGGAGGTGCACGAGACGGGGCGGCCCATCCTGGTCGGCACCCAGGACGTCGCGGAGTCCGAGGAACTCGCCGAGAAACTGGAGAAGGCCGGGCTGCCGTGCGTCGTGCTCAACGCGCGCAACGACGCCGAGGAAGCGGCGATCATCGCGGAAGCGGGCAAGTACGGCGCGGTCACGGTGTCCACGCAGATGGCGGGCCGCGGCACCGACATCCGCCTCGGCGGCGCCGACGGCAAGGACCGCGAGCGGGTCGCGGAGCTGGGCGGGCTGCACGTCATCGGCACCGCGCGGTACCCGTCGAGCCGGCTCGACGGGCAGCTGCGTGGCCGGTCGGGGCGGCAGGGCGACCCGGGCAGCGCGGTGTTCTTCGCGTCGCTGAACGACGAGCTGGTGCTGTCGAACGCGCCCGACGTGCCCGAGGGCATCGCCGCGGACGAGGAGACGGGCCGGATCACCGACCCGGCGGCGCAGCGGCAGATCAACCACGCGCAGCGGGTCGCCGAGGGCGTGCACCTGGAGATCCACCGCAACACCTGGCGCTACACGCGGCTGATCGAGCACCAGCGGGCGGAGCTGCTCAAGCACCGCGACGAGCTGCTGCGCACCGAGCTGGCCGCCGAGAAGCTCAAGGAGGCCGCGCCGAAGCGGTACGAGGAGCTGGCGGAGAAGCTGGACTCCGACGCGCTGGTGCAGGTGTGCCGGGAGATCATGCTGTTCCACCTCGACGAGCTGTGGTCGGACCACCTGGCGTACCTCAGCGACGTGCGGGAGAGCATCCACCTACGCGCCATCGCGCGGGAGACGCCGCTGGACGAGTTCCACCGGCTCGCGATCCCGGAGTTCCACAAGATCGTCCCGACGATCGAGGAGCGCTCGCTGAAGACGTTCGAGGAGGCCGAGGTCGGCGACGACGGGATCGACCTGGGCGCGGCGGGCGTGCGGCGGCCGAGTTCGACGTGGACGTACCTCGTGCACGACAGCCCGTTCGACTCGGACTTCGAGCAGACGCTGAAGCAGGTGCGCAGCCTGATCAAGCGGAAGTAGGTTCGCTCGCGCACATTCCGCTGTGAGCAGCGGTGGTCTGGGCGAGAATGACCTCATGCCGCAACTGAGGATCGCGCTCGCCCAGATCAACGCGACGGTCGGGGATCTCGCGGGCAACGCGCAGCTCCACGTCGACTGGGCGAAGAAGGCCGCCGAAGCGGGAGCACACGTCGTGGTGTTCCCCGAGATGTCCCTGACCGGCTACCCGGTCGAGGACCTGACCCTGCGCAAGACGTTCGCGCAGGCGTCCTGCCAGGCGGTCGACGACCTGGCGCGGCGGCTCGACGAGGCCGGTTGCGGCGGGCTGCTCGTGTACGCCGGCTACCTCGACAACGACGAGGTGGGCCCGCGGGACGCGGCCGTCGCGCTGTACGGCGGCGAAGTGGTGGGCCGGCAGTTCAAGCACCACCTGCCGAACTACGGGGTGTTCGACGAGCACCGGTACTTCAAGCCGGGGCAGACGCTGGACGTCGTGCGGCTGCACGGGCTCGACATCGGCATGGTGATCTGCGAGGACATCTGGCAGGAGGGCGGCCCGGTGACCGCGCTGGGCGAGGCCGGGGTGGACCTCGTGGTGGCGCCGAACGCGTCGCCGTACGAGCGGTCCAAGGACGACATCCGGCTGCCGCTGGTCGCCCGGCGCGCCGCGGAGGCTCGCGCGCCCCTGGTCTACACGAATCTCGTCGGCGGGCAGGACGACCTGGTCTTCGACGGGGACTCGATCGTCGTCGGCGCTGACGGTGCGTTGCTGGCGCGGGCGCCGCAGTTCGTCGAGCACCTGCTGGTGGTCGACCTCGACCTGCCCGCGGGCGGGCACTCGTCGGAGGGCTCGTTCGAGGGGCTGGAAGTGCGACGGCGGGTGCTGTCGTCGGAGCCGGTGCCGGCGTACGAGCCGGTTCCCGCGCCGGTTTCGGAACCGCTGTCGGACGAGGCCGAGGTGTGGTCGGCGCTCGTCGTCGGGTTGCGGGACTACGTGCAGAAGAACGGGTTCCGGTCGGTGACGTTCGGGTTCTCGGGTGGCATCGACTCGGCGCTCACGGCCGCGCTGGCGGTGGACGCGCTGGGGCCGGACGCGGTGTACGGCGTGTCGATGCCGTCGGCGTACTCCTCTTCGCATTCTCGCGAAGACGCGGCCGAGTTGGCGCGGCGGCTCGGCTGCCACTTCCGGACCGAGTCGGTCGAGGACATGGTGCGGGTCTACGTCGACCAGCTGAACCTCACCGGTCTGGCGGAGGAGAACATCCAGGCGCGGGTGCGCGGGATGTTGCTCATGGCACTGTCCAACCAGGACGGTCACCTCGTGCTCGCCACGGGGAACAAGACGGAGCTGGCCGTCGGCTACTCGACCATCTACGGGGACGCGGTCGGCGGGTTCGCGCCGATCAAGGACGTGTTCAAGACGCACGTGTGGGAGCTGGCGCGCTGGCGGAACGCGGAAGCCGAGAAGCGCGGTGAGGTGCCGCCGATCCCGGAGAACTCGATCACGAAGCCGCCGTCGGCGGAGCTGCGCCCCGGCCAGCTGGACACCGACTCGCTGCCGGACTACCCGCTGCTGGACGACATCCTGGACGACTACGTCGAGGGCGACCGCGGCTACGCGGACCTGCTCGCGGCGGGCTTCGACGCGGAGACGATCGACCGCGTGATCCGGATGGTCGACCGGGCGGAGTACAAGCGCCGCCAGTACCCGGTCGGCACGAAGATCACGTTCAAGGCCTTCGGCCGCGACCGCCGCCTCCCCATCACGAACGGCTGGCGAGAGGGCGACCAGCGCTGAGGGTTTGACGGGGCGCCCGGCGGACGGCCGGGCGCCACCGAAAAGCACCTCCTACTGAGGCCGCGCACCAGCGGGAAAGCTGGTGGGCCGGAGCCGACGAAGGAGAGTTCTGTGCGGTATCGACGTCTGGGCGAGTGCGGTCTCAAGATCTCCGAACTGTCACTGGGCACCTGGCAAACCCACAACAGCCACAACACCGCCGGCGCGGTACAGGTCACCCGCCGTGCGTACGAGCTGGGCGTGAATCTTTTCGATACCGCGAACGAGTACCAGGACGGCGCGGCTTCTACCCCTCGGAGCCAAGGGCCAATTCGAACGCGCAACTGTCGCGCAACACATATGCGAGAAATACCGTGGCGTGACTCCTCGACAGAGAAAGCGTTTAGGTGAAAAGATGCCAAACGAGCACGCTTCGAATGATCTTACCGCAAAAATGGCAGTTATCACCGGTGGAGGCCATGGAATCGGCAGAGTGATCACCAACCGGCTCACCGACCGGGGCTGGCACTGCGTGATTGCCGGTCTTGACGATGAAGACCTTGAACGAACAGCCAGCGCTGCCAGCAACAAAGTCGTCACACTGCAGTGTGATGTATCGACCGAGACGGGCAGGAAAGCACTAACAGCACTGGCGGACAGTCAGGGCAACGAGTTGAAATTGCTGGTCAACTGCGCCGCACGATCGAGCAAAATGCCGTTGTTCGGCCAGGACGCGCAGACGTGGGAAGCCGAACTATCCACGAACGTGACGGCAATTTCATTACTCACCGCCTGGGCGATCGACAGGATGCGATATTCAGGCGGTGGGTCGATCGTGAACATCGGCTCCGTTTATGGAAACTTGGGTATGAACAACCGTTTTTATGACCAGGACAGTTTCCCGCCAGAAGGCGACAAAGGACCGTACCGCGCACCGGCGTACCATGCATCAAAAGGAGCAGTCGCAGCCCTGACGCGCGATCTGGCAATACCTGCCGGGAAGTGGAACGTCCGCGTGAACACGGTGTGCCCCGGAATGATCTGTGTTCCAGAGCGAACTATCTCACCGGAAAGGACCGAACGGTTCCAAGAATGGACACCGCTACACCGGCTCGGACGCCCGGAGGACGTCGCGGCCGCAGTAGAATTCCTCGCCTCCGACGACAGTTCTTTTATCACAGGCACGGAGCTGGTAGTCGACGGGGGCTGGTCCATCTGGTGATCCCCAGTCATGCATCGTCTCTCGGCAAGCAGCCGTTTCCGGCTTGGAAAGCACGTGCGGGCCAGAGGGGACACCCCTCGTGGGTGAGCTGGCCGATCAGCTCGCCCACGTACCAGTGACGCCAAACAGGGATTACCCGGATCACTTCACGGGCAGCGACAGTCGTGCTATACTCCCCCTTCAGTATCACCTACGCGGTAGTTCGGCGACCGCTCAGCGGTGAATGGCAACCACCTAAGCTGCAAGTTCAATCCGGTTGCGTTTGCAGGCCAAAGTACCAAAATGACGACTTGACATCCTCTGCGACAGGATTAGGTCGGAATTCCTGCGAAACACGACGCGCAACCACAACAACACGAGAACCTAGCGGCGAATGCACTTCCCGCATAGTGCGACATCGCTCTTTCTGCGGACCCGGCCGCGCACCAACGAGCACCCAACAACCTGAACGCAAGAGTTCAAACCTGCACGAGTGACTCATTGCCCGAACCCGCGGTCGCACCAACACCGACTTAGCACGTGGAATACGCAAGGGAACGTTGATGAGCGAAAGCGCTATGGCCGTCATCACCGGGGCGGGAACCGGTATAGGGCAGGCGACGTCGTTGCGATTGGCGCGGGAGGGGTACGCCTGCCTTCTGGTCGGCCGTCGCGAGGCGCCTCTCAAGGAGACCGAAGAACGCATCCGCGAACTGGGCGGCACGGCGCTCGCGATTCCGGCAGACGTCACGACCGAAGAGGGCAGGGACGGGATACTCCGGGCCATCGATGACGCGTCCTCCCCTTTGGGAGCTCTGGTGAACAACGCCGGAGACACATATCTGGCCCCGTTGTTCGCACAGAACCTCGCGAAGTGGCGGCAGAATTTCGCCCTCAACGTCGAGGCCGCCGCCTTCCTCTCCTTCGCCGCCATGGAGCGCATGGCGGCACGCGGAGCCGGGGCGATCGTCAACATCGCCTCGGTGTACGGGATAGTCGCTCTCAACAACCGCTACTACGGCGACCGCATACCCGAGCAAACACCGGACGGCCCCGTGCGGGGGGTGGCTTACGCCGCCTCCAAGGGAGCGGTCCGAGCGCTCTCCAGGGAACTCGGCGTGGCCGGGGCCAAACTCGGTGTCCGGGTCAACACCGTCTCCCCTGGCATGATCCACGTCGGGAAGGAAGCTTACGCAGACAGGGCGCGGGTGCGCCCCTTCGAAGAAGCCACCCCGATGGGCCGGTTCGGCCGCCCCGAGGAAGTCGCGAACGCAGTGAAGTTCCTGCTGTCGGACGAAGCGAGTTTCGTCACAGGCGCCGAGATCGTGGTGGACGGGGGATGGACCCTCTGGTGAACGCGCTCAGGACATTGCCACTCGGGGCATCCGGGTGGCGCAGCGCCTGCTCGTGCTCGACCTCGCGAGTGCGAGCAGGCGCAAATCGCTTCCCTTCTGACGGCTCGTCGGGGAGGATCCATGCGTTATGACTGCGCAGGGCATCGCCGTGTTCGAGACCGTGCTCGGACACTGCGGCATAGCCTGGGGTGAGCACGGGGTAGTGGGCGTACGCCTCCCTGAGGGGAACGCCGCGCGGACACTTGCCCGGCTGCAGGCTTCCGTTCCCGACGCCGTCGAGACCGAGCCGCCCGGGGAGATCCAGCTGGCGATCGCGGAAATCGTCGCACTACTGCGGGGTGAGCCGCGCGACCTGGCCGCGGTCAGGCTCGATTACACCGGCGTGCCCGAGTTCCACCGCCGGGTCTACGAGCTCGCGCGGACCATCCCGCCCGGCAAGACGCTGACCTACGGCGACGTGGCCCACCAGCTGGGGTTGCCCGGTTCGGCGCAAGCGGTGGGGCAGGCTCTCGGGCGCAATCCCTTCCCCATCGTCGTGCCGTGCCATCGCGTGCTGGCCGCCGGGGGCGGGATGGGCGGCTTCTCCGCCCCCGGCGGCGTCGACACGAAGCTGAAGATGCTCGTGATCGAAGGGGCCCTCAGCGAGCAACCCACGCTCTTCTAGATGTGATGTCCAGAGAGGTTGGTCAGCCGGGTGATCGGTGGTTTGCCTCCGATGGCGCTGTGGGGTCGGTGGTGATTGTAGAAGTGCAGCCAGCCTGGTAGCGCGGTCCGGCGCAATGTTTCGGATGGGTAGAAGCGGGCGTAGGCCCAGCCCTCGGCCAGGGTGCGGTGGAACCGTTCGATCTTGCCGTTGGTTTGC